>NZ_WIVG01000004.1 GCF_016758115.1 Lactococcus garvieae
TTTTTTAGCGAGTACCACCGCAGAGTTGACAGAGCCTAAATAAGAGGAGAAAAGCTTTCAGAAGTACAGACTAACTAAAAAATTAACCAAGCAGTGAAAGAAGTATGTGTACGAATAAAATTTATAAAATAAAGGATTGCTGAGCTTTAACTGTTTAGCAATTTTTTACTTTGTAGATTTTTTAATCAGTCTGTGCTGACTGTTTATTTGATTTTGAAATCTTTAAATTTATTGACAGTATAGAAAATAGAATGATAAAATAAGAGTGTGATAAAAAGAACAAACTTTTTGTCGTAATGTAATCTTCTATTTTGGAGAGGTATAGATATGAAAAAGAATGCCTTAGTGTCAATGGGTATTTTGCTTGCTGCAATTCTTCTTATTATTCTAGGTATTGGAGGGAAATTTTATATGGATAAGAAACAGTTTCATAATGAAATGATACGTGTGGTAAAGAGTGATGAGGCTAAAAAAGTGTATGTAGATACTTTAGAACAGGCAGACCCTAAAGCTTTAACACCAGAAGGTATCATTAAATCATATGAAGTAGATTATAAAAGTGTTGAACATAATCCTATGGGGGGAATTATGCTCAAGTTAATCATCAATAATGATGACAAGCTGTACATTCGTGTGACGTTAGAAAAAGAAAACAATGGTACCTTAAGTAATAGTTCTGGTGGTGGTTCAGTTGATATGGAGGAACTTTTGCAAAAAGGGGATAATAATGCTTAATTATTCGGATAAAGAGAGAGTGGAAATTGGTAAAAAAGAATATGATGATTACAAAGTTGGGGAGCCTGTCTATATTGATGGGAGAAAAACAAAAGTAGGCTATGTCTCCGAAGTCATAAACAACCAAAAAACAGGCGAACAAACTTACATTGTTACAGACGGTAACCCTAAAACTCAAAAACCAGAAGACGTTAAAAACGTAACTTTTCTTAACCAAGGTTCTACAGGTATTGATAAAACTCTTCAAAATCCTGGCGAGGTAAAACGAGATTGGTGGGATAATAATAAACAAATTCTAGGAAATGTGATGGAGTCTTTTAAACATCCGCAAGCTGTACTTCCCTCAACAAGACAAATGAAGTCAACAGCTCAAACTCTAAATAGAGCAATGGATAAGTATCCTAATGCCATGTTTGATGCCTATGGTCACTCTCAAGCTTCAAGTAATATTCAGTATGCACTGGGTGCTTTAGACTCTCAAGAAAAAGTTGACAGAATCCACGGCGCCTTTGTTTACCAAGGCCCTAATGCCTACTCAATGATGAGTTTGGGTCAACGGGCAAGAGTAGCGCAGCTTAAGGAACGCATTTTTAACTTTGTAGATGAAAAAGATATTGTTCCCATTGGCTATAGAATTCTTGTTGGGCAAGTCAATCCCTTCCACGTGGGCACTTTAATCTTCGTTGATTCAAGTGAGGTAGATATAATGGCACAACATATGTGGGGGGGGCTATCGCTTTGCTAAAGGAGAATTGAAGGTTACTAAAGAGTCTTTGGAAGAATTTCGCAAGCTAAAACAAACTTACATCCAATATCAGATGAGTAGCCAGCTTAGAACTTTAGAGAAGTTGAGGAAAAAGTTTGCGGCCAGTGGTTCAGGCTTATCTTCGAATGAAAAAATATATCTAGATTCTGCCCAAGCTCTCTCCGTTGTGTCTATAGCCAGTATTGATTTTGATGTCTCTATGATGGACCTTGTGAAACTCTATCAAGATGGGATTAAAGAACAAGAGAAATTATGGGAAGAAACAGTGCGGAAAGCACGAGAATTAGGAGATTCTCTTGAGGATTGGGAAGTTTATGAAGCGCTTGAAATGGGAGGATTTACCCATGAAAATATTGTGGACTTTCCTACACAAATCTACCAACATAAAATCAGTCAAGTGCAACAAATGAGTGAAAAGTTTAAAAGTCTTGAGCGTGAGATTAGGGCTAAAATATCAGAGGTGGTAGCTCGAGATCAAGAATTGGCGCAACAATTAAAGTCTTCATAGCCAAGTGATATAGAAATAAAATTTATAAAATAAAGGGTTGCTGAACTTTAATTGTTCAGCAATTTTTTACTTTGTAGGTTTTTATATGCGTTATTGGGGGGATTGGATTGTTCTTTTCTTATTTTGTGATATACTGAGTATAAAGAAAGGTTGCTTGAAAGGAGTCCACATGATTTTAACTATTGAAGAAATTACAAAAAAAGTCGTACCCATTGCAAAAAAATATAATTTAAAAGAAGTTTATTTGTTTGGCTCCTATGCACGAGGTAAAGCAAAAGAAGACAGTGACATTGACCTCGCCTTTTCAAGTAATGAAACTTTATCTTATTTCAAAATATTTGAAATTGAAGCAGAATTAGAGGAAGCTATGGGTAAAGCAGTAGACCTTGTTCCTATTGTTCAACTTTCAGAAGCAAAAACACCTATTGGAAGATATATGTATGAAAAAGCTTTCCAAAAAGAAAAGAGGTTAATTGCTTGAGAAATCAAAGTGAGCGAGAAGTTGATATTCAATATTTAAAAACAATGGTTTATTATGCTGGCGAAGTAAAAGAGCGTTTGGCTCGTGCGCAAAGATATAATATATCAGCTAATGATGATATGGTTGTAGAGTCTATCGCATTGCTTCTGGGTCAAATTGGAGAACAGCTTGATAGTAAAAAATTGAGTGAAGAAGTTCAAACAAAGTATCAAGGAAATCCGATTGATTTTAGCTCGGTTAGTAAGTTTAGAAATAAAGCGTATCACCATTATGGCTTTATGAATGCTAAGGGTATTCTTCTTGCAAGTCAAGGCATAGATGAATTGATTGAACAGCTTAATTTCATAATTAGAAAAGAACAAATAGATTTAGATAATTTATTTTAATGAAGGCTTACTTTTGTAGGTCTTTTCCTTTAACTTTTTAATGGCTTTTTGACCTGTTTAGCAATCTTTTACTTTGTGTATTTTTGTAAAATCAGTATATTGTGTTACTTTGTATCTTTGAGTGAAAAAAGAAGTCTTAGGAGTGTACTGCCCCCAAAAGTTAGACAGAGAAAATCTAACATTTAGGGGTGTTTTTCTATGAAATTAACTTATAAGGATAAACTCCAACTCTATACACTCAGAAAAAAAGGCCGTAGCTTGAGTAAACTTGCACAAGACTTTGATATCCAAAAATCCAATATTAATTATATGTTAAAGTTGATAGAGAAGTACGGTATAGACATTGTATATAAAGAGAAAAATAGAGTTTACTCGAAAGCATTAAAAGAGGAAATCATAAATAAAGTCCTCGTAGAAGGTCAATCCCATTACCAATCAATGGCAGGTTCAGCCAGTGAGAACCCACATGGACATGCAGGGGGCATCAGTAGTGTAAAAGGCAATAGCTTTAGCACTTATGAACAAAATGTGGGCGGTGTACAAATTGTGCAGAAAATGAACCGCACATGGGACAGCAGTATTACAAGTATTGCCATACCACCTAAAAAAGTGATGAAATGAGGAAGATAAAAAAGATGGTGTGTTATTTAAAAATGATTGCTTTACTTTTTTACATTATTATTTCCAATAATTTTGTGGAAATAGTTGTATAGATTAATAAAGATTTGTCATGATAAGGCAAGTCTTTTTATCTTGGAGGAGCTGATGATAAAAGATACAGTCAGCGTTTGGAAGTCTTTTTAAATTTCTTAGATAACTGTATACGTTATGTGAGGGAGTATGTGAAGGAACTAGAAAAACACGGTCTTCCGATAAATATCATTTTACGGAAAGCTAGGCAGTTAGGTTCTATGCATTGGATAAATGGAAAATCATATCAATTGAAATTGGACGACTATATGATTGTTTATAGATTGACAGGACATCGATTTGTGAGTTTATATTGTTCAGATGTACCTGAAAGGTCTGTGACTCTTGAATTTGATTTTGTTTCTATTGGAACTGGATAAACATTTCAATTATACAGGAGCCGCAATAGCTTATCGTAGGGAAGACATTGTGGAGAAATTTCGTGTAGAAAGAGATAAGGAGGGGAACTTGTAAGGAAAGAAATATAACAAAGTAAATGAAGAACTAAGAATAAAATCGTTATCGTTATCATAAGGACAAGAGCAATCTTGTCCTTATTTTTTTGTATCGTAAGGAGGGGACTATGGAGGAACGTTTTATAGATTTGTGTACAGCACATAAATTGGCAAATATTTTTGAGTACGAACCGAAGACAGTACAGAATTATATTAGCCAAATGAGGAGAGATCCAGAATATGGCAAATATGTGGTTGGACCGAGAAGGGATACTATGGTAAGCTATGCAGGATTTTATGATTATTGGATAAGTAGGGGAGAAAAGCAGAGAGAAATGTTATAATAAGATTTATAACTTCTCTCTTGCTTGGTCAACGAGGGGGAACAATGTTTTATAAAAAATTAGACAATGGAAAGTATCGCTATTTTGAAAAATTTTTTGATAAGACACAAGATAAATGGCGTCAAGTGACAGTGACTTTAAATTCAAAGAGTCGAGTTGCGCAAGCAGAAGCTAAAAATAGGCTGACTTTAAAAATAGAGGAAAAGCTCCGTCAGGGAAGTTTTAAAGAAGTCCCTAGCGTGCAAAAAGTTTTTGAGGACTAGCGAAAGATTCAGGATGAAGAATTAAAAGCTTCTTCTGTCTATACGGAAACGTGGGCTTTCCGAAAGTTTTTAGACAATTTTGGAAGGAGAAAAATCTCAGAAATTAAGGGCAATGAAATTCAGCAATTCATACTAGGTTTGAATTTAGCGCCAACAACGCGAGTGTTGAGGCGAACTTATTATAATCTTCTGTTTACTTATGCTCANATTAAGGGCAATGAAATTCAGCAATTCATACTAGGTTTGAATTTAGCGCCAACAACGCGAGTGTTGAGGCGAACTTATTATAATCTTCTGTTTACTTATGCTCAAAATGTTGGCTATATAGAGCATAATCCCATGTCGCAGGTGGTTCTACCTAAAGTAAGAAGGACTTTAGAAGACATAAAGAAAAAGCAAAATGACTTTTTGGATCAACGGGAAATGCGTCTTATTCTTGATTATGGCTATAGCCTTTCCAAATGTTATAGGAAAACGGCTATTTTAGAGTTTATGTTCTTAACGGGCTTACGTACAGGAGAATTGTTGGCTTTAAGCTGGGAAGACATTCATTTTGAAGCGTCGACTTTAACAGTTGCGCACACCTTGAATCTTCATGGCTATGAGGCAAATGCAAGACAGCTCCTTTTGCCTAAAACAGCCCATTCTTATAGAACAATTTCATTAAATGAAAGATGTCTAGAAATACTTACGCACTTTCTTACAGAATGTTATGATAAGGAGTTTGTTTTTGTGGATGAAAGAGGTCATATTTATAGTAAAAATGAGCTTTCTCATTATCTTAAGAAAATCTGCTTTGAAAAACTTGGTAGAGAAGACCCTGGCAGAAATTATCACTTACACATGTTAAGGCATTCTCATATCTCCTTATTGGTTGAAATGAATGTACCAATTAAGGCGATTATGGAGCGAGTAGGGTATTCGGATGAAAAAATGATTTTACAGGTGTATAGCCATGTGACCCAAAATATGCAAAATGATTTGAAAGCTAAACTGAACGCACTTGACTTTTGAAAGTAACCAAAAGTATCAGAAAAGGGAGGAAAAAAGAGGAAATTAGGGGGATGAAAGAAATCTTGAAAAAGCTGTTATAGCGCTTGTTTACAGGGTTTTTGTCCTATTTTTTTCTAAAATAAAAGTATGAAAATTATTGATGGAAAAGCTCTTGCAGAAACAATGCAAGAAAAACTTAAAAATAGAGTTGACAAACTGAAAGAAAAGGGCATTCAGCCAGGTCTTGCTGTTATTTTGCTTGGGGAAAATCCAGCAAGCCAAGTTTATGTTCGAAATAAAGAGCGTGTAGCTGCCAAACTTGGTCTTAAGTCTGAAATTGTTCGTTTACCAGACACAACTTCTGAAGCGGAGTTACTAGATTTGATTGAAAGCTATAATAACGACATTTCTTGGCACGGGCTTCTTGTACAGCTGCCACTCCCTCCACATATCTCGGAAGAAAAGGTTTTGCTCGCAATATCACCTGAAAAAGATGTTGATGGCTTTCATCCTATTAACATGGGTAAGCTGTGGAGCGGCAGTCCCTTGATGCTTCCTTCAACACCAGCAGGCATTATGGAGATGTTCCGAGCTTATGGCGTGGAACTCTCAGGCAAAAAAGCAGTTGTCATTGGTCGGTCAAACATTGTTGGGAAGCCAATGGCTCAGCTGCTGATGATGGCGAATGCAACAGTAACGATTGCGCATTCACGTACGGAAAATCTTTCTGAACTGACACGTTCGGCAGATATTTTAGTCGTGGCTATTGGGCAAGACCGTTTTATCAAGGCGGAAGATGTAAAAGCAGGTGCAGTTGTCATTGATGTGGGAATGAATCGTGATGAAAACGGTAAACTTCATGGTGATGTTGATTTTGAGCAGGTAAAAGAGGTTGCGGGCTTATTGACCCCAGTTCCCGGTGGAGTTGGACCGATGACAATCACTATGCTGATGGAACAAACTATACGTGCAGCAGAAACTTCGATGAAATAATGAAGTCTAGGATAAATTAAGCACATCTAGAAAGAATAAAAATATGACAGAGTATTTAACAGTATCAGTTCTCACCAAATACTTGAAAGCAAAGTTTGATCGTGATCCTTATTTGGAACGTGTTTACTTGACAGGAGAGATTTCAAATTTTCGTCAACGTCCCAGTCATCAGTATTTTGCAATTAAAGATGAAAAAGCTGTAATACAGGCAACTATGTGGGCGGGACAGTTTAAAAAACTCGATTTTAAACTGGAAGATGGGATGAAAGTCCTTGTGACTGGTCGTATCAGCCTCTATGCCCCCTCAGGTTCTTATTCTATCAATATTGAAAATATTGTTCCAGATGGTATTGGTGCTTTGGCTGTGAAGTTCGAACAGCTGAAAAAAAAATTAACAGCAGAAGGTTTATTCAATCCACAGTGGAAGCAAGAACTGCCACTTTTTTCTAAAAAAATTGCAGTGGTTACTAGCCCGTCTGGTGCTGTTATAAGAGACATCATCACAACAGTTAACCGTCGTTTTCCAATGAGTCAGATTTTACTTTATCCAACAAAGGTTCAGGGCGCAGGAGCTGCGGAAGAAATAGCAGCAAATATTGAAGCTGTGAATGAACGTGCGGACGTTGACATACTCATCATTGGACGAGGTGGTGGCTCCATTGAAGATTTATGGGCTTTTAATGAAGAAATTGTTGTACGTGCTATTTTTGAATCTCGTATCCCAGTTATCTCCTCAGTGGGACATGAAACTGATACGACTTTAGCTGATTTCGTTGCCGATCGACGCGCAGCAACACCAACAGCAGCAGCCGAACTAGCAACTCCTAATACAAAGCTGGATTTGTTAGCTTGGGCAGATGATCAAGAGCTCCGTATGCGCAACCGTGTCACTCACCTTATCCAGACACAGAGAGAGCGGGTGGAAAAACTGGCCAATTCAGTAGTTTTTCGGCAGCCTGAGCGTCTCTATGACGGGCATATTCAGAAGATTGACCATTTGACCAGCCGTTTACAAAATTTGACTGAAAACAAAATTTATCGGGAGAAACATCGCTATGAATTATTGGCTGGTAGACTCACTCCTGCTTTTGCAAAACTTTATGAGCAAAAGAAAAATCAAGTGGATAATTTGGTGCAAGCTCTCCTCTTGATGGATATCAGCAAAATCAAAGCACGTGGATTTTCGCTTGTCACCACACACAGTGGTAAAATTATTAAAAGCGTCAATGATGTTCAAACTGGTGATCAAGTCAATCTTGAGTTGAGCGACGGTACAGTTCGTGCAGAAATAAAATAGAGGATAAGTATGGCTACAAAAAAAGAAGCAAAATTTGAAGAAAATTTAGTAGAACTTGAAACAATTGTCAAAAAACTAGAGAGTGGAGATGTGGCTTTAGAAGATGCCATCTCTGAATTTCAAAAGGGAATGCTTCTCTCTGAAAAACTTAAAGCAACCCTAAATGAAGCGGAAAAAACTTTGGTGAAGATTGTTGGCAAGGACGGCTCAGAAACTGACTTTTTAGGAGAATAAGGCTTGTTCAAGTAACAATATTTTGTATTATAATTAGAAACGACTCAAGGAGAGTAAAAATAGTTTTTCCTTCACTATGATGACAATACAAGGCCGCGAAAGAGAGAAAAATATGAAAGTCGTAGTAGCGATAGATTCTTTTAAAGGCTCTGCCACAAGTGTAGAGCTAAATCAGGCAGTAAAGACTGCGATTCTGTCGTTCTCTCCCGAGATAAAAGTTGAAACTTTTGAAATTGCTGACGGTGGAGAAGGAAGTCTTTCGGCAGTAAAAACTGGCTTGGGTGGACATTATATCAATGTTGAAACAGTTGATTTATTACAACGTCCCTTGCAGGCTTCCTATCTATTGATTGATGGGGAGCTGGCTTTTATTGAGGCAGCCGAAGTGGTAGGAATTGATAAAGTTATACCCAGTGAAGAAACGGTTCAAAAGGCAACAACTTTTGGACTTGGCGCCTTGTTTTTAGATGCTAAAAAGAGAGGGGCAACTGAAATTATACTCAGTCTTGGAGGTACAGGAAGTTCTGATGGTGGCTTGGGTCTTTTGCAGGCCCTAGAAGGCGAAGACTTTTCAGATATAAAAATCACGGGTTTAGCTGATGTCACTAATGTTTATGCAGGACCAAAAGGTTATGCAAAATTCTTCGGCAGGCAAAAAGGAGGAAATTCTGAAATTCTTGAAGCCCAAGACTTGGCTGCACAGAATTTTGCTCAAAAAATAAAACAAGAACGAAATATTGACCTGCAAGAGATACCAGGAACAGGTGCAGCTATTATCTTACTAGGTGGAAGACTAGAGTCAGGATTTTCTAAAATTGCTCAGCTTCTAAAAATTGAAGACAGTATTAAAAATGCAGACTTGATTATCACGGGCGAGGGACGGATGGACTTTCAGACTGCAAAGGGAAAGGTTCCTTTCGGAATGGCAAAGCTGGGAGAAAAATACAATGTACCGACGCTTGCTTTTTGTGGGGCTTTAGCAGATGAGCTAGGAGAAATGAACCGAGTACTGCTGGCAAGTTACAGTATTCAGCGCGCAGTACTTTCTTTGGAAGAAGCAATGGACAAAGAAGTAACCTTAAAAAACATCAAGGCTTTAACAGAGAACGTCATTAAAACCTGGCTTTACTGTGATAGAAATAAGTAAGCAAATAGGAAAAAATCGTTGTTTCCCCACCAAAATATAAAAAAGGGAGACAGATGCAGATAAGAGCAACAAAAAGGATTCGAAAGTCTAAAAAATAAGTTCATAGGCTATGGCAAAATCCTTAAAAATAGAGAAGGCTTAACCCTAAGTACAAGAATAGATTGGTTAAGCTTTTTTGCGTTTTGTTTTAAATCCATTAACTTTCGACTTTTGTTTCAGATTTCTGTTGAGAAAAGGCAATAAGTCATAAAAATATAAAGAGAAAATCGCTCAAGCATAAGATTCTATTTTGTACAATTTTGGATAAAATAGAATTTTTTAGTCTCTTTCTTACAGAGAATGTTTTTCACTCAAAGGAACTTTTTCAGCTGCAGAGCACGCGATTTTCTATTGGACATTATTTCTTTGAAATGGGATAATATAAGAAATGGTTATCAATATGAAAATGCTTGAGAAAGAGCTCACAAAATTTTATGAAAAAGCTGAAATTCCTCAACACTTGGCAGCTTCAATAGTTTATTCACTTACAGCAGGTGGAAAAAGAATTCGTCCCCTTTTGTTCTTGCAGATGCTTAAAGCTTTTGGGATTCCACTTGAAACAGCGCACTATCAAGTTGCTGCTGCTGTAGAAATGATTCATACGGGCAGTTTGATTCATGACGACCTTCCGGCCATGGACAATGATGATTACCGTCGGGGACAGCTGACGAATCACAAAAAATTTGATGAAGCAACAGCAATCTTGGCAGGAGATTCGCTTTTTTTGGACCCTTACTATATACTGGCAAAGTCATCTTTTTCTGCACCAATAGTTGTAGACTTAGTGAAAGAGCTATCTTATGCAAGTGGTTCTTTGGGGATGGTCGCTGGACAAATTTTAGATATGGATGCTGAGAGAAAAACCTTATCCACGGAGCACGTTAAAAACATCCATCATTTGAAAACAGGAAGAATGTTGGCTTTCCCTTTTGTAGCGGCTGGAATTATTGCTGAACAACCAGAAGATGTTATGGCAAAGTTACGAGAGATTGGACAAAATTTGGGATTGGCTTTCCAGATACGGGATGACATTCTTGATGTGACAGGAACATTTGAAGAAATCGGCAAAACACCAGGAAAAGATCAAGTGGAAGAAAAGTCAACCTATGTTGCCCTACTTGGTTTACAAGGTGCACAGGAAGCTTTAAAGCGATTGCTGAAAACTGTAAAAGATGACTTGGCACAGGTTGCATCAAGTGCTGAAATTATCGAAATTATAGAAAGTCTAGAAATAAAATGAAAGAAAGAGTAGATGTTTTAGCAGCAAATCAAGGTTTATTTGAAACGAGGGAGCAGGCCAAACGTGGTGTTATGGCTGGCTTAGTGGTGGATGCTAAATCAGGTGAGCGCTTTGATAAGCCAGGACAAAAGATTGAAGACAGTACAGAACTAAGGCTCAAAGGAGAAAAGCTAAAGTATGTGAGTCGTGGTGGTCTGAAGTTAGAAAAAGCTCTGCAAGAGTTTTACCTTTCTGTGGAAGAAAAAACTTGCTTGGATATTGGTGCCTCAACAGGAGGTTTTACGGATGTTATGCTTCAAAATGGTGCTAAGCGTGTCTATGCCTTGGATGTTGGAACCAACCAGCTCGCATGGAAACTTCGTAAAGATAGTCGTGTTGTGGTGATGGAACAGTTTAACTTTCGCAAGGCTGTTTTAGAAGATTTTACACAAGGACAACCAGAATTCGCCTCAATTGATGTTAGCTTCATCTCTCTTGACTTGATTTTACCTCCCTTGTTTGATATTTTGGCAGAAGAGGGAGACGTTGCTGCTTTGATTAAACCACAGTTTGAGGCTGGGCGTAATCAAGTGGGGAAAAATGGAATCATTAAGGATCCGAAAATACACAAGTGGACGATCGAAAAAGTCATAAATACAGCGCTGAGTACTGGATTTTCAGTAAAACACTTAACCTTTTCTCCCATCAAAGGAGGGGCAGGGAATGTTGAATTTTTAGTGCATTTGAAAAAAGAAAAGGCAGCTACAGTCGCGTCTCATATTGATATTGAAGCTGTACTAAAAACAGAAAAGGAAACATTGACATGAGAAGAGAAGAACGACTTGATTTTATTTCAAAACTCATTACCGCAAAAGAAGTGCAAACTCAAGATGAACTTGTACAGGAGCTTTTGGAAAATGATATCGATGTGACTCAGGCGACAGTTTCACGGGATATTAAGTCCTTAGCTCTCATCAAAATCCCAGGAAGTCAAGGAGGCTATCGTTATGCTTTGCCACACCAGCATGACGAAAAACAAAAAGATCTCTTGCATAAAGAACTGGCCAATGAGGCGATTCTTGAATTGAAAATGCATGAAAACATGATTTCAATCACGGCTAAACCTGGAACAACCAGCGTCATTAAAAAGAGTCTAATCAACCGTTACAATAAAAAAATATTTTCAATTATGACGGATGACGACAGTATTTTGATTATCTGTGAAACAAGACGGCAAGCGAATACAATTTATGACGAATTAAGTTTATAAAAGGAAACGGTATGCTACAAGAAATTTCTATCAAAAACTTTGCAATTATCGAAGAAATTCATATCTCTTTTGAAAATGGAATGACGATTTTGACAGGTGAAACTGGAGCTGGGAAGTCTATTATCATTGATGCAATGGGGCTTTTACTTGGCGGGCGTAGTTCGAGTGACTTTGTCCGTACAGGTAAAGATAAGGCCGAGATTGAGGGGCTATTTTTTGCAGAGGAAAACAAAGAACTTGAGCGGAGACTTGAAGATTTAGGTCTTGAAAGCAGCAGTGAACTTATTTTGCGTCGGGATATTTTTGCTAACGGCCGTTCAGTTTGTCGTGTGAATGGGCAAATGGTTAATCTTGCAACATTACGAGAAATAGGAGAGCTTTTGGTTGATATTCATGGTCAACATGACAATCAAGAATTAATGAATGCTAAGCATCACCTCCGTTTGCTTGATGAGTTTGGAGATGAAACATTTGAACAAATCAAGTCGGAGTATCAGATTAAGTTTGAACACTATAAAAAAATTCGACAAGCTTTAGAAACCCGCCAAAAAAATGAGCAGGAGTTTGCGCAGCGTATTGAAGTTTTACAATTTCAAGTGGAAGAAATTGAAGCAGCGGAAATTGACCTAAAAGAAGATGAGCAATTGCAAGTACGCAGAGCCAAGCTCAACAACGCTAAAAATATAGCAGATGCTCTGAATACAGCTTATTTAGCTTTGGACGATGACGAAGGTGACTTTTCAAGTCTGAGTGGCATCCGTACAGCTATGTCTGAGTTAGAACATGCTGCTGAATTCGATCAGGATTATCAAGATTTGTCGGATAAAACGATGGATGCTTATTATTTACTTGAAGAAGTGTCTACAAGGTTAGCCACAGCTATGGATATGGTCGAGTTCAATCCAACAGAGCTTTTGCAAATTGAAGAAAGAATCCTAACTTTAAACACGCTGCGCAAAAAATACGGTCCAGAACTTTCTGATGTTTTGCAAAGCTTGGAAAAGATACAGCTCGAACTGTCAGACTTGACCGGAGGAACAGAAGACAGTGAGAGTCTAGAAGAAGCACTTAAGGAAGCACAAGCAGAACTTTTGGTAGCGAGTGAAGAACTCAATACTGCGCGGCATGCTATAGCCAAAGAACTTGAAGAAGACATAAAAAAAGAGCTTGCTGATCTTTACATGGAAAAAGCCGACTTTTCTGTGAAATTTGAGAGTGGAAAATTCTCAAGCAGAGGTAATGAGCAAGTAGAATTTTATATTCAAACCAATCCAGGAGAGGGATTCAAGCCTTTGGCAAAAACAGCATCTGGTGGAGAGCTGTCCCGTCTAATGCTGGCCATTAAATCTAGTTTTTCAAGACGTGAAAATAAAACTTCCATTGTCTTTGATGAGGTAGATACAGGTGTATCAGGACGCGTTGCTCAGGCAATTGCGCAAAAAATATATAAGATTGCACAAGCTGGGCAAGTATTGGCGATTTCCCACCTCCCTCAAGTTGTCGCTATTGCTGACACGCAATTTTACATAGAAAAAGCTTCAACAGATGATGTCACAACTTCAACAGTTCGAAAACTTCACTTAGAAGAACGGATTGAGGAAGTTGCAAAAATGTTAGCAGGGGATGATGTAACTGTAGAAGCCTTAGCGCAAGCAAAACGATTACTAATGAAATGAGGAAAATATGTTTAGTTTCAGAGATTTCAAACAATCTTATCAAAAATTTTGGTTAGGGTATATTTCTTTCAAAGAAAGAACCAATCGAAAAGACTATTGGTTGGCTATGTTGGGGCATGGTGTCTTAACACTGTGTTTACTTATCTTAGCGGGATTATTTAACCTGTTATCAAATGATGTGCTGCCAGACATCTGGTCTGTTTTTTCCTATTTTTTCATTGGATTATGGGGGCTTTATAGCTTAGTGGCTGCTCTTCCTTTTTGCGCCATAGCTGTACGTCGTTTACGTGATACTGGTTTACCTTGGGAACTGATTTTTATCCTTATAGTACCTTTTGGTGGCTTTTTAAGTATGCTTATTCTTAATGCTTTGCCCTCATCCAAGTCACAAGCTGGTATGCCTGAGTTTTCACAACCTGTTTATAGAACACCTAAAATTCAAGAAATGGGTCATGAATCATTTTTTCAAGCTATAAAGAATTATTTTGTGGGCTATGTATCTTTTAGAGGAAGGAGTAGTCGTCTCAGCTTTTGGATGGTTCAACTTAGCATTGTTGCTCTTTTCACTGTTTTGGCACTGCTGTTTTCGGGCACTCAGCTCTTTGAGAATATATTTTTCGGACATGCTTTTCTTGCGAGCTGGCTGCTTTTATTTATTATTTTCCTCATTGCTTTAGGCTTATTTCTACCAACACTTGCCTTATTTGCACGCCGTTTTCGTGATGCTGGTTTATCAAACTTTGGGATTGTTTTGCTCTTTTTTAGCGCTGCTTCTTTAAATTTATTAAGAAATATTATTCACACTGTGGATGTGGCGAGCTTTGGTATACGTGATTTTTCATTGCTAAACTATCTTTTATTCCTAGCAACTTTTGTTTTTGTAGCGCTTATTATTTTTGTGGCAGTTCAGGACAAGGATCAACTTGCGCAAAAGGAAAAAACGCTTTTGTTTAGAAAGAGAGGCTGAAATATCTGGCCTTTTTTGCTATAATAAATAAAATCATTAAAGAAGTAAGGATATGTTTTGAATTATAAATTAAGAGAAATTTCGGCTGAAGATTTTGCCCAGTTCAATGAAAACGTAAGCCGTGGAAGTTTTTTACAGACTCCTGAAATGGCAGACTTGATGAAGGCGAATGGTTGGGAAGTCACTTTCTTGGCTGTCCAATCCGACAAAATAGAAATGGCCGCTCTTTTAGGGGCAAAAAGTATGACTGGAGGGAAGCATTACGAAATCCAGTATGGTCCAATTTATCAAGAATATCAAGAGGCTGTGGAAAAGTTTTTCTATAAAGAACTGCGCCAGTTTGTCAAAGAGCATGGTGGTATGGAACTCTTGGTTATTCCTAATACAAACTATCAAGAATTTGACAGCTCAGGGCATCCACTTACAGCAGAAAATCAAAAATTTATCGCAGACATGCAAGAGCTTGGCTATAATCACACAGGTTTAGAAGTAGGCTATAATCAACGTGGAGAGTCAACTTGGCACTATATCAAAGATTTATCAGAAATTGCAGATGACAAAAAATTGCTTAAATCTTACACTAAGGATGGGCAATATTCTGTAAAGAAAACACAGCAGTTCGGTATTCGGGTACGCCCTTTGGCCTATGAAGAACTAGACAAGTTCAAAAAAATTACCTCTGAAACTTCGGAACGTCGTGGTTATGATGATCATGACTTAGCCTATTACCAAAGTCTTTATAAAACTTTTGGTGATAAAGCAGAGTTTCTGGTTGCAGAAATCAACTTTGCTGATTATGAGAAGGCTATTGTAACTCAAATTGATAAACTTACAGGTCAGATTGAAAAAACTAAAAAAGAGGGCAAACGTAAGGAATTAGAAAATCAGCTTGAAACTCAAAAAGTTCGTTTAGCAGAAGCGCGCGAGTTTATTGCGGAGCATGGTCGTGAAGATATCATATTAGCTGGTTCACTCTTTATTTACGGCGCCAGCGAGACAATCTATTTGTTCAGTGGTTCATATGAAGCGTTTAAAAAATTATATGCACCATTCGCTATCCAACATTATGTGATGAAAAAAACTTTGAATAAGGGTGTAAAGAGCTATAATTTCTTTGGGATTGCCGGTACTTTTGACGGCACAGATGGTGTCCTACACTTTAAACAAAATTTTTCAGGCTATGTCGTACGTAAGGTGGGTTATTTCACTTACTATCCAAAACCACTTAAGCATAAAATCTTAAGCATGGCTAAAACTATTTTAGGTAGAAAATAATGGAATTCTTAGAAATCTCTCAAGAACAATTTACAGCATTTGCAGCTGAAGAAACAACATCTTTTTTGCAAACGCCGCAGATGGCAGACATGCTGGCAAAGCGGGGGTACAAGCTTAATTTTCTAGCCGTAACAATCAATGATAAGATTAAGATGGCAGCTTTGATAACTTCTATTTCTGTTTCTGGCGGTGCAAAGCTTGAAATTAATTTTGGACCGATTGGTAACTTTGACCAAGTCATTTTTAATTATTTTATTCAAGAATTAAAAAAATATGCTAAAAATCATCAAGCCCTAGAAGTGAAGGTGCGGCCAGACATAAACTATATGGTTTTTGACAGTAAGGGACAAGCGTTAGAAGAAGCTAATGAGTCCTTTATTTCTGAGATGAAAAAGCTAGGCTTGACTTATAATGGACGTCATGTTGGTTATGAAGAACAAGATGCAGTTGCAGAATGGCAATATATTAAGGATTTATCCGAAATCACTGACGAAGCATCGCTTCTCAAAAGCTATAACTCCAATGCTAAGCGCAATGTAAAAAAAGCGATAAAAAATGAAGTTATCGTGAGAGCTGCAACTTATGATGAGCTTGCAGAAGTTGAACGATTGATTGGCAACACAGGAGAAAAACGCCACTTCGCAACAAAGGACTTGGACTATTATCAAGAACTCTATACGGCTTTCGGTGACAACATTGAATTTCTGCTGACTTTTCAAGGTGAAACAGCAATTGCAGCGGGTGTTTTTATTGAAGTGAATCGCGAATTTCTCTACCTTTATGGTGGTTCAGATGGCGCCTATGGCAAGCTTGGAGGGCCTTTCCTCATGCAACATACAGCCATGCTTCATGCACTTGAACGTCAGTTGGTAACATATAACTTCTACGGTATTTCAGGTAAATTTGACGGCAGTGATGGTGTTTTGAAGTTTAAGCAAAACTTTGGCGGCTACATTACACAAAAGGTTGGAGAATTTTCATACTATCCACAACCGATAAAATACAAGATTATTCAGGGGATAAAGAAACTGTTAGGACGTGTTTGAAGCTGAAAACAAGGGTCTTGTTCCAGATATAACCAGAAGAATTGCAAAGAGAATCAAGTTAGAATTTGATTTTTCGGTGTGGGATAAAGACTATAAAACTCTATCGGAATGAACTTCGGTAGAGTTCTTTTAGAATTTCAAACCAAGGAATGTCAAAAACTTTTGACAAATATGCTTTTCTGCTATAATGTCTTTATGGAAAATTTATACGATTTAACAATTATCGGTGCAGGTCCTGTTGGACTCTATGCTGGATTTTATGCGGGTATGCGTGGAATGACGGTCAAAATTATTGAGGCTTTAGAAGAAGCAGGCGGTCAACCCCAAGCACTTTATCCAGATAAAATGATATATGACATAGCAGGACTTCCTGAAATCTCAGGTGCAGCTTTGGCAGAAAATCTTTTGACACAGCTTGCGCGTGTTCCACATGAGCTTTATTTGGATGAGAAGGTGGAAAATATCAGTTTAGATGATGAGAGCAAGGAGTTTAAACTGCAAACGGATAAGGGGACACATCGTTCAAAAGCAGTTTTACTGACAACAGGTTCTGGATTATTAAGTCCGCGTAAGCTTAATCTTGAGGGCGAGGAAGAACTTCATAAATTAGGGAGGATTAACTATTTTATAAAAAATTTAGAGGAATACAGTGGGAAAGAAGTAGCTGTTCTAGGCGGTGGTGACAGTGCCTTAGATTGGTCACTTATGCTGGAGAAGGTGGCGAAAAAAGTTCACTTGGTTCATCGGCGATCCTCGTTTAGAGCGCATGCTTTAACTGTAGCGGAACTTGAAAAATCAACAGTTGAAGTGCATACGCCATATCTCCCTGTCTTCTTATCCACAAATGGTCTTGTGCTTCAACGTGTGAAATCTGAGGAAATACAGAAATTAGAAGTGGAAAAAATCTTGGTAAATTATGGAATGATGACCAATCATGTGGATTTAAATGAAAAAATAGCTCTCAGTCGCAGAGGACGAATCCAGTCTAATCGGCAGCAGGAAACAAATGTTACGGGGCTATATGTAGCTGGTGATGCAAGTGACTATGAAGGAAAAGCACCTCTAATGTCTGTTGGGTTTGGCGAAGCAGTTCTCGCCATCAATGATATGACACAGAAGCTAAAATTTAGCCACAGCTTGCAAACAGGACATTCTTCAAGCCTTTTTGGTAAATGAGGAGAAAATAAGGTATAATGAGTATAATACGAATGATTTACAGAAATTTAGGAAAAGATTATGCTTATTAACTTACTTATTTTAGCATTGCTGGTATGGGCCTTTTTAGTTGGTTATTTCCGCGGATTGGTTTTGCAGGCAATTTATAGTTTAGGCCTCATTGTATCAGCTATCATTGCCTTTTTAAATTATAAGACGCTGGCAGCGCACCTCACAATGTGGGTCCCCTTTTCAAGTGCAACAGCAGACTCTCGCTTACTCTTTTTTGATAACAGCATACTGTTCCAAGTTGATGAAGCTTTTTACGCAGGGTTAGCTTTTATTGTCATTTTTGTGCTCTCCTATGTTGTCATTCGTCTTATTGGACTTTTTGTTCATATTACGCGCTTACAACCTCTTGGAAAAAATGGAAAAATTATTGCGGGTGTACTTGCTGTAGGAGCAACTTATTTTGGGATTCAGATGGCTCTTACTCTATTGGCACTTGTACCGATGATGAACGTTCAAAATCAGTTGAATGCCTCAGTATTAGCCCGGTTAATGGTCAGCTATACTCCGATTTCTTCGGGAATGCTGAAAAATATCTTTATTGAGAACATTATAGGTAATATTTAAAACTTATGAATAAAAAAATCATCCAAATTTTAGAATTTGATAAGGTCAAAGAGCAATTTTTGGCCTTTTTAACCACCGCTCAAGGGAAAAAAGAGCTGGAAGAACTAGAGCCTCTTTCTGATAGACGTAAAATACAACCCTTATTTGATGAACTGTCTGAGTTTGAAAAACTAATACAAGAAAATGGACAAATTCAGTTGTCTAAAACGGGTGACATTAGTGAGATCTTACGACGTTTAGAACTGGATGCTCAGCTGAGCGGCCGTGAATTTGTAGAAATTAAAAAAATTGTTCAGCAGGGACTGAATATCTTGCGCTATTTTGAGGAGGCAGAGAATGTTAATATTCCGGCTTTAGAAGAACTCATCAGCAAGTTTACGGACCTTTCTACCGTTCATAAAGCTCTTGAAATTTTTGATAATTCTGGAACACTTTATGACAATGCTTCACCCGAGCTGATGCACATTCGTTCAGCCATCAAACGTTACCAATCAGAAATCAAAAAGGTTATGCAGGAACTCCTGTCTAAAAACACAGCTTCTTTGACTGAAAATCTGATTACCGTTCGTAATGAACGTCAAGTTCTTCCTGTCCGTGCAGACAGTAAGAATAGAATCTCAGGTGTTGTACATGACATGTCCGCCTCGGGACAAACACTTTATATTGAGCCGAATGCAGTCGTTTCCCTTAACAATAACCTCAATCAAAAGAAAATTGAGGAGAAAAACGAAATCCTTCGGATTTTACGTGAACTCAGTGAGCAATTAAAACCATTCAGTGCAGATATTCGACAAAATGCTTGGGTGCAAGGTCATCTGGACTTGATTAAAGCCAAATATAACTACTTGTTAAAATACAGGGCAAGTATTCCCGAATTGGCACATGATAATGATATTTGTTTTTACGATGCACGGCATCCACTCATTGATCCGAAAGTCGTTGTATCTAATGATATAAAGTTTGACAGCAGTTTAAATACGATTGTCATTACAGGTCCTAATACTGGCGGTAAAACCATTACCTTAAAGACGGTGGGTTTGCTGACTTTAATGGCGCAATCTGGCCTTCCTATTTTGACGGGTAAGGGAAGCCGAGTGCATGTCTTCAACGAAATCTTTGCAGATATTGGCGATGAACAATCAATTGAGCAAAGTCTTTCGACTTTTTCAAGTCATATGACAAATATTGTAGAGATTTTGGAAAAATCTGACCACACTTCCTTGGTTCTTTTTGATGAGCTGGGAGCAGGTACAGATCCCAAGGAAGGAGCAGCGCTAGCCATTGCCATTTTAGAATTTTTACGTGAAAGGCATGTAAAGACATTGGCGAGTACACACTATCCAGAACTCAAGGCTTATGGTGTGGAAACATCTGGAGTTATTAATGCAAGCATGGAGTTTGATATTGAACAAATGCGTCCGATTTTTCGCTTGCAACTTGGCGTGCCAGGGCGTTCAAATGCCTTAGAGATTTCACGGCGTTTAGGTTTGTCGGATTACATTATCCAACAAGCCAGTGACCTGCTTTCAGATGAAGAGCATGATGTGAATCAGATGATTGCTCGTTTGGAAGAAAAGACGCGTGAAGTGACGGAAGCTGCCGCCCATATTAAAAAGCTAGAGCATGAAAATATTGCACTTCATAGGGACTTGACCAGAGTTTATGACCAGATTAATCGAGAGCGTGAGCAAGAGCTGGAAAAGGCTAAACGTGAAGCACAAGAAGTTGTGAAAAAAGCAAGCCAAGAAGCACAAGCCATTCTCAAAACACTTAATGAGAAGGCACAGCTCAAACCTCATGAGATCATAGCTGCACGTGGCGAACTTGAAAACCTAGTTCCTGCGGTTGATTATAGTAAGAATAAGGTTTTGAAAAAAGCTAAAGCTCAGCGTGGGCTCAAGCAGGGTGCTGAAGTCCTTGTTACGGCTTATGGTCAGCGCGGAAAACTTATTCGTCTTGAAAAAGATGGACGTTGGCAGGTTCAGATGGGTTCAATAATGACTAAACTACAAGAGAACGAGTTTGAGTTAACGGAGGAAGAAGCTGCTAAACACCAACCAGCTAAAACAAAATCAGTTACGCGAAAAGTAAGTAATAAAGTGAAGGCACAGTTGGATTTACGTGGGATGCGCTATGAAGAAGCAGAGTTCGAGTTGGATAATTATATTGATCAAGCGCTTTTGGCAAATCTGTTACAAATTACGATTATACACGGTATAGGGACAGGAGTCATCCGTGAAATGGTTCAGAAAAAACTACAAAAACATCGACATATCAAGAGTTATGAGTATGCTCCTGTAAATGCTGGAGGAAGTGGAGCAACAATTGCTACCCTAAAATGATTTAAAATTTAAAGAGAATCATAATATTTGTAAAGCAGAGAAAAATTCGCTAGAATGTACTCATAACAAAGAATGAGGGTACGAAAATGGAATATAATATTACTGATGCTACTTTTAGAGAAGAAATCAAAGAAGGATTAGTTCTTGTAGACTTTTGGGCTACATGGTGTGGTCCATGTCGTATGCAAGCGCCTATCTTGGAACAATTGGCTGAGGAACTTGATGAGTCAGAACTTAAAATCTGCAAGTTGGATGTTGATGAAAACCCAGCAACACCACAAGCCTTCGGCGTAATGAGTATCCCAACATTGATTTTCTTTAAAGACGGTCAAATGGTTAAACAGGTTGTGGGAGTTCAAACAAAAGCGCAGCTCAAAGCCATTGTTGCGGAGTTATCATAAGATAAGAGGAACCAAGTAAAATAGACGCCACAGTAAAGGCTAGGGCAATCTATTTTAGGAGGTTCTTTTTTATGCAGAGAAATATAATATTATAGTTCAGACTTTGTTATAATAGAGTTAGCTACCCAAATGAAAAGGAGAAATCTATGAGAATCAGTAACTTAAAAGAAAAAATAGCACGAGAAAATTTAGAGGGCTTAATCTTGACTGACATGAAAAATATCTACTATTTGACGGGGTTTTCAGGTACGGCTGGAACGGTTTTCATGACAGCAGATAATTCCTACTTTATGACTGATGATCGTTATATTGGGATTGCACGTCAATTAATTACGGGTTTTGAGATTATCCAGACGCGGGATGCCTTGGCCGAAATTGCAAAGCTTGCTGAAGGACTTCAAGCCGTTGGTTTTGAAGATACTGTTGATTTTGCATTTTATCGTATGTTGGCTGAAAAATTAAAGAATGCTAAGCTAGTTCCTACAGCTAACTTTGTAGCAGAGTTACGTCAAATTAAAGATTCAGATGAAATCGCCACAATCAAGAAAGCTTGTCAAATTGCTGATAAGGCATTTGAAGCTGTACTGAAATATATCGAGCCGGGAAGAACAGAGATAGAAGTCGCTAATTTTCTTGACTTCAAAATGCGAGAAATGGGTGCAAGCGGTATTTCTTTTGATACTATTGTGGCTTCAGGAAAACGCAGCAGTTTGCCGCACGGTGTAGCCACTCACAAAATGATTGAGTTTGGTGATCCTGTAACTATTGATTTCGGGTGCTACTACAATCATTATGCGAGTGACATGACAAGAACCGTCTTCGTTGGTGAGGTCGATCCAAAGATGCGAGAAATTTATCATACTGTGCATCAGGCAAATGAAGCCTTAATCACAGAAGCAAAGGAAGGTATGTCCCTGGCTGACTTTGACAAGGTACCACGTGATGTGATTGAAGAAGCCTCATATGGAGAGTACTTTACACATGGTATCGGTCATGGTTTAGGGCTAGATGTGCACGAGATTCCTTATTTTGGCGCCAAAGCAAAAGGAACACTCAAGTCTAACATGGTCGTTACTGATGAACCAGGAATCTATATTCCTGACTTTGGTGGTGTCCGGATAGAGGATGATTTACTTATCACTGAGGAAGGCTGTCAAGTCTTGACACAATCGCCAAAAGAACTTCTGATACTTTGATCTAATATCTTGAAGCAAAGCTCTATTTACTTTAAACGCTCCCTTTAGCAAATAAACAGAAATTTGAAAAAAGGGTGAATTTGTGCTAAAATGAGTTGTTAAAGGCTGCCTCTTTGAGCAGTAAATAGAATATTCACTAGGAGATATATATAATTATGGTAGCAGCAAAAGACCTCAAAGCCGGAATGACATTTTTGAACGGAGACAAGCTTCTCCGTGTTATGGAAGCAAGTCATCACAAACCAGGTAAAGGTAACACAATCATGCGTATGAAATTACGTGATGTACGTTCAGGCTCTACATTTGACGACACATACCGTCCAGAAGACAAGTTTGAACAAGCAGTTATTGATACAGTAGCTGCACAATACCTTTATCAAATGGACGATACAGCTTTCTTCATGAACAATGAAACATATGATCAATACGAAATTCCAGTTGAACAAGTCAAAGAAGAGTTGCTCTATGTTCTTGAAAATACAGATGTAAAAATCCAATTTTATGGCACAGAGGTCATCGGTATCCAATTGCCAACAACTGTTGTTCTTGAAGTAACTGAAACTCAACCTTCTATTAAGGGTGCAACAGTGACAGGTTCAGGTAAACCAGCAACGATGGAAACTGGTTTGGTCGTTAACGTTCCTGACTTTGTAGAAGTAGGAACAAAGCTCGAAATTAACACACAAACGGGTGAATACCTTAAACGTGTATAAGCAGTTTATTGTTAGACCTCACTTATATTGAGGTGCTATAAAAGCTCAGCTCCGTGGAGAAGCAAAAGAAAAGATAGAGGAGAGAAGATGACAGATACAACTGTTCATACTGCAGAACTTGGTGAAATCGTTATTGCACCAGAAGTTCTTGAAGTCATTATCGGCATCACAACTGCAAAAATTGACGGTGTTTATGCATTACGCAACAAGCACTTTTCAGACAGTCTCGGCAAAAAATCAGAAGGCCGTGGTGTTTATATCGAAAGCAAAAAAGATAAGGTTATTGTTAATATTTATGTCTACTTGGCTTTCGGCATTAACGTGCCACAAGTAGCTCTCAATATTCAAAAAGAAGTGAAAGAAGCAGTTGAACAAGCAACAGAAATTGTAATTGATGATGTGAACATCCATGTTGTAGGTATTGTTCCTGAAAAATTACCAAAACCAAGCTTTGACGATTTGTTTGATGAGGGCTTCTTTGATGCCTAACAAGCTAACGCAACATAATATTCGTCAGCGTGCAGTACAAACACTTTTTGAATACGATATCCGAAAAGCCATGTCAGAAACTGTTCTGACAGAGTTTAAGAACAACATAGAAAAAATTAATCGTGAATTGGCAAAGCCAATTCGCTTTGATATTGCCTATAAGGATGAGCGCATCACAGTCCGTGACTTTCCGCGTTTTTTCACCAAACCTTTAAAAGAAATTGACAAGATTTATGAAATTTTGGACATTCCTAATCGTGAAAAAACAGCAGTTTACAAGGCATTGAGCTTCATTCGTGATTTTGGGGGCTATACCAAACGTATGACGGATCAAGAAGCTGTTGATTTATACAAAGATATTTTCTTGAATTTGAATTTGGTACGCCTTTTTAATATCGAACTTGAAGAAGAAAACATTGCGGTTCGTGTTCGTGATTTCTTGCGTGCAAGCTTCAGAGCTGAAACTCCAGAAGAAAAACTAGAAGTTTTTAATAAGGTGTTCTCTGATGTACATTCAAGTGTTCGTGAAAAGATTACAGTTGAGCTTTTTAAACCTCTGACCGTTCAAGATGAAGTTGCAGAAATTTTGGCGATGACTGAACCAAAGTTTGCTACAGCTTCTCAGGATATCTTGGTTCAAGCAAAAGCTTTTGCCTTGAATTACGATAATGATACAGATGAGCCAGTAGAAGCACCCGCTTATTTCACAGAATTAGTTGATGGTGTCTTAGAAAAGCAAAACAGTCTTGATTCTGCCTTGTCGGAATATTTGGCTAAAGGCTGGAGCTTTTCTCGCTTGACAATGATTGAGCAGGTCTTGCTCCGCTTAGGTGCTTATGAAATCTTATTCACAGAAACACCGAATCTCGTTGCCATTAATGAGTCTATTGAATTAGCAAAAGATTTTAGTGATGAAAAATCAAGTAAATTTATTAATGGAATGTTGACAAATTTAATCAAAGAATAATATATTGAAGACACAGAATGATTACATTTCTGTGTCTTTTTGCGTAAATGTTGGTAAATTTTCTTGTAAAATATTATAATTAAACCATATTAGGTCACTTATATGTGGAAATTCTGTTAAGGCTCACTGAGTCTCAAAAAAAAATCATAAGTTTTCTGAATTTTGGGATATATAACGTAATGAAACTTTTGTCAAAATATCAATCTTATTTTTATGGAAAGTTGAAAATGAAAAATTAAATTTTCTTTATAATTATGAGTTTAAATAATGTGTTTTAAAAGATTATCTTTTCTATACCATAAATCTTATAAAATGGATGAATAACAGCTTTTTCTGGTGGTGTTTCTCACAAAATTTCATTTTGTTTATAAAAGTAAAATGAGTTTTATATTAAAAACATTTGACTTTGCTATTTTAATTATATAAACTTGTATTAAGTTGATAAAAAATTTCTAATGCTACAAAGATGGAGGTCTGTTATGGGAATAGAAATGCTTGGACTTATTCTTGCAGGAGGACAAGGAACGCGTCTGGGAAAGCTGACCAAGGATGTTGCAAAACCAGCTGTGCCCTTTGGAGGGCGTTATCGTATCATTGATTTTTCCCTGTCCAACTGTGTCAATTCAAACGTTAAAAATGTCGGTGTCATTACACAATATGAACCTTTGGTACTTAATGAACATATCGGAAATGGGGCGCCTTGGGGATTAAATGGCGTTAACAGTGACGTAACAATTTTGCAACCTTATTCTTCAGCAGAGGGAAGCAAGTATTTTGAAGGAACAGCGCATGCTATTTATCAGAATATCGCTTATATTGCTAGTTTTAAAAATAAATAGCTTAACAATAGCTTTTTTGGAGTATTTTTATAAAATTGTATCTTCTAGTGGGCCAAAAGTGGGCCAATTGAGTTTAAAACTGCTAGAGTAGTTCTAGCAGTTTTTTGGTCTTATCTTTTGCTTTTGAAGTAATATGCAAGTAGATATCTCGTGTTATATCCTCACTAGCATGTCCTACACGACGTTGAATAATATGAAGGGGAATATCTAATTCAGCAAGTTTAGAAACATGAGTATGCCGAAATATATGGGTAGATATGCGCTTATCTTGACTAAGGTTCATTTTGTCTTTGTGTGTTCTAAAGTATGTGTTGAGCGCAGAAATGGAGAGTGGGGTTTGTTTTGAAGTTGTAAAGATATATTCAGAGTTCTTGGAAAGCTTACAAGCCTCTTGAAATATTTTTATGGCTTGAGAGTTCAATTCAACCTCTCGCATACCGGAACTAGTTTTTGTCTGAGAACTTTTTGTTTGACTCTTGGTTTTCTTTCCGGCATAATCAAGAGTCCCTGTAACTTTGCAATAACTCCGTTCTTCGGTTATTATTACATCAGATTTGAGCATTGCTGCTGCTTCACCGAAACGTAAACCATTAAGGTATAGCCATTGACAAAAAAGATAATAGCGCATATTATGATTTTTGAGATAGTTCATCACATTTTTTAGCTCATCTTCTTCAAGAAAAAATTCAGTTACTACATGTGCTTCTTTTTTCTTATTTGGAATCTTTAGTTTGTCTATAGGATTCTCAATCAAATAGTGGTGATCAATGCCATAATTAAAAATTGCATTTAAACGTGATTTAAGAGAACGGGCGTAGCTGGTAGAAACTTTGTGTTTAGTTGTGTCGCTGAACATAATCTCTTCAAATTTGTGCCGTAAGTATTGTGGAGTGATTTTCGCAGGAAGTGTATCTTTGCCGACCATTTCAATTATAATTTTCACTTGCCCTTGTACAGAATAGACAGTAGAATCTTTGACTTGTTTTTTATAATATTCAAACCATTTGTTGGCCAAATTTTCAAAAGTGATGGTCTTGAGTGAACGAGAGCTGTCTTGTTGGCGAAGTGAAATTCTTGATAATAGGATTTTCTGAGCTTTTGTTCTCGTTTCACGAGTATTCTTATCAAAAGTTACGGAAATTGTCCGCTTTTTACCTGTCAAATTATCATTATATTTTTCTCTAAATAAATATTTTACTTTGTTTGTTTCTGGATTTATCTTTTTTTCTATCCACATTTGAAATTCACTCCTTTTTCATGTAAAATAGAGTACAGGAAAACACACGTTTGACGTGTTGTTTCTGTCTTTGATCTAAAGTCGCCCCTCGTCGCCAAACTTGGGCGGCTTTTTTAGTTATTTAGTGAAAAAATTTTTTATTATTGCTGAAATTATCGCAATAATAACTCCAGTTCCGATAATTCCCATTATCCACCAAATTAATTTGGTTAAGGAATCTATTTTAGAGTTTAATGAATCAAATTTTCCCTCAATTGTAGCATTCAATGTATTAATTTTTTCGTCAACTACATCGAATTTTCCATCTATTTTAGAAGTTAGGGTATTAAATTTTTCATCAATTATTTTTGATTGTGAATCAATCTTTCCTTCAAGTTGGCAAATTTTATTGTCAATTTGTGAATTCAACAGTTGTGTTTGAAGTTGTAATTCATCTTTTGTTACGTATTTATCGCTCATATTATCTTCCCCATCTTCATTCATGTCAATTCCCATTTTAACATTTGGGTTTGGTGAAGTAAATATTTTTTGTTCATCGTACCCATTTATTGCGATAATACCCCTATTTTCCATTTTCACCTCCAAGTTTCAGAGATAATTCCTTGGTATCTTGAACAACTCCACCACTTTTATTAGGGTTAGAATCCAATACCCTGAGTAAAATTGTTTGTACTTTAAATTCTTTTATTTCGCCTGTTATAAAATCAAGATTTAATGTCATAGGTATTTTTTCCTCTGGATTAAGGGGTTTTTGGTATCCAAAGGGAGGAGGCGTTCCTTGCCAGATTACATTATCTTCAGTATCTTTTACAACAAGGGCTATGGTATATGGTTTAAACGGTTCGAGATTTGATAAAGAAAAGTGAATCAAAGTGAAAACAGAGCCGTTTTTAATTTCAAAAAGTTTTCCTTTGTTATTCTTTTGAAATTTTGCGGATTCTATCTTTGCATGTCGTTCAAATTGAGTTATCCTTTGATACTCCTGCATGAATTGATGTGTATTCATATTTCTCCTTGCCCTTTTAACGTGGATAGCGCACGTGTTTTTTGTTATAATATTTTTTGGCATCTCCTTGCCTAGAGAGGAGGTGACAGAAAATGATGAGTATGCTGACTCAGATAATTGCTTCTATAGTATCAGGAGTAATCATCACTATCTTTGCAAGATGGTACAATCACAAGGAATAGTGTAATTTTTCTAGGCAAGATTGTCCCGCATTGCTTTTATTAGCATAAAAAACACCCTAGTAGCTGGAACTACTAGGGTATTTGCGTTCGAAAATGAACGAGTATGCTGTTAAGGTTATTATATCATACCCTAGTTTTTTGTCAATATACTTAGCTGATACAATGTTCTTTTAGTGAAAATATTCTTAAGCTTTCAATTTGTATTAGCTATTTGTAGTTTAAAAATTAATTCAAAGCAAAAGCGCCTAGGAGACTAGACACTTTTAACATAACTTAGAAAAAATTATTCTATTCATTAGGATGAATATGTTTACAAAAATATTCTATAAAAAATTTTTTCTCTTGTCAAAAGTTACCGTCAAGCTTATAATTTTTTATTTGTATTTAATTGTTTAAAGTGCATTCAAAATCGCATAATCAATTTCTTCTTGAGCGATTTTGAGATTTTCAAAGGTATTTCTTAATCCAAGGCAAGTACAAAGTTTTTCTGGAGTTGCCCAAACATGATTGTAATCGTTAGCTTCTACGAATTCAGGGGCTTTCTTACGAAGCAAAAAGCGATTAGCTTTCGCTTCATTTCTGCAATGTTCAAGATGTTTTAAACATTTGTTTACTTGTATTAAAGTTCTTCCAGATACAAGATGCCCTATTTCATGGAGAGCTACATATTCAATGCATTCTTCTTCCAAATTTAAATTGAGAATAATTGCTCCATTTGGATACAGAGAGCATTTAGGAATATATGACCCATCTTCACTGTATTCTTTTTCTATCCAGATAACTTCAATGCCTGCTTCATTGATAATATCTTTCCAGTTCATGGTTACTCTTTTATTTTTTTATTTTCTTTCTCTACTGCAGCTTTTTTTGCTTCAATGATTATTCTAAGCATTTCGCGATCAGAAGCATTCAATTCACCACCAGAGTAGTTTTCTACACTATCAAGAATTTGGTCTACTGTGAGTTCTGGAAGTTCTTTTTTTTCTTCACGTCCTAATAGATAGTCAACTGAAACATGGAAGTAATCGGCAACTTTTGCTAAGTCACTTGCTTTAGGGTTAGTTTTTTTCCATGTATAAAATAAATTTTCGCTAAATCCCAGCTCAAGTGCTAAATCTTTCATAGTTACATGTCTACTTTTAGCTAAGTTTTTTATATTTTCAAATACAGTCATATCGCTCTTTCTATAAAATAAGTCCACAAAAGCACAAAAACTTATAGTTTTAACTTGACAAAAGCAATAAGATATTATAGAATTGTTTTTGTAAAGATAAGTTAGTCTTTCGGTTAACGAATAGCCCTATAAAAAGCACATAAAACGCTCCACCAAGAATGTTTGTAAAGCTTTTTTTAGGTGTTTTAACTATGCATTAATTGTACAAGAACTTATAGTTTTTGTCAAATATAAACATAAAACACTAACTTTTTCTTATACAAAAGTATATACCAAATTAGCGAACAAACATAGCAACACCTAGTACGGCGGACGGAACGATGTTGCGACTGTAGGTACACGGCGTATTCACCTCGACGTAAGTAGTGAGTTTGGTAAATAAAAAAGCCCTAGTGGGGGCGGAAATAAGATAGCAGTTATTTCGTCTGAGAAATTCTACGATGTATTTCTAGGTAAAGGCTAGTTACCACATTTTGAGCGGTAGGAACACCATATGTTATAGCAAGGGAAAAGAACACACTACACAAGGAGGAAAACATGATTTCAAAAACAAGTTTACCTAATTCTTCTGGATCTTTAATAGGAGCGAAAAAACCATGAGAGAATTTTTTACCGTAATTAGTAGCCTGTTTGAGCAAGTTATTACTTACTTCGCTTATTTCATCGCTTTCTATATCATTGGAAGTTTTTTCTTCCATATTGTTTGGAAAGTCAGAAATGGAATCATCTTCGCTTTTTTCCCAAGCGCTAAGAGGAGCCTGATTGAAAAGAGTATCAGACGATACGAGATGGATATCACTAAGAAGATGGCTGATATTAGAAGTATTAGTAGAAAAATTGGTACTTTGAAAAATTTGCTCTAGATTTTTGGATACTTGATTAACAGCAAAATTTTCTTTGTAGTATTTTCCCATACTAGGTATATTCTTATAGATTCTTGAACTTGCTATTAATTTTGTATAGTCAATCCTATTAGCTACAGATTCCATATTTTTTATTACTTTACCAGCTAAACCAAAGTTGTGTTCGAAATTTTTGTCGTTAAAAGGCGACACTAAATAATCTTTATTCATAAAACCTCCTATATAATTTTAGTTTGGTCGCTTACATTATATCACGGAGTTATGAAACGTGGCACTAGCCACAGGGAAGACTGGCGAAGAGGTTCGATTCCTCAACTTCCCATACTGCGAAAGCAGAATAAATTTCTTGAAAGGAGTAGTCACATGCCAACAAGTGATAATGGATTAAAACTTGTTAATTCATTTATTGAAGAAACAGGAATTGAAAAGATGAGTTTAGCAGCCAAATATGGAATTGCTAAAAACGTCATGATTGATATCTTGTCAGGACGTTTACAAACACCCAAAGCTCATCAAATTATTTTGAAAATAATTGATGATTTCAAACTTCGTTAGAAAGGAAACAAAATGGAAGCCAAAAAACTAGAATTCGAGGTTCGAGCACCTGGTAGTGATATGCGAACTACTGTCAAAGTAGATGGATATAATTACCAAGCCATTGACAAAATTTGTAAGCAGACAAACATTACACTGTTTGAAGTTACAAATCGGTTGCTTGAGTTTGCTCTTAAGCATGTAGAAATTACTGACAAGCAGTAAAAGGGGGTTATATGGCACTAAATTTAGCCGATGAAAATTGGCTAACAAAAGCAGAGTTTAAAAAGAGATTTGGTATGAATGGTAAACCTATGAGCGAGGGAACTTATCAGTCTAGAATGAGGAAAATGACTGCTGGAGATTCTGAGTTTAAGAATGGTTATGCCAAAGTCAACAACAGAGAGGTGTATATCAACGCAGAAGTATATAACGCTTGGCGAAGTGCTGAGGCCGAGAAAAATATATTTTGGGTTGATTACTAGAAACAGGGGAATATAAATGTACAAAAGAAAATTTTATGCAGTACTTACTGCCAAACGCAAACAACTTGATCCAAAGACAAAGAAAGCTGTGACTGTAAATAAAGATTTCATCGTAGACTTGTTTCAACCTATGAGAATCAATGCATACAACGAAGCTAAAGCAATTGCTAAGCGTTCAAAAATGAAACTTTCTGGAATCTATCTCTATAAGTAAAAGGAGTAGAAAATGTCTTATAAAAATAATCAATCTTTATGGCTTAAAAAGCAACAAATGGAAATCCAAGCACTAATGATGGAAAACCGTAAATTACGTAATGAAAACCGTAACTTGAAGATAGAGTTATCTTCAAGAGAAACAATGGCTGAGGAAGGGCGATTGAGTTCTCGATTTCATGGTTTTACATCAATAGTCCAAGAAGCGAGGATGAGATAGTGAGTGTAAAAAAACAAAAAACTCCTAGCGGCAACTAGGAGTAAAGTAGAAACCTTGGAGGGAATCTACTCTGATTGTACCATAATTCGGAGGAAACATGAAGATTGAAAATATTCAAGAGTACTTGCAAAATGGGGGGGCTCCAATTGTCGAAGAATATAGGGGATATAAAATTTGTGCTTTACCTCATGCTAGGGAATTAAGTCCCAATTATTATCGAAAAATATTGGGAGATGTTCCGATTATTCACGGAACTGCAAACGGTTATATTGAAATCCCAGAGTGGGAAGGTAAATTTTATGAAGATATACCTGAGGGAGTTCATGGAGGTTGGACTTTTTCATCTGGCTGTTTGTTTGGTTTTGACACCTTACATGCACATAGCAAGCCATATATGGATGAACAGTGGGTATTAAAACATCTTAAAGAATATATTGATGAGGTTCTGACATGATAAAAATAAACAAACTTGAAATTGAAAATGTAAAACGGGTTAAAGCAGTAAAGCTTGAACCTACGAAAAATGGCTTAACAGTCATCGGTGGGCGTAATGGACAAGGCAAGACATCCATCCTTGATTCTATTGCTTGGGCATTGGGAGGAAATAAATTCAAGCCTAGTCAACCTCATCGTGAAGGAAGTGTTCTTCCACCTCGTTTGCACATTACGATGAGCAATGGATTAGAAGTTCGTAGGGACGGAAAAAATAGCGATTTAAAAGTTATTGATCCAAGTGGAAATAAAGCTGGACAACAGTTGCTTAATGAATTTGTTGAAGAGTTGGCCATAAATTTGCCTAAATTCATGCAGTCATCGAGTTCGGAAAAAGCTAAAACTCTATTACAGATTATCGGGGTAGGTGAACAATTACTTGCTTTAGAGCAAAAAGAAAAAGAACTCTATAATGAGCGGCATATGATTGGACAAATTGCTGACCAAAAAAAGAAGTTTGCAGAAGAACAAACGTATTATCCAGAGGCTCCTCATGAGCTTGTCAGTGCTTCGGAACTCATTAAGCAACAACAAACTATACTTGAAAAAAATGCTGAAAATGGGCGAATTAGAGCCCAGAGAGATAGCCTAAAACAACGACAAGCAGAACTTGATTCGGAAATAGCTCGACTGATTGAAGAAAAAGCTAAAGTTGACCAACAGCTTGTAATTGCTGAAAAATCAGCACTAGATTTACATGATGAGTCAACAGAAGAGTTAGAGCGCAATATTGAGCAGGTGGATGAAATCAATCGCAAGGTTCGAGCCAATCTGGATAAAGATAAGGCGTTTGAGGATGCGCAGGAGTATAAAAATCAGTATCTAGAACTCAACGAAGCTATTGAAAATATTCGTAAAGATAAAAGAAAATTGCTTGATGATGCGGATCTTCCTTTGCCTGGACTATCCGTTTCTGATGGAGAGCTGCTTTATAAAGGACAGCGCTGGGATAATATGTCAGGGGCTGAACAGCTCAAAGTTTCTACGGCTATCGTGCGTAAGCTAAAGCCTGAATGTGGTTTCATTCTAATCGACAAACTGGAGCAGATGGACCTTGAGACATTAGAGGAGTTTGGAAAATGGTTAGAACAAGAACAACTCCAAGCTATTGCAACACGAGTTTCAACAGGTGATGAGTGTTCCATTATTATCTCTGACGGTTATAGTGAGGAGAGGGTACAGGTAACAAGTGCCTCTTCTCGTCCAGCCAATCCAGAGGCACCCAAATATCAATTTTGAGGCATAGCCATGGAAATAAGACAGATACCTGATTATCCTAATTATGGTGTGACGAAAGACGGTCGTGTCTGGTCCTATACTAGAAATAGATTTATGTACTGTTACTCTCGTAAAACTGGCTCAGTCATTTTCTTAAGTTATGAGGGTGTGAAATTCATGAAACAAGTTCGGAGGTTAGTTTTTGAAACTTTCAAAGGATATTCTCCAGAAATTGTGACCCACAAAGATGGAAATGTTCTAAATAACAAGCTTGAAAATTTAGTGGGCATGTCGAGAACAGAGTTAAACCAGATAATTTTGAAGAAACCTAAGAAAATTAGAGCAATCTGTAGAGTTGAAATTGCTACAGGGAAATTAAGTACTATTGAGGTTCGTAAAAAAGATAAATCTTACGCAAGAATTCATCAAGCAGTTCGGAGAAAAAGTATCACAAGTGGTGGATGTTTCTATTATTATCCTGATGAAAAAGATGAATTGATTGCTGAAATTAAAGCACGTATCTATTCAAATGAACTTTCTTTAAACAATATATTGTTGTGGGACAAATATAATCCATTTATTCCAGTAGTCAAAAAACATATAAAAAAGCACAAAAAATATTTAGAAATTTTAGAAAGGATAGAGGATCATAACTATGAGTTTTAACATTTCAAGCGGTCCAACTGCTATCGCTCAAAAAGTAGTTTTATATGGAGTAGAGGGGATTGGGAAATCAACTCTTGCTTCACAGTTTCCTTCACCAGTGTTTATTGATACTGAAGGATCAACCTCAAATATGGATGTCAAACGCTTAGACAAACCACAAAGTTGGCAGATGTTGCTGGATGAAGTAAAGTACATCAAGCATAGTAAGGTATGTGAAACCTTAGTCATTGATACGGCAGATTGGGCGGAAACATTGGCTAATCAAGCAGTATGTGCTCGAAATAACATCAGTTCTATTGAAGATTTGGGCTATGGTAAAGGATATACCATGGTAAAAGAAGAATTTGGTAAATTACTCAATTTACTTTCTGAGTTGACAGAACAAGGAATAAATGTGGTAGTTACAGCTCATGCAGATATTAAAAAGTTTGAAAAGCCAGATGAAATGGGGGCATTTGATCGCTACCAGCTTAAACTTTCTAAGCAGTGTGCGCCATTGTTAAAAGAATGGGCGGACATGGTGCTATTTGCTAACTATGAAACCACGATTGTTACAGATAGTAAAACAAAATCCAAAAAAGCTACCGGTGGGAAACGTGTAATGTTCACAACGCATCACCCAGCTTGGGATGCTAAAAATCGGCATAACCTACCAGAGAAGTTGCCGCTTGAGTATGAAGCAATTGCGCATATTTTCCAAAAAGAAAAGCCAACCCAAGTTGTTGATAAGATTTCACAAGTACCGCAAGATAATCCATTTACTCGTGAGCCGCTGGCAATTGATTCTGCTATCCCCCAAGAACTTGCACAGCTTATGCAAACAAATGGAGTCACTGAGGAAGAAATTCGTAGTCTTGTAGCTGAGAAAGGATTCAAGCCCTATGAAATGTTAATTCGAGACTATCCGGATGATTTAATTCAAGGTGGCTTAATTGCACAATGGGACAAAATTTTTGCGGAAATTAAATCTAAAAGAACTTACTAAACCAAAAGGAGGATATAAAAATGAATAATGATATGGAAATTCTAGACTGGGATGATGAAGTAGAAGAAGGCAGTCCTTTCGTTTTGTTACCGGAGGGAGAGTATCCTTTTGTAATCACTAATTTAGAAAAAGGTATTTATGAAAAGCCAGCAAACCGTGAAAGTAAGGTGCCAGCTAATGCCCCTATGGCAACAGTAACGTTTGAAATAGCGGCTCCAACTGGTGAGACGATAACTTTGACAGAAAAATTTTATCTTTATAAAAAGATGCAATGGAAGATTAATCAGTTCTTTACTTCTATTGGTGCACCTAAAAATGCAGAAGGTAAAGTAAAAATGAATTGGGGGAGTGTCCTCGGTGCTCGCGGCAAGGTGAAAATTATTGTTGAAAACTATACGAACCGTTCGGGTAAGGATGCCCAAACTAACCGAATCGACAGTTTCCTTGAACCAGAAACACCCAATTATCAAAACACAGCGCCACAACAAAGCTACCAACAACCACCAATGCAACAAGCTACTTCAGGTATGCAACAGCCACAGCCGAATGTTACACCGTTTCCAGATAATACTGGTGCACCGCAACAAGGCACGTATAACTTTTAAGGAGGCTTGAAATGTTCGTTGAAAAAACAATTACAGGTAAATTTACTTTTCAGTTTGAGCAAGCAACTAAAAATTTTATTCAATGGCTAATGGACAACAATAAAGATTTTTCCTACAAAATGAATTCCAATGCGGTTACTGTAAAGTTTACTGAAGATGAAGAGTTTGAAGCTGCATTCGCTATGCGAGATAAGCTTGATAATGAGGCTAACCCACAAATGCAGCTAGATTTGGAGGATTAGATGGAATTACGTCCATATCAAAAAGAAGCCAATCAAAAAATTAAAGAAGAATGGGCGAGCGGCGTTAAGAAGACACTGCTCGTTCTTCCTACTGGGTTAGGAAAAACGGTCACCTTTTCTGATTTAACTAAAGACTTAGTCAAGAAAGGTGAGCGTGTGCTTATCATGGCACATCGTGGGGAGTTGTTAGACCAAGCAGCAGATAAGCTCTATAAGGTAACAGGACTAAGAGCAGCTGTTGAAAAGGCAGAACAGACAGCTAAAAATTCATTTTATAGTGTGACTGTAGGGAGTGTTCAAACTCTCATGCGTGAATCACGTTTAGAGCAATTTCCTAAAGACTACTATGACACAATTATTGTCGATGAAGCACATCATGTCTTGGCTTCCAGTTATCAAAAAGTATTTTCTTATTTTGAGCAAGCAAAAGTTTTGGGAGTTACAGCAACAGCTGATCGAACGGATAAGAAAAATCTTGGAGAATTTTTTGAAACATTGGCCTATGAGTACACTTTGCCTGATGCAATTAAAAATAAATATTTAGCACCTATGAAGGCTCTGACTATACCGCTTAGAATCGATTTGTCGTCTGTCTCCATATCAGCCGGTGATTTTAAAGCCAGTGAAGTGGGCAGCGCTCTAGACCCTTATCTTTACCAGATAGCGGATGAAATGCTTAAACATTGTCGAAATAGAAAGACAGTTGTTTTCCTTCCATTAGTTGCGACTTCCAAAAAGTTTAGAGATATCCTTAACGAAAAAGGATTTAGAGCTGCAGAAGTCAACGGAGAATCAAAAGACCGTACAGAAATTCTCAAAGACTTTGACGATGGCAAATACAATGTTTTGTGCAACTCAATGTTGCTTACTGAGGGTTGGGATTCACCAGAAGTGGACTGTGTGATTATGTTAAGACCAACGAAATCACGGCCTCTCTATGTGCAATGTATTGGACGTGGTCTTCGACTTGCGGAAGGAAAAGAAGATTGTTTAATATTGGATTTTCTTTGGCACACTGAACGTCATGAACTGGTGCATCCGGCTCATTTAATTGCCAAAGATGAAGAAGTGGCCAAAAAGATGACCGACAAAATGGCCAAGCTGGAAGAAGAGGCAGAACCTATTCCATTTGATTTGGAAGAAGTTGCAAAAATGGCAGAAAATGAAGTGATTCAAGACCGTGAAAATTCTCTAGCAGAAAAGTTAGCAGCGATGAAAAAACGAAAAAGAAAACTGGTTGATCCTCTTCAATTTGAAATGTCTATTCAATCTGAAGACTTGATTAACTATAGCCCATCGTTTGCTTGGGAAATGGCCCCAGCTTCTGACAAACAAATTGCAGCTCTTGAAAAATTTGGAATTTTTCCGGAAGAAATCGAAAATGCGGGTAAAGCTAAGATACTACTGGATAAATTGAATAAACGGAGAGTGGCGGGATTAACAACACCGAAACAAATTCGTTTCTTGGAAAGTCGAGGCTTTTATCATGTGGGAACTTGGCAATTTGAAAATGCAAGTAGGTTAATTGACAGAATTGCAGGGAATGGTTGGCGAATTCCGGCAGATATTAATCCAAGAGAGTTTGAGGGGATATAAAAAAGCCAGCCCATAGGCTAGCTTCACTTATCATAGATGATTTCTCGTTTGCCTGATTGAACTACAAGAACCAAAGCAATGTCATCTTGAATATTACAGATAATACGATATTTTCCAACACGGTATCGCCATAGTCCGGATTTATCTCCTACCAATGCCTTACCGTGAATTCTGGGATTATCGGTTCCCTCAATATTTTTTTTGAGCCAGAATAAAATTTGTTTTTGAATCTGATGATCAAGCTTATTAAATTGCTTTTTAGCTTTTAAGTCGAACTCAACGTGATACAGTTTCGCCAATGTTAAGTTCCTCCAACATCTCATCAAGGGTGACAGTTTCACCAGATAAGTTTTTCATTGCTTCAAGTCCAGCTTGTAAGTCAAGGTAGTCCTCAATTTTTTCAGCTAAGGCATTTTTGAAAAGTGTAGACATATTTTCACCGGTTAAATCAGCATAAGCTTTGAAGAACTTTTCTTCTTCTTTGTTTAAGCGAATAGTAGTTACAGTCATAGTAGATACCTCCTATAACTAATATATCACAGTATTACAATGTAGTCAATAAAAAGCATTACAATGTAGTTTTTTATAAAGAAAGGGAAAAATGGAATAATGAATGAAAAATTCGACTTGATACCTCTTTTAGACTTCATTCCACCAGCCACACTTGACTATATAGAGTGGGTATCTGTTGGAATAGCCTTAAAATATGAGGGTTATAGCTTTGAGGTATGGGATAGTTGGTCTCAATCCGATTCACGTTACAATGCGAACGAAATGGAAGCTAAATGGAATTCTCTTGGCCATAATGAGGGCACACCAGTAACAGGAGCTTTCATTACGATGAAAGCCAAGGAAGGTGGTTGGAAACCCCGCCAAGCTTATACAGGAGATGACGGGAACGAATTCCTCTCTTGGGATGATGAAGTGAGTGCAGCTCAAGATTATAAATTTATTGACAAAGCTTGGCTAGAGGGAGAGGAAATAAGAGAGCCCGCCCACTGGAACCCAATACAAGAGCTAAAAACTTATATTCAGACTCTTTTCAAGAATGATGATTATATTGGCTATGTTGTTGATTCTTGGCTACGTGACGATGGAAAATACTCAGTAAGCGGTAAAGGCAATTATACTCGAACTGCCGAGGAGATGCTCAACCAGCTAGAAAAATTCAAAAATGAACGTGATCTAGGTTTCATAGTTGGAGATTCTAACCCAGAAGCTGGTGCTTGGATTCGCTTTAATCCTCTGGATGGGAAAGGTGTAAAAAATGAAAATGTTACGGAGTTTAAATATGCTTTAGTTGAATCAGATAATTTGAGCATTGATAAACAGCATGCAATTATGCGAGAGCTTGAACTACCTATTGCAGCACTTGTTTATTCTGGAGGAAAATCAGTACATGCTATTGTAAAGATTAATGCCAAAGATAAAAATGAATATCGTGAGCGTGTAGAATATCTTTATAAGATTTGTAATAAGAATGGTTTACAGGTTGATAGTCAAAATAAGAATCCTTCTCGTCTTTCACGAATGCCTGGAGTAATCCGAGGACAACACAAGCAATTTCTTATAGATACCAACATTGGTAAGGCGGATTGGGAAGAGTGGCAAACATGGATTGAGGACTTGAATGATGATTTACCAGAATTTGAAAGCCTCGCCGAAATGTTTGAAGAAAATCCACCGCTTGCGCCGGTTCTTATTGCTAATATACTTCGACGAGGGCATAAGATGTTAATTGCTGGACCCTCTAAAGCTGGTAAATCTTTTGCACTTATGGAAATGTGTATTGCTATTGCAGAAGGACTCCCTTGGTTTGGTTTTAATTGTGAGCGGGGGAAAGTACTCTATATCAATATGGAGCTTGATCGTCCATCTGCTTACAAGCGTTTTAAGGACATCTATAAGGCCATGGGATTACGTCCGGACCATGTAAGAAATATTCATATTTGGAATATGCGAGGGCATTCTATTCCCATGGACAAACTTACTCCGAAACTGATTCGGCGTGCGCAGAAAGAAAAATTTGATGCGGTCATTATTGACCCGATTTACAAAGTATTGACGGGTTCTGAAAATGATGCGGAACAAATGGCTAAATTTACCAATAACTTTGACAGGGTAGCCGCAGAACTTGGAACATCTGTTATTTACTGTCACCACCATTCTAAGGGGGCACAGGGTGGGAAGTCTTCAATGGACCGTAGTTCGGGATCTGGAGTCTTTGCCCGTGATCCAGATGCGATTCTTGATTTGATTGAACTTGAAGTTACGGACAATCTTCGTAAAATGCAAGAAGGACGTGCAACCGCCAACTTCTACGCAGAGAAAATCCGAAATGAAAACCCAGAATACTTAAGTGAGATTGACCAAGATGAATTTTTATCACCCTCTGCTATGCGTGAACATCTTACTAAGGCTCTAGGTAAAGATAGGGCATGGAAGATATCAAGTTTTGAACTTGAAGGAGTTCATAAGGTTGTAAAGCTCATGACGGCTTGGCGACTAGAAGGAACACTTCGAGAGTTTCCAAAGTTTGAACCCGTTAATCTTTGGTTCAACTATCCTTTACATAGAGTGGATGAAGTAGGGAGTTTGAAAGACTTAGATCCTGTGGGATTGAACGATAATAAATGGGCAAAAGGTGGGAAGAAAAGTGGGGAAGTACGTTCTTCTGAAGAAAAGAAAGCCGCACGTATCAAGAAAAATACTGAAAAATTACATATAGCTTTTGAATCATTAGACATGGATGGAACAGGTAAGGTTCGCATTGGACAAATTGTTACTTACTTTGAAGATAAGGTAACTCGGAATACCATAAAAAATTGGATAAAAGAACAAGAATTTTTGACAATTGATGATAAAGGATGGATTACTAAATTAGAAAATAATAAGGAAAGCTCTTTGGAAAATGAGAACTAAAAATTGCCTGTCAAAGTGTCAAAATTTAGTTAAATTGATACCCCCTGTCAAAGTGTCAAACGAACTAAAAGTGACACCTAAATCACCTGTCAAATTAACTAAAAATTGACAGTTTGACACCTGTCAAAAAAGGGTGTCAACGAATTCTATACTACCGTATAGAATTACCTGGGGGTGTAGGTGTATTGACAAGTCAAATTTGCTCTTGAGTGGTGCAAATTTTGACAAGTCAATGACACCCCACCGAGTCGTGCGAGGGTGGGTGGAGGGAAGTAGAAAAATTAAAAAATTTTCTTAAGAAATGAGGTGGAAAATTTGGACTATGAAAAATTTTTCAACGATGTAAAAAATTGGATTTTAGAGTGTAATTCCCAAGCGATAAAATTAGGGTTCGGAAACGATAAATTTTGGAACTGGGCTGTGATGTCTCTTGGGGAGTTATCAACAAAATATAATAATCAACCGCTGGTCATGGCTCAAACAAATATGTTGCTGGATTGGCTAGACAATACTTGGGAGGAAATGAAAAATGGCTCATAAGTACAATGCAAAAAAGGTTACTGTTGACGGTATTACCTTTGACAGTGTGGCAGAAAGTATTTACTATGAAGAACACAAGAATGTACCTAATATGCGGCGTCAAGAAAAATTTGTACTTTTGGATAAGTTCCGCCTGAATGGTAAAGCCTATCGAGAAGTTTCTTATAAGCCCGATTTTACGTTCTATGATGATGAGGGGAACCTAATCAAAGTCGTGGATGTAAAAGGGATGATCTTACCCGAATTTAAAATGAAGGCAAAGTTCTTTGCGGCTAGATATGGGGTACAAGTTACAATCGCAAAGCGTGTTGGAAAAAAATGAATTTTTCGCGAGGAGGTCATCTAATGAAATCAATTAAAAAAGGAAATATAAAGAAGCTTTTGGAAAAGCTAGTCGTTAACTTCATAATCAGTATATTCGTGTGTAATATATTAGACCAGTTCATAAACAATGCAAATTTATTCCGTTGGATGCTTGTTGCAGTGGCTGTTGTATTAGCAACACTGCTGGATTTTGACGACTAAAAACAAAAAAACCCGCTGGAGACGGGCTTAGACATATGCTGAACTACCTTATTATTATAACATAACAGGAGTTAGAATATGGTAGGAGAACTGACAAAAGAACAATGGCATGATATTCGTATGACTTTAAGGATTATTCTTCGCAATAAACCTAATGCTCATAAGTCTGCTTTGATTAATGAAGCATTGTTAAATATTACGGATGAAGATGATCGCGAGATCTTTAAACATTACTATATTGACGGTTGGGGAATTGTTAAAATCACAATGAGTATGTTTTATTCTAAAAGTGCAGTAATAGCCAGAAATAATAAAGCTACTCGTCAATTTGTAGAAAAATACGATAATGGACATTTGCTCAAGATGTTTCAAGATTAGTTAAGACGCGACTTTTTTGTCGTGTTTTTTGTTTACCATAAACTTATGATTGATGTTAGTACAAGGGTGGCACGCCATAAGTTCTATTGTTCTGGTGATTGGAGGAGAGTGCGGGAACAGGTTCTTCAACGTGACAATAAAGAATGTCAATGGTGCAAGGCAGAGGGAAAAGTAACTACTGGTAAGACTGCAATACTAGAAGTGGACCACATTAAGGAGTTAGAACGTTATCCAGAATTAGCGTTAGAAATGAGTAATCTACGTACTCTGTGTCATAATTGCCACAATAAACGCCATAACAGAAGTAAAAATAAAAAGTTTGATGATGAAATCTTTGAATTTTAAAGATAATGTTCGTTAATTAGTCCCATAACCCCCCGGGTCTAAAAAAATAGGTAATAATGTTCGGAAATTTCAGACCGGTTGGGGTCTTTTAACCAAAAAAAGGACTATATTTTTAGAGAGGAGCTGAAAAAATTGAACAATCGTCTAAGACGAATACTTGAAGAACGGGGAATGAGTTTTTCCGATTTGAAAAGATTGTTGGAAGAAAAGGGAGTGAAGGTAAATAATAGTCAACTTTCCTTATATTCCAGCGGAAAGAGAAATCCTAAAAATAAAAAAATTTGGTTAGAAATTTCGGAAGTTTTGAATGTGGAGTTACAAGAAATTATCACCGATATTAATTATTATTTAGCAATTATAGGTGAAATATCTGAAACTGCTAATGAAAAAAATTGCAAAACTGAAAACGAGAGGGTTAATGATTTACTTTACCAAGAATTACTTTCACTTATTGATATAAGCAAAGCTTCAGAAATGGAAAAAGTCCAAAGATATTGCAGTTTGGCATCCACTTTTGAAAAACTTGGCGAAGATATCAGAAAGGAAGGTGCAGTTATTTATGTTCCTTCGGGAGATAGTGTGGTGAAAAAGACAAATCCTGCAATAGCAGAACAAGTAAGAGTAAATGCTGCCTTGATAAAATTGGACGAATTTTTTGAGGGAAAACGATTATCAACCCCTAAACAGAGTACGGAAAAAGATTGGAGTAAATTTACAAAGTGATTGATTACGTTCAAAATTATATTGACGCTTATTATGCGGGCATGGTTAATTTTAACCATGAACGTAAATTACTTGTTGATTATATTAAACGTGAAATCGTACCTCGGTTGGAATCAAGCGAGGTGTTTTTTGACGTTGAACAAATTGAAAACTGCATTGGTTACACCGAGAAATATTTCTTTGAGTTGGAAGATTTCCAAAAATTTATCATTAGCTTTGTTTTCTTATATTTCTCAGAAAACCACCGGAACGTTTACAGGAAAATATTAATCATGATTGCTCGAGGAAATGGTAAAAATGGCTTGTTATCTGCGATAGGAAGTTACTTAACAACTCCTATGCACGGAATTTCCAAATATAATATTTCAATTGTGGCTAATAGTGAAGATCAGGCTAAAACAAGTTTTGAAGAAGTTTACGATACTATTGAGAGTCACGAAGAGCTAGAAGAGTTATTTGGAAAACCTAGTAAGTCCGAAATAAAGAATTTGCAGACTAAATCGCTTTTTAAATTTAGAACGTCAAATGGTAATACTAAAGATGGTTTGCGTGATGGCGCTGTTATTTTTGATGAAATACATCAATATGAGAGCAATAAAGATGTAAAAGTTCATATATCAGGTTTAGGGAAACGTCCCAATCCTCGTGAATTTTACATCGGTACAGATGGTTATGTTCGTGATGGATTTATTGATCAGATGAAAGATATGGCACTTAAAGTTTTGAAAGGTGAAGCAAAATGGAATGCTATGTTTCCGTTTATTTGTAAGCTTGACAAAGCAGAGCAAGTGGATGAGCCAAAAAAATGGGAGCTTTCAAGTCCGATGTTTTCACTTCCGATGACAGGGTATGCGCAAGGACTTTATGAAACCGTACTGGAGGAATATGAAGACTTAGAGTTAAATCCGAGTGGACGTGATGAATTTATGACCAAGCGAATGAATTTCCCAGTTACTGATATTGAGCGAAGCGTGGCGACTTATGAGGAGCTGAGAGCAACTAAAAGAGATTTCCCAGAATTAAGAGGCCTTCCTGCGATAGGTGGTTTTGATTTTGCTTCTACTCGTGATTTTATTGCGGTTGGAGCATTATTTAAGATTGATGGAGATTATGTTTTTAAATGCCATTCCTTTGTACGTAAGGAATTTGTAGACAGAATTTATAGCTATTCAAAACCAAATGAAAACGTCAATGGTAAGCGAAGATTTGCGCCCATTAGACAATGGGAAGATGAAGGCTTACTTACTGTTTTAGATGAACCCTCAATGGACCCACAACATGTCATTGATTGGTTTATTCGAATGCGAGATGAAGAAGGTTATGATTTTCAAACCATATGTGGAGATGCTTATAAGATGAAAGGGCTCCTTCAACCTTTATTTGAAAAAGCTGGTTTTGAAGTATCTTGGAATGGCAAATTTGAAGCACCTTTAGGTTATCGTGTGGAAGTTATTCGTAATTTTAGAGCTATTGATGCCCAATTGTCAGCTGTAATCGAAGATGGCTTTGCGAATCAGAAATTTAATTTTGGAGATAATGATATGATGCGCTGGTATACAAACAATGTGCTTAGACATTTGAAAAAAGATGGAAATGTAGAATATGTCAAAAAAGAAGATGTAAGGCGAAAAACAGACGGCTTTAAAGCATTTGAAGCTGCAATGTTTAAAGCCGAGTTATTGAATGAGGTAGATACTAGTGACTTCTATGATAATTTAGACTGGTTTATTGGTTAAAAACGCGACTTTTTTGTTCTACTTTTTGAGTAAACTTGAATAAAAAGACAGAAAGGAGAAATTTTGGGATTATTTTCAGCGATTTGGAATTCATCAAAAAATAAAAGTCTAAATACAGATATTTCTGGATACTCAGCCTTGTTTAATCTTGATGCTACTCTGGGAATGAAGAATGCAGCTTTAGAAGCTTGTACGACGTATCTGGCACGTATAATTTCTAAAGGTAAATTTGTATTCAAGCGTGAAAACTCTATTATAGCTTCGGATTTTGATTACATATTAAATGTAAAGCCGAATCCAAATCAAACTGCGAGTGAATTTAAAATCGCCATGGTAAAGAAATTACTGAATGGAGAATTACTTGTTGTAAAAGATGACGACAAATTTTATGTTGCAGACAATTTTATAACCAATTATTCACTTGAAGGAAATACATTTTCCAACGTTGTTGTTAACTTTGATGAAAGTAATGTCGTTTTTTCTGATTCTGGATTGAGTACACAAAAATATTTTGAAAAAGTGTTTATTCAAGGAGTGGATTGTTTTCACTTATCGAACGATAACATTGAGCTTCAAAAATATATAGATAGTTTATGGAAAGATTATGGCAAAATGTTTGGAATATTAATAACCAACCAACTTCGCGTAGGTCAATTAAGAGCAAAACTTAGTATTCCAGTTACCAGTAAGCTTGATGATGATGAAAGAAAAAAACTACAACAACAATTTGCGACGACTCTTTTTGAAAAGATGAAACGTGATCCAGTGGTTTTTGTTCCATCTGATGGAACTTCTAAGTCATCTTATGAAGAAATATCCGCAAATAAGTCAGCTTCGCTTCAAAATCAAATCACGGACTTTGGAAATTTACGGAAAGTATTTATCGGAGAAGTAGCAGCATTGCTAGGAATCCCTCCTGCTTTGGTTCTTGGAGAAACGGCTAATAATTCTGAGAATCTTGATTTAGCGATTGAAGCTGCAGTGTTGCCAATTGGCAATAAATTATCAGAAGGTTTTACAAGTTTGCTTATCAAAGAATCTGGATACAAAGTGGGTAAAACTTTGAGTATGACAGGATTTAAAACGGTCAATATTCTTGATCGAGCAGATGCCATCGATAAGGTGGGTTCAAGCGGTGTAGTGAAAATCAACGAAGTTCGTGAAGCTGCAGGTTTGCCGGCAATGGCCGATGGAGATCGAGTTATTATGACTAAAAATTACACAAAAGAAGGAGAGTATAGTGAAAACACTTAAATTTAACGGTGTGGTTTCAGATAATGATTTTGAAGAAATCTATGATTGGTTAGGTATGGAATGTATAACTCCAAAAAAAGTTTCGGATTTTTTGAATGAAGCAAATGGAGAAGATGTTACCATCCAAATTAATTCTGGAGGTGGCTCTGTATTTGCAGGCAGTGAAATTTTCACAGATTTAAGTAAATATCAAGGGAAAGTTATTGTCGAAATTTCTGGAATTTGTGCGAGTGCTGCAACATTTCCACTACTAGCGGCTGATTCTGTAGGAATTTCTCCAATAGGGCAGGTAATGATTCATAATGTTTCTTCGATTCAGCAAGGTGATTATAGAGATATGGCGGCGAGTTCAGAATATTTACTAGGTTCTAGTAATAATTTGGCTAATTTGTATGCCCAGCGAATGGGGATTTCAGAGGAAGAAGCACGAGCATTAATGGATAAAGAAACTTGGTTTAATGCGAAACAAGCTGTTGAATCAGGTATCGCGGATGAAATTCTTTTCGAAAATAATCACCCAGTGAAATTAGTAGCCAGTTTTTCACCGATATTGTCTGCTGAAAAAATTAATCAAATCAAAAATATGATTAAGGGGGAGAAGAAAACAAGTACAATTGATGTCCACTTTGATGAAAAACAAATGAAAAAACTTACAGCGATGATTGAGGAGAAAATAGCTGCAATAAAAGCAGAATTTCAAGTTGACAATTTGGCAGATAAGCCAGTAAAAAATAAAAAATTTAAACCAATGTTTGGAGGAATTAAATAAATGGATTACACAAAATTACCTAATTACAAAGCAGCTGTCGAAAACTATACTAACGCAGTGAAAGAAGGGGCTGATGAAACAAAACAATCAGAGGCCTTTAGCAATATGATGGATGTTCTTGGAACAGAACTCATGGAAAATATGACCGCTTCTACTTCTGAGAAAATTAATGACTTGCTTGCTTCACGTCCAGTTAACGGTCTTTCAGAAAATGAAACAAAATTCTTTAATGACATCACTTCTGGTGTAGGCAATCCGGAAGTTACCCTACCTCTTGAAATTATGAATCAAGTTTTCTTAGAACTCCAAGAAGCGCACCCGCTTTTAAACATTATTAAATTCCAAAGCGCAGGGCTGAAAATGAAAGCTGTTGTATCTGATTCGGTTTATTCTGGTGGTACAGCCGTGTGGGGAGATATTTTTGGAGATATTAAGGGCCAATTAAATCAAGCTTTCCATGAAGTAGATTTTTCACAAAGCAAATTGACAACATTTGTTGCTATTCCAAAAGATGCTCTAGAGAACGGTTACGATTGGTTAAAATCATTCATTATCATCCAAATGTCTGAAGCGATGGCTGTAGCCCTTGAAACAGCTTTGGTATGTGGTGATGGAGATAATAAGCCAATCGGTTTGATGAAAGACCTCTCTAAAGGTGCAGTTTCAAATGGCAAAACAACTTATCCAGACAAGGCGGAAGACGGTGATTTGACAGATTTAACACCGGAAAATGCCGCGACTAAAATTGCGCCATTGATGCAAAAACTGTCTAAAAATGAAAAGGGTGTGACAGTTAACATTTCGGGACAAGTTAAACTTCTTGTTAATCCAGATGATTATTACAATACTTTGGCTAAATTCATGTATTTGACTCAAAACGGACAATGGGTAGCAGTTCTTCCGTTTGGGGTAGAAATTGTTCAATCTATTGCAGTACCAGCAGGACAAGGAGTTGTTTTTGCAGCCAATCGTTATTGGGCTTACATGGGGGGGACGAAAATGCAAGAATTTGGTGAAACTCTTGCAATCGAAGACCTTCAGTTGTATACTGTAAAATCTTTTTACTACGGTAAAGCTTATGACAATAATACTGCTTTGGTTGTGAAAGTAAATGCTTCAACTGCAAAAAAAGCCGTTAAAGAATAAAAAGTGGAGTTGTGAAGATGGATAAAGCCAAAAGCTGGGCAAATGAAAATTTGGAAGATTTTAAGCAAAGGATGCGAATAAGTACTACAGATTCTGATGAACTTGCCAATTTAACAAAGATGTTGGTGGCGTCCTATACTTCAATTCTTCGATTAGTCGGTGTTTCTGATGCTAGTGATCCTGAAGTTGAGGAGTTAATCTATGAGCGATCACGTTATGTCTACAATGATGCACTTGATGAGTTCAAAGAGAATTATAGACACAATATACGTGATATTTATCTCGCCAATTTACCAAAAGAAAGCGAGGAAAGTAATGATAAAGTCACAGAAAATTCTTCGGACTTCTAATCGAACAAACAATGGAACAATGCGCACATTGATTACTTTCAAGAGAGTTAAGATTGACACAAGTTTTGACGGTAGAGGGGGAGAGCTTGTGGATCAGTTTAAAACTTATGCGGATGTGTATAGTCCAAGTAACAAAGACTTGAATATTTTGGGAAATCAAAATGTGAAGAATGGGGCTACAATTAAAATTCGTGATCCCTTAACGAGTTATCAACCCAAAAACGATGATAAAGTTGTTATTGACGATCCAAGATATTCTGGACAAATTTGGTCAATTATTGATATTCAACCCGATTTTCATGATAGAACTTTCTTAAAAATTATCCTAGGAGGTACAAATCTTAATGAATAGCACAATGAATATCAAGGGATTAGAAGAAATCGAAAGGAAATTGAGAGAAAAGTTTAGTGAAACACGTGTGAAGGCTATTGAAAATAAGGCCCTAAGAGCAGCAGCTGATGAAGCTGTAGAGGATTTGAAAGGGACTTTGTCACAGTTTTCGGACACAGGAGACACGGTCGCTGGTGTAGTCCACGGTAACGTATCGCGTGCTTCGGGACAACCTATTATAAAAATAGGGAACAATGGTAAGCATTGGCGTTTGGTTCATTTAGAAAATAATGGTTTCACTAGATATGGTAAAAGTTATCGATATAGAAGTTTTGGTGCTTTACAAAAATTTGCGATATCCCAGGGCAAGAAGTTTGTGCAAACGGCTCAAAAAGAATTAAAGGAGTTGATTGAATGAAAGACATGCTTCATGAATTGATGTTAACTTTAACTGAAGAACCTGAGATTTTAAAAATAAAAGAAACTGGTGGACTGAAAAGCTACAAAAGGCGAGAAGAATTAGGAAAAGAAATGACAAGTATTACTGTTATTCCTGTAGGACCACCAGAACAAGCCGGTTTTGGAAGTAATATTTCACTTGGGAAGCATTTTATCTATCAAGTAAGTATTGAAGCTACAGATCGCATGGTATGTAAAGAGCTTCATAAAAAAGTTGAGACTTTATTTCAAATGAAGGGATTTTATCAAATGCCAGGCGGTATGGATGAACATTTTATAGAAACGCAAAGGTTTGTGGATGCTCGTTTTTATCAAGGGTACAGCAAGCTTTATGAAGAATATTAAAGTTAGGAGAATAATATGGGAACTGCAGCAGTAGGTTTTGAAAAATTAACAATTCGAGTACTGGATGGCAAGGCAGCAACACTCGATACAAATTTATTTGTTATAGAGGGTAAAAAAGATAAAGGTGCAACATCAAGCGCTAAAATTTCAGGACTTGCCGTTGATCCAGTGAAGACATGGGGATCAAATAAGGTTTATCACATTTCAGGTAAAGGTGTAGGAGATGGAAAGGTAGAGCTTGATATCATTGACATCCCTGATAATGTGTTAGCTGTAATTTTAGGATATCATGTTGATGAAAATAAAATTATCACTGCAGGAAGCGACATTCAAGCGCCAGACTGTTCTATCCTTATAGAGGATAGTGATGTACGTGGTAATAAGTATATGCTTGGTTTTATGACTGGGGTTTTCTCATTTGATGGTGTAGAACTTTCAACTGCCCAAGGGAAAGCGGAAGAAATTAAAGCAGATACTGTAAGTTATTCTGTAGGTTCGGCAGATAATGGTGACTTTTTCAAAAAATACGTTGGTGATGATGCAACTGCGCAAGAAGCAGTGCGTACGGCTTTAGGTATGGCCGTAGTAGCTCCAAATTCTGTAACAACTAGATCTACTAAATAGGAGTTAGATTATGGCAAAATTAGAAATTACCTTACATGAAAAAGGCGGAGACGTCACATATAAACAGCATCATGTCAGCGGGCAAAAATATTTAGATTTCTGGAATCTCCAAGAAAAAATTGAAGTAGGGAACCTAACAACTGCTGAAATAATCATGTTGCGCTTAGAATTCATTGCAGGATTATTTTCGAATGATAAATTAACTCCTGAACAAATTATTCAAGGTATTGATCCTTGGGATCTAGAGGAGACGATTGTTCGTATCAATAATATAGTTTTGGGAGTAGATAAAAACGCCGAAAAAAAGAACTGATAACTGCTAAAGAAGGAAAGAGAAATTTTCTTAATTTCATTAAACATCTTGTTTTGAATACCAATTTTACGGCATCAGATATTCTTGATAATGATTTTGATACTATTATTGGCGTTATTAATGCAAAAGAGAGTATTGAAAAAGAGACTTTAAAAGAGGAACCAGAAGTAATGTCTCTTGGTGATTTTATGAATAAGTTATAAAAACAGCATCATGAGCTGTTTTTATTTATAGAAATAAAAAAACGCGACTTTTTAGGGGAATATTTTGTTTATTCTTGAATTAATAATAAAAAGTTCAGGGAGAAAGTAATGGCAGATACACCTTTAGGAAAAATGATAATTGAAATGGGTTTGGATGATGCCAATTTTTCAAAAGGGATTACTGGTGTTAATAAACAGCTTTCAGCTTTAAAAAATGATTTGAAAACTTCTCAAACTTCATTCAAAACTTTCGGTAAAGGAATGGAGGATGTTAGAAGCCCAATAGAAATTTTAAATAAGTCTATCGCAAAGCAAAAAGAACAGATAGACTTACTGAAAAAATCTTATGATGGCTCTATTATTGATGGCAAAGCGACATCAAGTACACAAAATTATGCCAATCAAATTTCTAGAGCCAATTCACAGCTTGCACAGTATCAATCACAATTAAAAGCAGCTGCTATTGAACAATATAAACAAACATCCATCCTTCCGAAAATTTCTTCTGGTTTTGGAAAAGTGAGTAGCGGTCTTGATTCTGTTGCTTCTAAAACAGCTCCGATCAGTGTTGGAATAACTGCGGCTTTTGCAAAAAGTATCAAAGCAGCGACGGATTTTAATGGCCAAATGACAGAAATTCGGGCACTACTTTCGGATGGAACACCCACGGATATATTATCTAAGCAAATGGATGTTTTAGCGGATAAATCGAAAAAATGGGCACAGCAGTATGGTATTGATACTTCCTCCATTAACGAAGGAATGGAAGAAATGATAAAACGCGGTTATGATTTTAATCAAACAGTAGGAGCCATGCCATCAGTGTTAGATGCGGCGAGAGCTTCTGGTGATGATTTTGGAACAGTCATGTCTTCGTCTACAGCTATTCTTGAACAATTTGGATTGAAAACAAATGATACAACTTCAATGATGAAGAATACTCAACGTGTCACAGATAGTTTGACTTTTGTTGCAAATAAAACATCGGCCGGTTTTTCAGATATGGGGACAGCGATGGAATACGTAGGTCCAGTTGCCCATGCATTAAATATAAGTTTAGAGGAAACCTCAGCAGCTATAGGCTTGCTTTCAAATAATGGTATTGAAGGCGACAAAGCAGGTACAGCTTTGAGAGGGGCATTAACTCGACTACTTAAGCCCACAAAAGAATCTTCGCTTGCATTTAAGCAGCTTGGAGTTAATCTTGATGAGTGGAAAAAGGGAAACATTGGACTTCCCGATATGCTAGATACGATTAAGCATTCAACGGAAGGGATGACGGATGCAGAAAAAAGCTCATTAATCGCAAAAGCTTTTGGAACTCAGGCTCAAACAGGCATGAATATATTGATTGAGCAAGGTGGGGAGGCTTTGCGAAATTTGACAAAAGAGACTCAAAATGCAACAGGTTATACCAAAAAGCTAGCAGATCAAATGAATAATTCGGATAAAAATGCTTTTAATAGAGCTAAAGCAACATTAGAAACTCTATCTATTAGTTTGGGAGAAAAACTACTCCCATCTATTATTCCAATTGTAAAAGAGGTTGATAATTTAGCAAGTTCATTTGAAAAATTAGATCCTAAAACACAACAATTAATTATAAAAATGGCTTTAACCGCTGCAGCAGTTGCTCCAACAGCAAAAGCACTAAGCGGATTGACTCGAATAGTATCTGGAACAACAGGTATGCTGGCTAAACTTGGAGCTAGAAGAGCGGGAGAATTAGCTCTTAAAGGTATAGCCACTGAAGCAACTGTTGCAAGTACAGCTATTGGAGCTGGCGGTAGAGGATTGGCAGGAAGTATTAGTGGACTTACCCCAATTTTATCTGGCATTGGTCCAGTAGGGTGGACTGCGATATCAGTTTTGGGCGCTGCAGGTTTAGCAGGTGTAATCTGGAAATTAACAGAAGGAATTAGAGAGCAAGAAGCTGAAACAAAAAAATGGGGAGTAGTAGTTGGCCAAGAAGCCAGTGGGAAACTTGATGTTTTAAATGAGAAATTTGTAAAAGTTACAAGTGCAGCGGAGGATTTTGATAGTAGGGGGTCACAAGCACTAGGGAATGTAAAAAAAGCTATTGATGAGTTAGGAGGAGTTGCAACAGATTCTATTTCTGAAATGGAAAAAGCTTTAGAAAAAGGGGGCTCAAAAGCGGGATTAACAGATAAACAACTCGCCGAGTCTAAAAAAGGATTTGAGGAACAAAAAAATAATGTCAAACTTATGACAGATAAAATTTCTCAAATTTACGAGGCGGCTGCTCAGCGTAATGGAGAACTTTCAAATCTTGAACGCTCAATAATTCAAGAAAATCAGCAAGCTATTATAAAAAGTACATTAGAAAATTATGGAATTACAGGTAATAAAGCAGTAGAAGTCATGAAAGCTTTCACAGGAAGGATTTCTGATATGAATAATGAAGCACTTAAGCAATCTTCAGAAAGTATTAAGAAAATGATGAATGATGAGGCTAAAGCTTATGAGGCTGCTAAAATTTCTTTAAAAACTGCATTGGAATCAAAAGGAATTACTCAGGAAGAATATGATAAAAAAATTGAAGCTTTAAATAAGGCTCATTATGATACTTTAGAAAAATATGGTGAAGACTATATTAATATAAAGCGGGAACAGCAGAAACGTGAAAGCGAGGGAGCGAAGAACAATGCTCGTCTTATTTCAAATATTAGACAAAAATATAATAATGAAATTCGCCAATCTTTGAAGAAATTAGGGTTAGACTACGATGAATTGACTAAAAAAATGGGGGAAAGTGGGAAAAAAGGCGCAAAAGATTTCGGAGATTCTGCTCATCTGATAGCAAAGTATTCTACAAATATGTCTAAAGATGCGAAAGAAGCAGCGGATATGTGGAATACAATGATATTTGATAAAAAAACTGGAGAAATAAAAACAAATGCTAAGGAAGTAATTCAAGATACTATTAAAACCCCAGAGGGCTGGGAACAAATGAAATTTATTACTAAAGAAGCAAATTTAACAACGAATGCTCGTAAAACAATAGTTGAAGCTTTACAGGCTAATGGTCAGTGGGAACAACTTACTCCAGAGGAAAAACAATTAGTGATTGGGAATAATGTTGCTTTATTCAAATTGTATTCTAGTAAGGAATCGCTGAAAGAATGGAATAATTTGCCAGCTAAACAAAAAGAGCTTTGGGCGAAAGATTCAACTAAGGCTGGTGTAGAAGCAGCCCAAGCCACAATGAATACTTTAAAAGATGTTGAGCGTTTATTGAAATCGAAAAATTTAACAGGAGCAGAAAAAGAAAAAGCTCAAGCTACCATGAATAGCTTGAAAGATGTACAGCGTGTTTTAACAGCCAAAAATTCGACTCTTCCTGAGAAAATTAAAGCTCAAAATACGATGAATAGCTTACGTGATGTAGTTCGAAATCTTCAAGCTTCTAACCTTACAGGACCAGGTGTAGCTGCAGCAAATAGTTTTATTGATAGAAATTTTAAAGGGAAAACAGCAATTCTTACAGCAGATTCAAGTGAAGCTTTTAGAGTTCAAGATGCTTTCATAACTACTCCTGCATCAAAAACGATTCAATTGATAGCTTCTACTACACATAATGCCCAAGGTACTCCTTATCACCCTGGAGGCTTAGCGATGGTCAATGACCAAAAAGGACCAACATATAAAGAGTTAATTACTCTTCCAAATGGTGTTAGTTTTGTTCCTCAAGGACGAGATGTGTTATTGCCTTTGCCTAAGGGTTCTAAAGTATTGAAAGCGAGTCAAACAGCAAAGCTCATTCCTAAGTATGCAGGAGGTGTAGGTGGAGTACCCAAAAATGCAGAAATTTTTCAAAAGATGGATGAAGTACAGCAACAAGTTGTTGTTAATACCCCAAAAGTGAATGATGATAGACAGCTGGTACTGTTGAGAGAAATATTACAAGCATTATTACAAAATGGAACGAATAACAATGTGGTCGAAGCACTAGAAGAATTTTCTAAGCGTCCAGTAATAGGTATATTTGATATTCAAGATATAACTAAAAAAATTGCGCCATTATTGACAAAGGAACAGGCAAAAAATAACTTAATCAATAAATTAATAGAGGGGAGAAATCCGTGAATAAGACTATGAAGATTATTTATAACGGTATTAATCTATCAGATCTGTTTTATTCTGTCACGAATATTAAAAGAAACATTGGTTCAAACTGGATAAATTCTACAGAAGCGCGAAAACAAGGTGTAGATTTTCTTTATAATTCCAGAGGCTCAAAACAAATTTCTTTTGATTATATTATTGCCAGAGATAAAAACTTTGATGAAATTAATGCGAACAAAGATTTGTTAACTCAATATATCAATGTAGATGAACCAGTGGCTTTAATATTTGAAGACGAGCCTAACAAAGTTTGGAGGGTAGTTCCTGATGGAGAGCAATCATTTGAAATGAATTCTGGGACTCTTACCTTCCTTGTTCCCTCTGGTTATGCAGAATCCATTGACACCAAGGTGCTGAATACTATCAGCTTAGGCGGGGATAATGGAACAATTATATACAATTCCGATGGCAGTGCAACAGTTGAAATCAACAATAATGGAACTCTACCTATCTACCCCACAATCAATATTACACCGACATCTGAAACAGGTTTTCTAGCCTTAGTTGGAGAAAACGGAGTACTTGAAATTGGAAATCCAGATGAGGCAGACACTGGCACATCTAAAAATCAAAAATTGGTCTGTGATATGAGAACACAGGCAGATTTTGAAGCGAACTTTTTACCGGATACAAGCTGGACGACTTCGTGGCCCACAAACCTTGAAGGCATTCCTTTGAACAGCATCATTGGCTGGGGGAAAGATGGCATCAGAATCAAAAAGATGGTCAATACTAACTTGTGGAACGGTGGTGTCCTCAGATACGAGGTTCCAAAGGATGAAGCGGGGAATTATGTCAAAGACTGGCATGCACAATTTAATACTCTCTTCATTCAAGAAAGACTTGTACAATGTGGCAGACTTCAAGTCCACTTTGCGGATGAAAACAAGCAACCGCTGGCTTGCTTTGAGGTTTATAAAGGTGGAACTGGAGAAAATGCTTCTTTAAATTTTTGGCTCATTGGTGGAGACAGAAGGCTGAAACACTTTAAGAGCCATACTTTTTCGGCCACGACAGGGAAAGCGGATATAAAAGGCTCTCCTCTATTTGGACCTAGTAGGGGTGGGCAAGCGATTATTAAACAAGGCAATAAGATCTCCTTTTATTGGAAAGGAGCTGCGGAGACTTATCTTATAAATAATGGCCCAGCTTCTACAAAACTCGCTTATGTTTATGTTGTTTTGGCAAAGCGCCATAATTATCAAATGGTTAAAGATACAAGTCTAAGGTCTTTTAAACTCATGAATTTAAACAATGAGTTCCCCGTTGATATTTTAAATAAATATCAGCCTGGAGATAAGGTAACTGTGGATATGGCTAAATCTAAAATCATAGTTAATGATATTGAAGCGAACTCTGATTTTATTACAGGTTCAAATTTCTTTGCGATTCCCCCAGGCGAAAAACAAAAATTGAACTTGGTATGTTCGCCATGGACAAAAACCCCGCCTGATATTGAGGTGAGCTGGAAAGAGAGGTACTTATAATGCTTATAAGCATTCATGATCAAACTTTGCGACGTGTAGGCTTTTTGAGTAACGAAAATCTGCATACTCCAGATTTTAAGAATGACAAGTTTCATCGTTATCTCGCACAAGGAGCTTCTACTTTTGATTTTACGGTTAACAAACGTAAAAATGGAGTATTACAGGATTACGTAAAGTATTTGAATGAGCATGCCTATTTTAGTTTTCAATATGAGGGAGAAGACTTTCTTTTTGACTCGGTTATTGTAGAAGAAGACGACGATGAGATCACTTTTAATTGTTTGACGCTTAATCTTGAAATGCGTAATGAAGAAGTCAAGAAACTAGAGAATTCAACCAGTCATGATATCCAATGGTATTTTGACAAGATGGGACTGATTAATTTCTCTCAAATTAAATTGGGAAAAAATGAAGTATCAGACTATAGGCGAGTTATAAAGTACGACTCAGAAGATACAAAGCTTTCTCGCTTGATTTCTGTGATTCAAAATTTTGATGCAGAATTTGAATTTGTAACAAAATTAAAATATGATGGTACGCTTGATAATATTACTCTTAACATTTACAAGAAAAATGATGGAGGGAATGTTCAAGGTGTTGGCCAAAACCGGAATGATGTTATCTTAATTTTTGAAGAAAACGTCAAAGGAGTTTCAAGAAAAGTTGATAAATCTCAAATCTTTAATTCGCTTTTTGTAACGGGGAAAAATGGGCTGAGTTGGAAAAATAAAGCTTGGTCTGTTAAGAACGCGGAAGGCGTAGAAGAATTTTATAAACGTGCGGGAGAAAGCTATGCGAAAGCGCCACTCTCTGCTCAAATGTTTCCTTCTCAAATTCAATCCACAAGAGGCGACATCTATACTAACAAAAACAAAGAAACGGAGTACACATCAGTAGAAGCTATGTGGGGTTATGCACTGAGTGAACTTAGGAAAAATGCTTATCCATTGGTTGAGTATGAGGTGTTGGCGACAAGTAGTGTCACTAGTTCAAATATGGGAGATGGAACACCGCTTCATATTGGGGATACTGTTCGCATTCAGGATATGAATTTCATGGATTCAAACGGGGATACGGGATTGTTCTTGTCGGCTCGAGTGTCTGAACTGGAAATTAGCTTTACAAATCCAACTCAGAATAAAATCAGTTTCTCAAATTATGTGAAATTAAAAAGTGAAGTTTCTGATGACCTCCTTGACCGTATGCAATCAATCATTGAACAAAACGCTCCTTTTCGCTCTGAAATAAGGACTACTCAGGGGATTCAATTTAAGAATGGTACAGGGGCAACGGATTTATCTGCGCATATTTTCAAGGGAAGAAATACAGTTGAAACCATAGCAGACAGCTACTCGTGGTTTAAAGATGGCGTGTCAATAGCAGAAACTCAAACAATAAGAGTAACTGCAGCAAGTGTACCAGAAAAAGCAGTTTATTCTTATGAAGCACGAATCAATGGTGCTGTTGTTGGGGCAGCATCTGTGACAATTACTAATGTGAATGATGGTAGAGATGGCATAGATGGTTTAGGAATCAAAGCAACAGATATTACTTACTCTCTTTCCCCAAGTGGGACAACAGCTCCAACTGATGGTTGGACGAGTTCTGTGCCTAGCCTAATCAAAGGGAAATATTTGTGGACAAAGACAGTTTGGACTTATACGGATGATTCTTCTGAAACGGGCTATTCTGTTACGTATATTTCTAAAGATGGAAATAATGGAGAAAAAGGTGATGCTGGAGAACCTGGTAAAGTTGTCCAACAAAGCACTGAACCTACAGAGCGTTTCAAGGCTATGCTTTGGCAATATACGGGAGATGTACCTCTTAAAGTGACAGGGATTACTGTACAGCCTAACATGACCTATGTTTGGAATGGAAGTGCGTGGCAAATATGGTTCTTGAATCCTGCGAATCTTCAAGCTGTCAATGCTTGGATTACCAACGCCATGATTGGAAATGCGGCGATTGATTTTGCCAAAATTGATTCAGCAACAATCGAAAACTTAGCAGCCGTTAATTCCGTTCTAGGTGATGTCGAAGCTGGAAGTATAACCAATCCCTTCATCATTGATGCAGGAGATGGGCATAAGTACAAAGGAGAGTTGACTATTGGTAATTCAACGATTTCTATTCATTTTGAAACAGATGAAAATCCTACTAATAACTCGAGATTGCTTTTGTCACCGGGGAATGGTGTGACATTAAATGTACAAGACGGCGAAGGCGGACACAGTGGCGCTTCCTTTAACAATAATCAATTGGTTATTGTTAAAGGGAGTGATGAGTATGTTTTGTTAAATTCAAAAGAGCTAAAGTTTTCTTCAGATACAAAAACCCTCAATTTACCACTGAGCGGGGTCGTCAGTGCAAGTGTTTCCTATCAACGAAAAAACGGTGTAGTTTATATCACTGGCTCAGGAAATTGGGGAAATTTCCCAGATAACAAATCAAGAACCATGGGGAAACTTCCAGAGGGATTTAGGCCACCGGCCACTTGGGGGGCAGGAATGAACCCTCAAGGTGGGAAGCGATTAATGAGTGTTGCAGTTGAAACGAATGGAGATTTAAAAGTTACCTCTGATGCAGCGCAAAATAATGTATATGCCCAATTTTCAATGAGTTATCCGGTGGACTAGAGGGGAGAAAGGAGAAAGAAGAGGTGGAACTAGAGAAAATAGTGATGCAGCATGATGACAAGCTGAAGCAACATGACAAAGAGTTGGCCCATCTCAGTGAGTTCACATCAGAAATGCGTAAGAACATGGATGAAAGCTTAACTCGTGTTGATGAGTCAAATCGTTTTTTGCGTGAACAAAATACCAGACAGTCCGAGCAGAATACAGAAATCTTGCAGGCAATTTTAAATCGCAATCATCAAGCCGATATAAGAGATTATGAGATGAAAATGCTAGACAAGCAGAATCTGTGGAAAGCTATCTTCGGTATTGGTGGAACTGTAGGTCTTATTGTCACTGCGGCACTTAAAATATTTTTTTAGGAGGAAAAACAAATGAATGTTAGTAATAAAGTTTATGACAGAGTGAAGTGGATTGTTCTTACTGTATTACCAGCTTTTAGTGCCTTTGTAGGCGTGTTGGGAAATGCTTATGGCTGGGAAGGCACGGATTTAGCAGTCATTACAATCAATGCATTCACTGTCTTTTTAGGAGCTGTTACAGGATATAGCTCTTATCAGTATGGCAAGAAAGAAGGAGAAGACCATGCGTGAAGAAAAAGTTGAAAAAGTAGAGCAACCCCTAGGCATGCAACCTATGACGGCAGAAGAACGCAAGCAGTATGGCTTGCCCCCTTTGAAGGAGGAAACAGACAATGTGGAAACAAAAAGTAATACCTGATGTCAATGTGCCAGGCTACAGTGGTGGCTGTTTAGCCTATGTGGATGACGGGATTAATCCCCCTAACCGCCAACCCACGGCACAAGTTTCTTGGCAACATGCAAAAGATATGAAAGTGGCTCATCCTCATGAAGAACCACCGCTTCATGTTTGGGTAGCCGTTTATTATGAAATCTTGAATGGCCCATGGGCAGGTTATGGGCATGTGGCATGGTTCTATTCAGACGGAGTAAGCACACAAATTTATGACAGCGAATTTGGCTGTGGCAACCGTTCTGTGCCCTATTCGAGCGGTGCAGAGATGTATAACTATATGGGGTGGCAAATGCGCTATCTGGGCTGGTCTGAGGCTGTGGACGGCAAACAAGTTGTGACAGCGGCTAAAGAAGAGCCTCAAAAGGAAAGTATCCCTAGTTCATCATCTCAAGTTCCTAGATCATCAAATCAAAAAGGAGAAATCGAAATGTATTTAATTCAAATTGTAGACACTAAAGGACCTCATAAAGGAAAATGGTATGTATCAAATGGTGTAAGTTGCCGTTACGTACGTACTCCACGTATGTTGGATAACTACAGAAACAAGTTTGGACAGCTCAATTTGCGAGTTGACAAGATGTATTCCAGTGAGTTGTTTAAAGAGTTTCCAGAAAATAAAATTTTATAAAGCACACGATGTCAACCGGAGGCAATATGGAGAAAACCAAATTAAAATGGTTGAGCGGCTCAATCATCAAACAAGGGGATAGTTCCTCAGTCTTTAAATTAAAGCTGAAAACTGAGGATAATAAAAGTCTGAGCGGTCCAGCAGTCTTGGAGTTGATTAATGAAAAAAATGCCAAGGCGACATACGATGTGGAGGTAACCGAAAATGTCATTATGTTCAGCCTAGATAAGTCCTTACCTGTTGGCTTATACATTGTAGAGGTTGAACATGCAGGCTATGTTTTCCCTTCTAAAAACTCGCCAGTATTGACTGTTACGGAGAATCTGGGCGACTACGTGAGTGAAGAAGTTGAAAAGCTTCTTGACCTTAAAGAATATATCAAGAAATATCTGGAAGACTATCAAGTAGGCTCAATTGACCTTGATGAGCTAGCCAAAAAGCTCAATATCGAAGCGTATGACGATGAGCCGATAAAAGCTCAAATCAGCTCAATTCTTGGCGAAATTAGGGCATTAAAGGATAAAGTTGAACAATTAGTCACCTATGATGATACGGCGCTTAAAAACGAAATCAAGGCGCTTTCTGAACGTCTGGAAAACATCCAGCTGATGCCTGGACCAAGAGGAGAAACAGGACCTCGTGGTTTATCCGGTCAAGATGGAAAGTCTGCTTATCAGCTTGCGTTAGAGAATGGCTTTAGTGGTACTGAACAAGAGTGGTTGGTGAGCTTGAAAGGTGATTCTGGTGGCTCTGGTGGCGATTCTGAACGTTATGGTCCAACAGGCTGGTTCTTAGATCGTTCTGTGACACCTTGGCAGTTCCGTTTTGATAATGGTTCGAGCCTGACTCTTGGCAACGTGGACCAGAGAGCTTATATCTACTCAGAAAGTTCCCCACTGACCATTGACAAGCTTTCTGAGTATCGTGTCATATTAAGCTTAATGCGAACTGCGAATGGTAGTACTCCTATTTCAAGTTGGAACACGGCGAATATTGTAGCCCGATTTTGGGGGAGCGCGGAGGTGACTAATCCTGTGAACGATTCTTCCCATTTTGACTTTAGCAAGGCGCAATACAATCCAAGTGACTCGAGTGGTCCTTCAAAGCGTAATCAGCCTATTTTGATTCGGTGTTACTACGAGTTAGGTGTGTTTACAGAAGATGATATTCTGTCCTTTGGAGCAGTGAGAAAATGATTTTATCCCAGCTTTGGCTGGGATATTTTTTGTTATATTTAAGGATGAGTGATTATAATGTTCTGCATACGATACTTTTTTCACAAATAAACTCCTAGCGGCTCGGTCGACTGATTGAGCTTTTTTTGATATAATTGTCTACAAGAATAAATGATAGACAGAGAACATTTACTAATGAAAAATGATACTATTGATTTTTGTACGGGGACTGTTGAAAGAATTAATTTTAGAATTAAAGGAAAAAACTTTAATAAAGAAGCTGGATATGATTTAAGAACAGTTGCAAAATCATTAGATGAGTTTGGTAAGATTATTGAAAAGGCATACCTTGTGACTATTAATGAACCGTCATTAACCAAAGAGAATAGAACCAATCTACAAATAAAATTAATGACTGTTGAAGATGGTTCTTTTCTCGGGGGTATTGATATAGGGATTGTTGGAACGACATTACAACTTTTTCAAACTATTGATGTAAAAAGTATAATTGAAGTTACTAAAGGAGCATTTGAATTCTTAAAATTAAGAAATAAATTTGCAAAAGAAGGCGTGCCTATGACTATTAATAATTCAGAAAATGGGATAGTAGTAATAAATACAGGAAACGGAAATGATGTACAAATTACAATACCTGAGAAATCAGTCGAATTAGCAGGTAAAGCTCAAAATAATTTTTCTGCCTTAGCAAAACTTCCTACCAAAGATGGAGAAGTTGATTCTATTACTATCGAAGAGGAAGGTGACTCAATATCTCCTGTTATAAAATTTGATAACACTATCAAAGAGAATTTTAAACCGAGTTCTGCGTATGAAAAAGATACGGTAGAAATTATAGGCCGAATAATATCAGCAACTGAGAAAACTGGGACAGGGAAAATCGTTGTGTCAGACTGTGCAGATATGCAAGCGGGAGAATATCCATTTGAGTTAATTGATAACTCTCCTTCCTTTTTTAAAGAAAAAGCATTTTCTGATGGGATGAAATTTGTGGCATTAAGGAAAATTAAATATGATCCAGCTACGAACAAGAAAGAAGTCGAACTACTAAAGTTAATTAGTTAATAATATAATACCTATTTATAGGTATTTTTTTATTTTCCAAAAATTCAATGTTTTAAATTTTCATTTTCTATATAGAAGAATAATCATGTATTACAACATTTAGTTTTGCGTTTTAATTGACAAAAAAACGAAACTGCGATAAACTGAGAAATGATACAATTAGGGGAGAGATTGCTCATGGCTCATTCTATTTTTGAAATAGCTAATTGGTTTTTGGCTAAAGAATCTATGACACCAAAAAAACTTCAAAAATTAACCTACTATGCAGAAGCTTGGAGTCATGCGCTACTAGACCGTTCTATCGTTAATGATACTAAATTTGAAACTTGGGCACATGGTCCAGTATCTAGTGAGCTATATGGTAAATATCGAGACTATGGTTGGAATGATATTCCTAAGTAAGATTCATATCCGAATATAGGAGATACAAAAGACCTCGATTTATTAGAATCTGTATGGGAAACATATGGTGATATGAGTGCGAACGCGTTGGAAGCGCAGACTTATTCTGAAGAACTGTGGAAAAAGCTCGGAGACTAAAGATTTTCATAAGTTTACAGATGAGATTTTGTCTAAGCGTTTGACTATAAGTCAAGTTGATAAGCTTTTTTTGCGTATAAAAGGTAAAGTTATTGAAAAAATGGAGAATGAAAGTGGAGCAAGAAATTGATTCATATTTAGAAGTTCTTAAAGTCATAAATGAAATCAATAATTTACATAAAGCTTTTTCTCTAGAACGAGCGGATTTTTTGAATTATAATTTAAGAAAAAATGTCAAAACTGTAGTTAATAGTTCAGGTATTAATGATAATTTTTCTGTCTTAATAAACCAGTATAAAAGAGAGTTGAATGCCAGTGTAACTTGTTTTCTAGATATACAAATGACTTTTCCTAACCTAAGATATCGTATAAAGCAAGGTGAATCTATTAGTGAGAAACTTCTCTATTATATGACTGATGCACACCAAAATGGTGAAGTTCCATTGAATAAGTGTTTGAATGATTTTCTTGGATTTAGAATATTGGTGCCTAACTTGGATGCGATTTATAATTGTCTAAATCTTGATGAAGATTTAAATAAAGTTGTTAAATTATATTTAAGAAAAGATGGTCAATATAAAGGAGCGCATATATATTTTAAAAATGGCAATAATAAGTTCTTTCCGTGGGAATTACAGTTATGGGATATTGATCAGGCGGAGACAAATGAGTTGTCACATAAGGAACATAAGCAGAAACGTAAGTATATTTCGTTACCACAAAATTATCATGATGGAAATCTAGAAAAGGAGGGGTAGTACATGTATCAACATTTTATAATAATTGCTAGTTCATATACAGAGGGTAGAAGAATTGGCTTTCATTTATTTGCAAAAGATCAAATAGAAAAAAATATTATCGAAGATAAGATGAGGAGAATTAGCCAGATTAAGCGTGAAGATGTTGGTGTTCACTCTTTAATGACAGATAGTCCTAACTGGGAAAGTGTTATTAAATTGGATTCTTTCTTTGAAGATATTATGGTATGTCAAAGCTTTGATGAATTTGAAGAAGTCTTAACATTTGATTCAAAAATAACAGCTATAGATATTGCTAAGTTCTTTTTATCTTTAAAACCTATGTCTCACCTAAAGATACAGAAATTAGTTTACTTGGCATATAAAGAATATCTTTTTAAATATAAACAGTCACTGTTTGAAGAAAAAATAGTTGCTTATAAATACGGTCCTGTGGTAGAAGAAGTGTACCAAACTTTTAAAGAGTATGGTGCAAGTACAATTACAATGGATGATAGTACAGAATATATTTTAAAGGATATACACTTTCCACAAGCTATGGGAAGGATGTTATTGGCAAGAGATGTGGATAAAATTGTACCCATTCTGTTAAAAATAGTTGAAGAATATGGTGATTTTAGTGGAGGAGATTTGGTTGATTTTACCCATGTAGAAAAAGGTCCATGGAGTACAGTTTATCAACCATATTTAAATTGTGAAATAACTGATGATGTAATTTTTTCACAAGGAAAATACGAAAAACTATAAAAAGAATAAACAAATATATAAAAACCATGTCTTGCCAGCGTGGTTTTTATTTTTGGGTAAGATTGTTGCTTTCTTTAATCATTTGAATTAGATCTCTCTGTGTAAGAGTAGTATGATTTACACTCACAGTATTCCAGTGCGTTTTATTCATATGGTAGCCAGGAAAAACGCCAGAAATTTGTCTCGCTTCTTCGCCGTGTTCAGGAGAAAGTTTTAAGTCAATTAATAGTGCATTATCTTTTTCAAATATTAAGCAAATTATTTTTTTGCTGGATTTTTGTCTAATAGCTGTCCAAAGAATTTTTTAACGGTTATTGTTGTTAAAGGGATAATCTTCATATGAGTTTGTTAGTTTCAATACTAGATTGATCAGTTCTTGGCTTTCCATATATCCTCCTTTTATTTGTATTCATTATAGCATTTCAGTCGTTTGTCAAAAGGATTATCGTAGATGTGGTATAATTAGAGAGTTATGAAGGCGATAAATTTGAAAACGGGAAAAGAAGTAGAGTTTTGGGTGGTAAGTCGTGAAGCTCCTCAACCTGCTTGGATAGAGAGAGAATTTTATACAGGATATATGGGCTGGATTGATGAGAAGTCGTTGAGATATGGTCTTGCCTACATTCGTTCAACGGGTTCAAGACTTTACATAGGTGATGTCTTTATCTATGATGGAAAAACTATCGATTTTATGTCGAATGCAAAATTTTTAAAGAAATATGAAGTCATCGCTCAATAACTTCTAGTTTCCAGAAAGTTAGTCTATTTGATAAAATATAAAATATGTTATAATGAATGTCTGTTCTTATAGGTGAATCCCTACTTCGGTGGGGATTTTGTGATACAATGGGAACACAATTCAATTTGCCTCCCTTGTTTTGGGGAGGTTTTTTGGTGGGCAAAAAGTGGGCCAGTTTTTAATGAGTTGTTAATAATTGATTGATTATAGTTTGTTTCAAGAATGCTGTATAATCCTTTGTTTATCCCTGTTTATATAGTTTTTAGAGATAAACAAAATCTTTGAACTTCTTTATCGCTTATATTGATAAAAAAGATCCTGAATATATTTTGATTTTATCCGGTGACCATATCTATAAGATGGATTATGAAGCAATGCTAAACAGCCATAAAGAGCATGGCGCCAGTTTGACGGTTTCTGTTATGGAATTGCCTCTAGAAGAAGCCAGTCGTTTTGGCATTATGAACACGGATGATAACGGCCGTATCATTGAATTTGCAGAAAAGCCCTCTGAGCCCAAATCTAATCTGGCTTCGATGGGGATTTATATTTTTAATTGGAAACGGCTACGTGAAGTCTTGGTTACAGGCTATGCAAAAGGTGTTGACATGGAGGATTTTGGAGGCAATGTGATTCCTGCCTACATTGATTCAGGAGAGAATGTTTTTGCTTACCGATTTAAGGGCTATTGGAAGGATGTGGGAACGATTGATAGCCTGCACGAGTCAAGCATGGAATTTCTTGATTTAAAAAACGAACTTAATATTACAGATAAAGAATGGCGCATTTACTCACGTAACGATATCTCAGCGCCGCAATTTCTTACGTCTAAAGCCAATGTCAAAGCTTCTTTGGTCGGTGATGGCAGCTATGTTGACGGTCAGGTAACAGATTCCATTTTATCGCAGAATGTCCATGTTCAGGAAGGAACTGAGATAGAAAAAAGCTTCGTTATGTCGGGGGCACATATTGGAAAAAATGTAACCATAAAATATGCAATTCTTGGAGAAAAAGCTTATATAGGTGATAATGTAGAGATTATCGGCAAGCCAGGTGATATTGCTGTGATTGGTCACAGAGAAGTAAAAGGTGAAGAAAATGAAGACTGAAAATAAAATTTGTGCTCTTTTATCTAACGTAACACGCAACGAAAGCTTAGCTCCTCTGATTAGTCAACGTCCTATTGCGACATTACCTTTTGATTGTAAGTATCGTTTGCTTGATTTCCCACTTTCTTCATTAGCAAATGCCCACGTCAGTTCTATTTTTATGACAGCAAATCAAGGTGAAACACAGTCAATATTTGATCATATGGGTTCAGGGAGTGAATGGGGATTAGACAGTTTCAAAAATCGTTATTTTGTTTATATTCAGCAGGATTTTCAACGTCTTAAAGAGCAGGGACTTCCTTATTTTGAACAACAAATTAGCTTCTTACGAAAGTCTAAGGCTGCTTATACAGTTCTGATAGACAGTAAGTTTATATGTAATGTTGACTTGACTGCTGTTTTGAAAATCCATAAAACTTCAAATAAGCACATCACGGCTATCTATAAAAAAGTTACACCGGATATAGCTGAAGATGTCGATACGATTATTCGCTTTGACGAAAACAATAAGGCTTCAAGCAGTTTTCTCGCACAACTTACAGATGTTCAAGATAAAGAAGCACTGAGTTTAAACATGTTTATTGTAGATACAGAGTGGCTGATTGGCTTTCTTCAACGGATGCAAGCCGAAGGGGAATATGCCTCTAGTTCACGACTTCTCCGTAAATATTTATCTGAATTTGATATCAATACTTATGAATATACAGGTTATATGAGCAACATTAGAAGTATTAAATCTTACTATGATGCCAATATGTCGATGTTGGATTCGAGTAATTTCACTGCTTTACTCTACGGAAGTCAGCCTGTTCGTACAAAGGTAAGCAATGAAGTTCCCACTTACTTTTCTAAAGAAAGTAACGTAACAAATAGTCAACTCAGCTCAGGCTGTATTGTTGAAGGAAGTGTTACAGATTCTTTAATCTCACGCCGTTCAAAAATTGAAAAAGATGCAGTGGTGGAAAAATCAATAGTGTTCACAGAAAGTGAGATTAAAGCAGGAGCTAAAGTCAAATATGCAATTATAGATAAGCACGTAGTTATTGAACCTAATGTACGGGTAGAAGGAAGTCTTGAGCGTCCCGTTGTTATTTCAAAACATACGGTTGTCACAGAGAATATCATTCAGAAGTAACAAAAGTTGTCGTTGATAAATAGACGACAACTTTATGTCTATAAGGAGAAAATATGAAAGTATTATTTGCATCCAGTGAGTGTGCTCCCTTTTTCAAAACAGGAGGGTTGGGCGATGTGACTGGCGCTCTTCCAAAGGCGCTGGCTATGAAAGGTCTAGACATGCAGATTGCTGTTATCTTGCCTTACTACAAACATGGTATAGCAGAAAGCTATAAGGCACAGATAAAAGACGAATTTTGGGATTATGTTAATGTGGGATGGCGGCATGAATATGTTGGCGTGAAAAGCTTGGTTCAAGACAATGTCAAATACTATTTCTTAGATAATGAAAGTTATTTTGGTCGTGATGAAATCTATGGTTACGAGGATGATGGTGAACGATGGGCCTTTTTTAGTCTAGCTATCGTGCAGCTCATGGAACGCCTTGAATTTATTCCCGATGTCCTTCACGTTAATGATTGTCATACTGCAATGATTCCTTTTCTCTTGAAAGAGAAATTTCAGTGGATAGAGGCCTACAAGGGTATTAAAACGGTCTTGACCATACATAATATTGAATTTCAGGGGATTATGCAGGGAACGGCATTGACAGAACTCTTTGGTATGGGGATGGAACGATATTTCGAAGGTGTAGTACGTCACAATGAGATGCTGAACAGTTTAAAGACAGGGATTCTTTATGCTGATCGTGTCAATACTGTATCCCCCAGCTATGCACAGGAAATCCAAACGCCTGAATTTGGCTGTGGCTTAGACTCTGTTTTACGTTTTGTTTCGGATAAACTTATAGGTATTGTGAATGGTATTGATTATGATGTCTATAATCCCCAAAATGACAGGATGATTGAACACCACTTTTCTCCTTCTGACTTATCAGGAAAAAAGAAGATGAAGAGGCTGTTACAAGAACGGGTAGGACTGCCGAGAGACGCGGACAACCCCTTACTTGGCATAGTGAGTCGGTTGACAACCCAAAAAGGATTTAATCTTGTTTTGGAGCGTATGGATGAAATCCTGAGCAAAGATGTTCAAATCGTCCTCTTAGGAACGGGTTATGATGATATTGAAAATGGTTTTAAATATTTTTCAGAAAAATATCCGGACAAATGTGCTGCAATTATTAGTTTTGACGTGAAGCTTGCACAGGAAATATATGCAGCAAGTGATTTCTTTTTGATGCCCTCTGCTTTTGAGCCTTGCGGCCTTTCACAAATGATTGCAATGCGCTATGGTACGCTACCTATCGTTCATGAAATTGGTGGTTTAAGAGATACGGTCAAACCCTATAATCCTCAAACAAAGGAGGGCACAGGATTTGGTTTCGTTGACTTTACCGGACAGGTTTTGATGAATACGATTAATCAAGCGCTGGATTTGTATAAGACCCAGAAGGAAGTTCTTCAGAAACTCAGACTTAGAGCGATGGAAGAAGACTTCTCTTGGAAGACAAAGGCGGATCAGTATATCCAACTTTACAGAGAGATGTTTTAACAAAAGCAGTTAGAAAAATGAACATATAACCCCTTTCTTGAAAAAATTCATGAATAGAAAATAAAATCGGAGTAAGATATATTGAAGCTTTCAAAAACGCAATTTAGAAAAGACTTTGAACAAAGTCTCACATCAGAGTTTGCAACAGATGTTGCTAAAGCTGGAATAACAGAAACTTTTGCAGCACTTTCATCTGTGGTAAAGCAATATTACACACAAATTTGGCAAGGAGATAATCAATATAAAGATAGGAGTCAGAAAAAGCAAACCTATTATTTCTCAATTGAGTTTTTACCGGGGAAAATGTTAAAGAGTAATCTTCTTAATCTGGGGATTCTTTCAACAGTTCGTGAAGGACTGCAAGAGTTGGGTATCGATCTTGAAAAGGTAGCACAAGTAGAGCCGGACATGGCTATAGGTAACGGAGGATTAGGGCGTTTAGCGAGCTGTTTTATGGACTCTGCTGCATCAACAGGCTTGCCGGTGAATGGTAATGGTATCCGCTATCGTTATGGACTCTTTAAGCAAAAAATAATCGATGGCTATCAGGTAGAGTTACCGGACTCATGGCTTAACAATGTTAATCCTTGGGAAGTACGGCGAGCAGACAAGGCAATTGAAGTCACTTTTGGTGGGGAAACCTGGCTAGAAGAAACAGAAGATGGGAGATTGATACCACGTTACCGTAATCAAGAGCGCGTTTTGGCTGTACCTTACGACACAGCAATGGTTGGTTTTGAAAATACAAGAGTTAATAATATGTGCCTCTGGCGTTCAGAAGTTCCTCAAGACTTGGATGTGAAATTTCAAAATATGGAATACATGCGCCAAACTTCAATGTTATCAGCAGAACTGTATCCTGATGATTCTAATTATGATGGGCGCTTGCTTCGCCTCAAGCAAGAATACTTTTTTGTATCAGCTGGGCTTCAGCGGATTATTCGTCATTATAAGTCAAACAAGATTGCCCCTATTGCCCAAATCGCTGATTACATAGCTGTTCATATCAACGATACACATCCAGCACTTTGTGTTCCAGAGTTTATGCGTCTTCTGCTTGATGAGAATGGTCTTTCTTGGGAGCAGGCTTGGGATATTACAGTTAAGGTGATGAGTTATACTAACCATACAATTTTATCTGAAGCATTAGAAAAGTGGCCCGAAGAGATGGTACACACGCTCTTGCCACGAATTTATCAAATCATTAATGAAATTGATAAACGTCGCACGGATGAGCTTCTTCCGCATGTAGGTGCCGAACTTATCCATAAGACTCGTATCGTTAAAGATGGTCAAATTCATATGGCCAACTTGGCGATTATCGGTTCTCACTCGACAAATGGAGTGGCTAAACTGCATTCTGACATTCTTAAAGATGTAGAATTGCATGATTTTTATCAGCTGTATCCCGAACGTTTCAATAACAAGACCAATGGTATAGCAGACCGCCGCTGGCTCCAAATTTCTAACGCACGCTTGTCAAAACTTCTGGATGAAAAAATCGGTAAGTCTTGGCGTCATGATTTAGTCAAACTGGAGGCCTTGAAAGATTTTCGAGAAGATACAGAAACTCTAAAGCAGTTGGCAGCCGTCAAGCTGGAAAATAAAAAAGATCTGGCAGCCTTGATAAAAGAAAAAAACGGTATTGAGGTCAATCCGGAAGCGATTTTTGATGTGCAGATTAAGCGTCTCCATGCTTATAAACGTCAACTTTTAAATGTTTTACACATCTTGAAACTCTATTTTGATATTAAAGACCAGCCAGATTTAGAAATGGTACCACGTGTTTTTATTTTTGGAGCCAAAGCTGCACCAGGTTACCATTATGCAAAAGCGATTATAAAAGTCATTAATGAAATAGCTGTGATGATTAATGAAGATGCAGTGGTTAAGGACCGCTTGAAACTGGTCTTTATGGAAAATTATAATGTGAGTTTGGCAGAGGCAATTATCCCAGCAGCTGATGTCGGCGAACAGATTTCCCTAGCTTCCAAAGAAGCCTCTGGAACTTCAAATATGAAGTTCATGCTCAATGGTGCCTTGACTATGGCAACATTAGACGGCGCAAATATTGAGATTAAAGAAGCTTGTGGAGATGAAAATATCTTTATTTTTGGGCTTACAAAAGATGAAGTTTACGAATACTATAAGAATGGAAACTATAATGCGCGTGATATCTATGAGCAAAATCCAGTCGTTCATCGCATTTTAAATGCCTTTATCGATGGCACTATTCCAAACATCACGAATGAAGGTCCGGAAATATTTGAGTCCCTCACTGCCTTCAATGACGAATATTTCCTTCTGCGTGATTTTAACGATTACGTGCGTGCTCAAAAAGATCTTGAAAATCTCTATCGCGACCAAAGAGCTTGGGCACAAGCAAGCTTGATGAATATCGCGACATCGAGTATCTTTTCATCAGATCGTACGATTCGTCAGTATGCGAAAGATATCTGGTTCATTGAAGAAAAAAGTGAGGAAGTCTGATTGTTGAGCAAGGGAAAGAAGCTTGTCTTTCCTTTTTTGCTCATGTTTTAATGGGATAAAATGACTTTAAGACAGCTTGACTTTCAAGAAGCAAATGGAAAGGGGAAAGAGTGTATTATTATAATTCTTGGGATTCAGATTTTAAGCGGCCTTTTGGCGCTATCCAGGTTGGACAGATTATGAAGGTTAATCTCAAGACGGATAAAGAAAATGTCACGGTTAAGTTTATCATTCGGCGTGATTTTGGTGCCCGCTCAGAGTTCGATATGCAAAAGCTGGACCGGGGACTTTTTAGTTCCTCGGTGAAGTTTGATGTCGGACAAGGACTTTATTATTATTATTTTGAAATCAATGAGCCAACAGATTGGGGGATTAAAAAGTTTTACTATGGCTGCAGTGGTCTTGGAGGCGAGGGTGTACTTTATATGAATGAAAATGACGTTCGCCCTTATCAAGCGACGGTCTTTTCAGCAGAAGATGCAGCACCGGAGTGGTATCGTCAGGCAGTCTTTTACCAAATTTTCCCGGATCGCTTTCACAATGGTAACTCCGATGGGAAAATTAATCATCCCAAACCTAACTCTTTTATATATGCAACAAAGGAAGATACCCCTCTTTATATTAGAGATGAAAAGGGAGATGTTATACGCTGGGATTTTTTTGGAGGCAATCTTCGTGGTATTATTGAAAAGATACCTTATCTTAAGGCACTTGGAATTACAGCCCTCTATCTTAATCCGATTTTTTCAGCGAGCAGTAATCACCGCTATGACACTAATGATTATCTTCAGATAGATAGTATGTTGGGCACAGAAGAAGATTTTCAAGAGCTGGTTGACCTGTTACACAAAGAAGATATGCATATTATTTTAGATGGTGTTTTCTCACATGTAGGAAAAAATTCGCGCTATTTTAATCTATCAGGTCAATATGGCAGTGATGTTGGAGCTGCTAAAAGTATAGACAGCCCTTATATGGACTGGTTCAAGTTTACGGAATATCCTATGGATTATAAGTCTTGGTGGGGCATCAAGGACTTACCGGAAGTTGATAAAGACAATCCTTCATTTCGAAACTTTATCTATGGTGAAACCGACTCTGTCCTCGCGAAGTGGAATCAGCTGGGAGTCGATGGTTGGCGTTTAGATGTAGCAGATGAGTTACCGGATAGTTTTATTCGAGGCATCCGCAAGAACCTGTCGCGCTATCCTGATACAGTTCTCATTGCAGAAGTTTGGGAAGATGCTTCGAACAAAATTTCTTATGGCAAGCGTCGAGACTATATCTTAGGTCATAGCTTGCATGGCGTTATGAATTATCCTTTTCGAGAAATGATTATTGCTTATCTCACCTCTACTCGAAGCGCCCAAGACATTGCCTACCAGATGATGGTTCTCAATGAAAATTACCCACAAGATATTTTTTATAATAATTTGAATAATTTGGGAACACATGATACAGAGCGTATCTTAACCATGGTAGGTGATGAGGCTAATGATTTGGCTGTAGGGATGCTCTTTACCCTACCGGGAGTGCCCTGTGTTTACTATGGAGATGAAGCAGGACTCACAGGGCGTAAAGATCCTAAAAATCGAAAGTATTTTCCGTGGAAAAATATCCATGCCCCAACACATACTCTCTATCAAGAATGGATAGCAAAGCGACGTACAGAAAAATCACTTTATCGTGGGAAATTTGTTCCTTTTTATCATGAGGATGTCTTGGGAATTTTGCGTTATACGGAATCTGAGGCATTTGTTTATATGGTAAATCCTACAGAAGTAGAAGTGACGATTGATTTTGAAGCCATTCATTTTTTACAGAAAGTAGAGTTTAGGGATTTGCTTAAAAGTTACTTGGATAAGTGTGTCCTTTCTGCAAAATCGGGTCAAGATTTTAAGATTGTAAAAGTAAAAAATAAGATTTAAAGAAAGTGACATAAAGAGCCCTCATATGAGGGTTTTTATGTTGCTTTCCTTGATGATATAGTTAGGCCGCTTCTTGATTTCGAGAAAAATTTTGGCGATATATTTTCCGATAATCCCAAGAGACAGCAGTTGTAGGCCACCAAGTAGCAGGACAATAATAACCAGAGTAGGAAATCCATCAACAGGATTATCCCAAATTAATGTTCGTATGAAATAGAAGGCTCCCATTACCAAAGAGGTAAAGAAACTGAGAATACCAACGAAAGTAGCAAGGGTGAATGGTACTATGTAACCCAGAAGGTTGAGAAAAATGTTATGAGGTGAGCATTGGCGATTTTATTTGAATATCTGCTCTATTTTGATGCATCCACTAACTTGATTAATAACATTTATAAAAATCCTATCGAAATTTTTGTTTCTATTTCCGTAATTTTTGTGATAGAGGGGATAAGATGCAGGTGTTTAGTATTTTGAGTTGAAGTTAAAAAGAAGGCCGAGAACTGAAGGATGCTAGAGGATGACACGGAATTGTAATCTTTCTGAAACTTAAATTTAGAAACAAATTTCTTTTCTATCCGCTTTCATAATGTTAAAATAAGTTATAATTTAATTTTTGTTAGTCTCGGGAATTCTGTGCTTTTTACTTTTTTTCGAGCAATAGGAGGCTTTATGTTTACAATTGAAACTCTCGCACGTTTTCAGTTTGGCATGACCACGATCTTCCATTTTTTCTTCGTTCCCCTTTCAATTGGGTTAACAGCGATGACTTTTATTATGGAGGCAGTGTATGTTAAAACGGGTGATGAGAAATGGAAAACACGTACCAAGTTCTTTGGTACAATCATGCTATTGTCTTTTGCTGTAGGTGTTGTTACAGGGATTATCCAAGAATTCCAGTTTGGTATGAACTGGTCGGACTATTCTCGTTTTGTTGGAGATATCTTTGGTGCGCCACTTGCCGTTGAAGCTTTGCTGGCTTTCTTCATGGAATCAACCTTTTTAGGTGTCTGGATGTTTGGCTGGGATCGCTTAGGTAAAAAACTGCATTTAACTACACTTGGCTTGGTAATGGTTGGAACATGGATTTCATCACTTTGGATTCTTGCAGCGAACAGTTTCATGCAAAATCCAGTGGGATATGAAGTCATTGATGGCCGCGCAACTTTGACGAGTTTCTCAGCCTTATTGACTAACCCTCAAACAATGTTGGAATTTACACATATTATCACAGGAGCTTTTCTAACAGGTGGTTTTGCGGTTGCAGGTATCTCCGCCTTCCAAATCTTGAAAAAGCGAGAAGTGGATTTATTTAAACCAGTTTTACGTTTAGGACTTTGGGTAGCTTTGATTGGTGCACTGGGCAATTTTGTTGCAGGTGATCAACAAATGTTGGAAGTTAAAAACTCTCAGCCGATGAAATTCTCAGCGACAGAAGGTGTTTATGAAACGACAGAGGATCCAGCAGCCTGGGATATGGTCGCGTTCTTTAACGAAGCTGAGCACAAATCGGTCTTTGGTATACGCATTCCTTACATGCTATCAATTCTGACCTACCACCGTCCTTCTGGTTCAGTTGAAGGGATGAATCAAATCAACAAGGAGTTGGAAGCCAAATATGGGGATCATCAGAATTACTATCCACCAGTTACGGTTCTCTTCTACACCTTCCGTATCATGGCTGGCTTGAGCATGTACTTTATGCTTATCTCAGCTCTCGGTCTCTTCTGGACACGTCGCAAGAAACCTTGGATGTTTGAAAAACCAGGAATGATGCGCCTTTATGGTTGGTCAATGTTCCTTCCCTTTGTAGCTATGACCTGTGGCTGGTTGGTCACTGAGCTTGGACGCTACCCTTGGACGGTTTATGGTCTCTTTACGATTAAAGAATCTGTTTCTCCGAATGTTTCAGCAGGAAGTTTGCTTTTCTCAAATATTGTTTACTTTGTACTTTTCTGTGTTCTGGGTGCGATTATGATTCTTTTCAGTCGCCGCATCATGCGCAATAGTGCATATAAGGCAGAAACTGCTTATGTAGATTTAGACCCGTTTAGTAGAGAAAGTCTCGGTGGGAAAAAGATAAAAACTGAACAAGAAGGGGGGCTTTGAGATGAGCGGATTACAATTATTTTGGTTTATTTTAATTGCAGTGCTCTTCGGGGGATTCTTCTTTCTCGAGGGCTTCGACTTTGGTGTGGGAATGAGTGTCTTAACCTTGGCGCGCAATAAGCGTGAAGTCAATCAAGCCATCGCTACAATTGGTCCCTTCTGGGATATGAACGAAGTTTGGCTTTTGACAGCTGGTGGTGCGATGTTTGCCAGCTTTCCTTACTGGTATGCTTCCCTTTTCTCAGGTTACTACAATATTCTTTTGCTGATACTTGTTTGTCTGATTTTGCGTGGTGTGACTTTCGAGTTTCGTCACCGCAGTGAGACTGAAAAAGGAGAACGTGCTTGGGAAATTATTTTAGGGGTGACAAGTTTTGCTATTCCATTCTTGTTTGGTTTGATGTTTACCAGCATGATTCAAGGCGTTCCTATGGATGCACGTGGTGATGTCTATGCCAACTTCATAAATTATGTCAATCCTCTTTCTCTGGTTGGAGGTGTTGCGGTAGCTTTGATGAGCTTCTTGCATGGTTTGAACTACATTGCTTTGAAAACAGATGGAAGCATGCGCCAGCGTGCAAATGAGTGGGCGAATAAACTTTATTTTCTCCTCTATGCAGGTGAAGTTGTCTTTGCAATCTTGCTTGCTCTATATACAGATTTTGTTGAAAAACATGCGGTATTGACTATTGTCTTGCTGGCAGTTATTGTTCTTTTAACTGTTTTAGCACATCTTTCCGTAGCTAAAAAACGTGAAATGGCAGCATTCTTATCGTCTGGTTTGACTTTCCTTGCACTGGTTGCTTTGCTTTTCCAAGGCTTATTCCCACGTGTAATGATTGCTGAAAATCCAGCCTATAGTATCTTGATTAAGGATGCAAGCTCAACACACTATACTTTGACGACAATGTCCATTATTACAATGGCAATCTTGCCATTCGTTCTTGCTTACATGGCTTGGACTTATCACGTGTTCAAAAAGCGCATCAGCGAGTAACTGATATTAAGGTTCCTTTTCTAAAAGGAGCTTTTTTTCTTGCTTTTTCAAGTATAATACATGTTAGAATAAAACTATTTGACAGCTCTTTATCTTGTTGACACTTGGGGTTGCATTTTGTTTCTGAAAAATAAAGAATTTATAAGCAGTTTCAAAGGTATAAGACCTATATTTTGATATAATAAAAGTTATCAAAAGAATAAGAAATAGGTAATTTAAATGATTGATAGAACTCTATTTACTCTTCCAGGAGTACGTAAGATTCTTCCCGCTCTTGGAGGACTTGCCCTACTTCAAGCCCTATGTATTTTAGGACAGGCTTTGTTCTTGTCTCAAGCGATAACAGGGCTATGGCAGGGGCAAGAAGTGAGACAAGTTTTGCCTTATATTGTTGGGTTTTTCTTTAGCTTTTTTGGGCGAGAGCTTGTTAATTTTCTGCGGCAATATATGTTGGACAGAGTTTCCTATCGTTTAGCTGCAAATATGCGGAATCAGGTTCTTGCGAAAGCTTTCAATCTAGGGCCGGCTCTATCAAGAGAAATGGGGACGGGGAACCTTACTTCAACAGTTATTTCAGGGATTGATGAGGTGGAAATGTACATCAAGTTGGTTCTTTCCAAAGTTTTGAATATGATGATTGTCCCTGTTCTCTTATTGGTAGCTATTGCCTTTTTAGACGGTCAGACTGCCCTTGTGTTGGCTATTGCTTTTCCTTTTGCCATTATCTTTATGATTTTATTAGGGTATGCTGCACAGGGTCAAGCGAATAAACAGTACAAAAGCTTTCAAGTTTTATCCAATCACTTCTTGGACTCGCTTCGTGGGATTTCGACCTTGAAATACTTTGGACTGTCTAAGACATATGCACAGTCAATTTATCAGACTTCTGAACGTTTCCGTAAGGCAACAATGGCGACCTTGCGTGTGGCTATATTGTCCACGTTTGCCTTAGATTTCTTTGCTACTTTATCTGTAGCTACAGTGGCTCTTTTTTTAGGTCTTCGCTTAATGGAGGGGTCCATCCTTTTATTTCCAGCACTTGCAGCCTTAATTTTAGCACCGGAATACTTTTTACCACTACGAGATTTTGCTTCAGATTATCACGCAACTTTGAATGGAAAAAACGCTTATGCCAGTGTCAATGAAGTTTTAAAGGCTGAAGATCATTTAACAAAAGCTCTGCCAGAACCTATTCGATGGAGTGAAGATTCTCGATTGGTTCTGAACAACCTGAGCAAAGTTTTTGAAACAGGGCGCGGTGTAAGGGACATCAACATAGCCATCCAAGGCTTCAAAAAAGTGGCCATTGTGGGTGAGTCTGGTTCAGGAAAATCCACACTTTTAAGTCTACTTTCAGGATTTTTGAAACCAAGTTCCGGCGAGATACAGCTCGATACACATGTTCTGGATTCACTTAATGATAAAAACTTCCGCCAGTCCCTGCAATTCATTCCGCAAAACACTTACATTTTCGCAGGCTCCTTGCGAGAGAACCTAGCCTTTTACCAGCCTAAGGCCTCAGATGAAGAAATTGTTCACGCAGCAGAGTTGGCAGGTTTAAAAGATTTGGTAGAAGAGGTAGGTTTAGAGGGAAATATTGGTGCCGGAGGACGGACATTATCTGGCGGACAGATGCAGCGTGTGGCCTTGGCACGGGCTTTCTTATCCAAGAATAGAAATATCCTTTTCCTAGATGAGCCCACAGCCCATCTAGATGTGGAAACAGAGCTGGAAGTAAAAGAAAGTATCTTGCCTCTTTTTGAAGGAAAGCTCGTGTTTTTGGCTACGCACCGCTTACATTGGTTGCCTCAGATGGATTTGGTCCTTGTCTTAAACGAAGGCAGGTTAGAAGCAGCCGGTTCACATCAAGAGCTCTTAGCTAGCAACACTTATTATCAAGAGCTTTTACGTGAAATGAGAGGCAAAACGATTTAATTGTAAAAACAATGGAGAAAAAATGAAAAAAATTCTTTTCAATAATGACTGGATTACCCCCTTTTTGCGTAAATATCGTTTTGGGATGGTTTTAGCAGTAGTTCTTGGAACCATAACGATGCTTTGTGCCGGTCTGCTCATGTTTTCGGCAGGTTACGTGATTTCAAAGTCAGCAACTAAACCAGAAAATATTTTAATCATTTATGTACCCGTTCTGATGGTGCGTGTGTTTGGTATTTCGCGTCCTGTCGTACGTTATATCGAACGTTTAACATCGCACAACTGGATATTACGCATCACCAGTAACCTTCGGCGCAAACTCTATCTAAGATTGGAAAAGTCAGCCATTGGTCTGTCTGAGCGCTACAAATTAGGAGAGCTCCTAGGCTTGCTCAATGAAGACATTGCCAACATCCAAGATTTATTCTTACGGACACTCTTTCCCCTGATGATTGTGGGCTCTCTATCTGTCGCCCTCATCCTTTCTTCTGGTGTTTTTTCGCTAGCATTGGCTTTGACGGTTGCCTTTTTCTTGGGTCTCATGGTTATTGTTTTACCTTATGTTTCACTTAAAGTTTCTGCTAAATATGATCGGGACTTGAAAAATTATCGAAACAAACTCTTTTCAGATTTGACAGATGATGTTTTGGGCTTACAAGACTGGGTTTTATCAGGAAGAAAAGAAGACTTCTTGCTTGATTATCAAAGCTCAGAAAAAGCAACGCGTCAGATTCAAGAGAAGTTATTGAGTTATGTTCGCAAACGTAATCTTGTCTTACAGCTTATCTTTGCCCTTCTTATTGTCTATCTGATTGTCTGGTCGGGCACAAGCTTGCGAACAGGAGACGCTCCTAATTATATTGCAGCTGTTTCTTTGGCAGCCTTTCCTTTATTTGATGCTTTTGCTCCTTTGTCGGATGCAGTGGTAGAGACACAGCGTTATGGTGATTCTGTTCAACGTCTCAATGATTTGCCTGATGTCAAAGAAGATGTTCGTCAGGAAAGAATTTTAGATACAAATTTACAAATTTCAAATCTAAGTTTTTCTTTCGGAGAGAAAAAGATTTTTGAAGACTTAAATTTACACATTAAAAAAGGAGAGCATGTGGCGATTTTAGGGCGTTCAGGTGTTGGGAAATCAACACTTGCTGGCCTTATTCGGGGAGATTTGATTGCTCAAAAAGGGCGTCTTGATTTGTCAGGTGTAGAACCAGCTTATGCAAATAATGTGGAAGAAAAAATCGGCGTGATTAACCAAAGCCCTTATATTTTCAATGCCAGTATTCGTTCAAATCTCAGCTTAGCACGTTTGGATGCGAGTGACGAAGAAATTTGGAAGGCTTTGGAACTTGTTGGCTTGAAAAAAATGGTTGCCTCGCTCCCTGAACAGCTTGATGAGCTTGTGGATGAGGCGGGACAACGCTTTTCTGGAGGGGAACGGCAGCGTTTGGCCTTAGCACGTATCTTACTTTCAGATGTGGATATGGTTATTCTTGATGAGCCAACAGTTTCTCTAGATCCTATTACTGAAAATCAACTGTTGCGGCTTTTCTTTGAACGGTTGAAAGACAAGACCATTATCTTTATCACTCATCATCTGCTTGGGGTGCAACATATGGATCGGGTCATTTTTTTGGAAAATGGGAAAATAAAACTGGATGACCAGCCTAAATACTTGCTACAAAACGATGAAGACTTCCGAAAACTTTATCAGATGGATTTAGGAACTAATGACTTTTGAAAAGTCTTTAGTTTTTTTTGTTGACAAAGCGAAATAAATACTTTAAAATATATTTCGTTAGCTTCTTTTTAAAAGAAACTAAATAAAGAAAGGGGAAGATGATGTCAGCAGAAACGAATAAATTACTCAGCCTATTTTCAAAATTACTACATAACCCACAACTTATCATGGCTTTGCATAGGGAAAGAATGTCAAGCAAGCTTGGGGAGAGGAAGCCTCGTATGGGTGCTCAAGGTTTACTTGTTGAGCTTTGGAAAACAGATGGATTAACCAATGCAGAAATTGCAGAACTCCTTGATATTCGGCCTTCAAGTGTCACAGCTCAAGTAAAAAGTTTAGAACAGCGTGGTCTGGTCAAACGTGTGACAGATGAAAATGACAAGCGCGTGAGTCGTGTATTCTTGACAGAAGAAGGCAAACAAGCCCAAGTTGACTATAAGGAAAGTCAAGATGACTTGTCGGAAGGGATTTTTGGTCATTTGACCAAAGAAGAACAAGTGACATTCATTCGCATCTTAGAAAAGTTGGAAGAAAGCATCAAGGGAGAGGAAGAAATTGATTTTCACCTTGCAGGTATGCGACCTGACAGCTTTGATCCTCGTATGATACACCATATGGGAAGAGAAATGGAAGAAAAAATGAGAAAAGAAATGTGCCATCATATGAGAGAAGCGCATAAGCCATGGAACTTCCCTTATCAGCCACGAAATAAAAGATCAGAAAACTGGGATGATTTTTAAAAGAGGGGAAATCAGTCTTAGGTCCTAAGCTCAGTTGATATATTTAAGGTATAATGGATATATCTTTATTTTAGAAAGAAGAAATTATGCCAGTATTAGAATTAAAAAATATTAGAAAATCGTATTTTCTAGGCAAAGAAGAGTTTCCAGTTCTTAAAGGAATTAATCTTGAGTTTGAACGTGGAGACTTTGTGAGTCTACTCGGAGAGTCTGGAGGTGGGAAGTCAACGCTGATGAATATCATCGGTGGACTTGACCGAGAATATGACGGTGATGTTGTCATTGATGGTGTGGCACAAAAGACGAAAAAAGAAAAAGACATGGATGCCTACCGTCGTGATACTATCGGCTTTATTTTCCAATCTTTTAACTTGATTAATTATTTGAGCGTTCTTGATAATATTTTGATTAGCTTAAAAATGACAAGTTTGTCTGAAAAAGAACGTATGGAACGTGCGCTTGAGCTGACAAAACAAGTTGGACTTTATGAACACCGTAAGAAAAAGCCAGCTCAACTTTCGGGTGGGCAAAAGCAGCGTGTAGCCATTGCTCGTGCTTTAGCTAGTGATCCGGAAATCATTCTTGCAGATGAACCTACAGGAGCTCTTGACTCGCAGAATACCAAAGAAGTTTTGGCACTTCTCCGTCAAATTGCACAATCTGGTAAAACAGTCATTGTCGTGACTCACTCGCAAGAAGTTGCGGATTATGGTACACGTACTATTCGTCTAGCAGACGGTCAGATTACTGGGGATGAGCGTGCTAAACCAGCTTATCCTGTACCTCATGAGATAAAGCCTTTCCAGACCAAAGCCCTCTCGTATGGAGATGTGGTTAAGACTGCTTTCAAACATTTTACAAATACTTGGAAAATAAATCTTCTCATTGCGCTGGGAACAGCTATAGGCCTCTTTTCCGTTATTTTCTTTCTTGGCCTAGGTACCGGGGCAACAAAGTATATGAATGATCAGGTGACAAGTCTGGCCAATCCTAATATTATCTCTGTCGTTAAACGCGATCCGATAAACAATCAAGGTGAGGACACTAACGAAGCTTTTTCGATGGCGCAGCAAGCAATGCTCAGTATCTCAGAAGATAATATCAGCAAATTAAAAGCCTTGGATAATGTCAAAGAAGTAAATGAAGGAATCACAAAAGTAGGCGTTGTTAGTTTAGATTACGGTGGTCAGACGGCAAGAAGCCAAACCATCATGTCATGGACGCCGATGATTCAGTCTTCAAGTTTACAGGCTGGTTCAAAACCTAAAGGAAATCAGATTGTTATTTCTGAATTAGACATGAAGAAATTTGATCCAAAAGCCTATGAGGTCAAGGACTGGAATGCAGTGATTGGAAAAAACGTGAAAGTCAGCTTCCAAACTTTAGATGAAAACAATAGCCCAGTGACCATTACACAAGAAATGGAAATTTCGGGTATTTTGCAAGAAATTCCAGTTTCTGGGGTGATAACTTCTGTGGAAGCTTTAGAAACAATGCTCAAAGCAAACAACGTAGAAGCAATGCCAAATACAGTCTATGTCACTGTTACCGAAACCAATCATGTTAAAGAAGTGAGCAACAAAATCAATGCTATCAAAGATAATGATAAACTGGTGTTCGCTTCAGCTAATATCGGCAGTATGCTTGATACAATTACAAATATCACAGGTATCGTTTCGACCGTTTTAGCAGCAATTGCTGGTATCAGCTTGATTGTGTCAATCTTTATGATTGTGGTGACGACTTACATGTCTGTTGCTGAACGTACAAAAGAAATCGGTGTGCTTCGCGCATTAGGTGGTCGTCGTAAGGATGTGTCACGGATGTTTACTGCAGAAAGTGTTATCCTTGGATTGGCATCAGCGGGAATTGCTATTGCTTTTGCCTATGCTGGTCAAGGAATTATCAATAAAGCACTCCACAGTTTAGTTGGTGGAAATATTGTTCAAATCACTTTAGGGCATATTGTCTTTGCAGTCATCATTGCGGTAATCATTGCTTTACTTTCAAGCTTTGCTCCTGCTGCGCGTGCTGCACGTTTAAATACAATCGAGGCTTTGGCTGCAGATTAAAAAAATTAGAATAAGTTCTGTTTGAATCAGAGCTTATTTTTTATGGACTTTTTCTTACATTGCATCTGTTGGGAAGACAAAATAAATGTAAAAATCATCTTCCACCTAGAGGATGTCTGTTATACCTTTGACAATGACGGGGGAGATTGATAAAATAAAATTAAGAAAAAATCAGCATTCTTATTTTTTCTTGCAGAGAATGAAAAGGCCAGCACTTTGTGTCATGCTTGAAGAATTTAAACAATAAGTACTTCAACTTGTAAATTCAATGGCAACTACACTCGCAGAGGGTGAAGAAGTCAAGAGTTCCAAACTTACTTAGAACAGCAGAAGCCACTCTATCAAAATATTCAAACGTTCGAAGAAGTGCTAGAAAGTATTAATCAGTAACTGAAGAAAAAATATGCGGACATGGCCGCAGAAGGTGGGCATAAGAGTTCACGGTTTGGGAGTCTCATCGAAATAACCTGTAGTCCAAGCGGCTACTTTTTTTACAAAGGAACAAAAGATGTCGAAACAGAAAAAGAGAATGGCAGTAGGAATAATCGTTGCATTGTTTGTTATTTTAGCATTAGCTATTGGAGAAACACTGTATATGAAAAGTAAAGAACATGACCGTATAGAATTAGAGAAACAGACAGCAATTGAGATAAAAGATAAGGTGAAAGACATTAAAAAAATTACGTTTACAGCTCTTTATGAGTCATCCCCTGGGATTAAAAATGTTGACTTTGATATAGAAGAAACCGATGGAACTGTTATCAGAGGGAATTCGGTAATAATAGGAAGTTTTGGCTTCCACAGTGGCAAAGGCTTGAAAATGGGAAGTACAGATGAAAAAGTAAAAGTAATCTATACATCAGGAGAGGAAGCTGTTCTTGAATGAAGGCTTCTACTTAGCAACTGTGGAGGATAAGGGGCAGAAGTTATTGAAGAGCAGAAGCAGGCGGTAGAACGCCTTTAAAAATGAGACTAAGGACAAAAATATTAAGATAAAATAGGAGCTTGACTGATTTTAGCCAAAAGCTCTATTTTTTCATAAGGCCAAAAATATAGTGTTATCTAAAAAAGATGATTACGTCATAGCTTATGTTGTATTAAACTAGGAATTTCCAACTGCTTGATTAAGCTATAGTGAACCTTGCCTCTCAGAATGTGCTATAATGAATACTATGAACATCGAAATGAGAGAAAGATTAAGAGTTGCTTCCATTTTAGCGATGAATGCGGGATTTATGGATGCTTTTTCCTTTTTCCACTTTAGCGGGCGTTTTATAGGGATGCAGACGGGGAACATGATTCAGGCGGCTGTTTATTTGGCAAAAGGTAACTTTATACGTGTGCTTGACTTTATGATTCCTGTGCTCTTTTTTTCTTGTGGTGTCATTTTTAAAAATATTTATTCTTATTATCTGAGAAAAAAGTATAAGCCAGATACACTCTATCTTCTTTTGCTGCAGTGGTCTGGGGTAACCCTTTTCACATTGCTTTATGTGACCTTTTTAAAGTTACCGGTGTCTATTTTTGTTGGTTTTTTGTCGTTTTTTATGGCTATTCAGCATGACACATTTAGTAAAACAAGGGGACTGCCCTATGGAAGTATTATGATGACTGGGAATTTAAAAGCTACCATGGTTAACTTAACACAGTATAGTTTGACACATGAACAGCATTATTTACAAAATTTTCGGGTATTTGCAAGTCTGGTGGCCTCTTTCTTCTTGGGTACGATATTAGGGACCTATAGTGCAGATATCTTTGGAAACTGGACGTTACTTGTATCAAGTACATTTTTAATCATTGTTTACCTTATGTTGAGGTTTGAAAGAGAGGAGAAAATATGAAACTGACAGCACTTGGTGTATGGGGCGGCTATCCCACACGTAATGCCGGCACAACTTCTTATTTGTTGCAAAGTGAGGAGGGATTTAATCTTTTATTAGATGCAGGTTCACGTGCCGTGACGGAACTTGAACATGAACTTTCGCCCAATGATTTGGATGCAATCATCTTGAGCCACTATCATGAAGACCACATTGCAGACCTAGGCGTCTTGCGTCAGTACCGTCAGCTGCAAACGGTGAAACCTGAAATTTTGCCTATTTATGGGCATCAAGAGAATGAACACGAATTTGCAAAATTATCTTTGGAAAATGTCAGCCAAGGTATTGCTTATGACATCAAAAACGGTAGCACTGTCGGTCCTTTTGATATTCAGTTCTTAAAAACAGTGCATCCTGTTACTTGTTATGCCATGCGTATCGTTGAGAGAGAAACAGGACAAGTTTTGGTTTACACAGGCGATACAGGTTATTTTTCAGAACTTGTCGATTTTTCAAAAGATGCGAATATTTTGCTTGCTGATGTTTATTTTTTCAAGGATAAGGCCAAGATGCCTAATCACTTGTCCAGTGTAGAGGCAGGGAAAATTGCTGCACAAGCCAATGTGAAAAAATTAATTCTCACACATTTGCCGCAAGTTGGTGATTTACAAGTTTTACGAGATGAGGCACAGGAAGCAGCAGGAAATCTTCCAGTAGACTTAGCTCAACCGCATATGAAATGGGCAGTAGAATGACATTTACTCAGGAAGAAAAAGAATACTTTATGGGACAAGCGCTGCTTGAAGCCGAGAAGGCAGCAGCAAATGAAGAAGTACCCATTGGTGCAGTTATTGTGCGCGAAGGAGAAATAATCGCCCGAGCTTTTAATCGGCGTGAACTTGATGGACGAGCACCCCATCATGCGGAAATCTGTGCGATTGAAGCTGCCAACGAAGTTGTGGGAAACTGGCGCTTGTTAGACTGTGCCTTATTTGTCACTATTGAACCATGTGTTATGTGTGCCGGAGCAATCGGTTTAGCGCGTATACCAGAAGTTTACTTTGGCGCGACGAATCCAAAATTTGGGGCCGCAGTGAGTTTGTATCAGATTTTGGAAGATACACGTCTCAACCATAGAGTGGCCGTCCAAGGCGGTGTTTTAGAAACAGAATGCGCAGATATCATGCAAACTTTCTTCCAAAAGAGAAGAAAAAAGTAGCTTTTGAGAAAATATAAAATATTAGAAATTAAGGATGAAATTATGGAAATAGAAAAAATAACAAAACAAGATTACAAAGAAAAAACGGCTCCCTATCGCGCATGGCTCAACAGTATCAGTATTCCAGTTGCCCTGATTGTATTATTTATCGCAGTTTTTTTGGGCTTTACGGTTAATGCAGCTGGAATGATTATCTTCGTCTTTGCTATTATTACGCACGTCAATTACAAAAAAATTCAAGCGCCTAAAATTTGTCATGTTGCACCTATTCTTTACTATGTTTATAACGTCTTGTCTGTTTTTTACGTTATGAGTCTCATTGCTCATCCTGAAGTAAACTTAACTGCAGCGATTCTCTCTTTGATAAACTTTGCACTATTGATTTTAGTTATTGCTTTTTATTTTGTTGCTGCTCAGGCTATTAAAAAACAATTTCCAAGAATGAAAGAGGATTATAACGAGGCAGTGCAGGCTTATAAAGGGAAGAAGTGAAAGAGAGCCTTATAGGCGAAGATAAAAATAGCACGACTTGTCAAAAGAAGCAGAAATATGTTATAATAACTTTCGGAGCAATAAGTTTCTTACGAAGCGTGTCAGGACCTGACGGTAGCAGCACTAAGTATGGAGCTTATGTGCTCTTTTTTTTGCCTTGAATAGTCAAGTTAAGTGCAACACCTCTTCAAA
>NZ_WIVG01000040.1 GCF_016758115.1 Lactococcus garvieae
CTGAAAGTCGGGAACTTCTGGGTCATCGACCACCAAACAGGTTGGGCTTACTGGGCGAATCAACTCCAAGCAGGAGAGACCACTTCTTACCTCTTGGATGCCGCTCAGATGACCGCAGCGGCAGACAACATCCCGGGAGAGTATTATTATGGTATCCATGTGGATGGGCAACTGATCAGTCCTGACCGTATCAATGACTTCTTGGCTGCAGATGCAAACTATACGCATCATGATGACTTGTCAGACTTCCTGACAGCCGTACAGAACGGTTCCATTGATAACAACTGGGGGAACCCGGGACCAGAGGAGAATGTCCAACCCGATCAAATCAACTTTAGCATCATGGCACCGGGGACCATCTTTACTATGGCAGAGGAGCAGTACCGTTATTTGGAGAATATGGGGAACGGTAACCATGTGATTATCCGTGAAGATGCCATTCGTCATGCACGCTTTCATAATCAAGACACTTTCAATAACACATGGTATGGCAACCTTGACCCAGCAGTTCAAGCTATGGTTCAGCCCGTAGCCAACACTTTTGTGACAGGACAAGTTGGAGCTGGGGAACTTACTTGGACAGACGGGGCTATAAATCGCCCGATCAATCTGAGTAATTTCCCAGCAGTTGCAGAAGATGAGACTCGAGTTGATTCGAGCGGAACTCCCCGTGCATTTTCACTATCTATGGCAGATATTATACGCATTTTTCCTAATAGAGAATCCCGACGTATACCTGAACGGCCAGATGCTGTCTTTTGGATGACACGTACTCCTGCATCACCAGGAAATGGCTGGTTAATATCTATGGGAGGATGGTTCAGTGATCTTGAAGACACATGGGGTGGTAGTAGAGGAGGCACGCGCCCAGCCCTCATCGTCAGACAATAAAAATCCATTACATAAAAGCACTCAACAGGGCATTCCACATACTCCATTGAGTGCTTTTTTATGAGAAAGAGAGAACTGGAAATAAATATATAGAAAAAGTTACAGCTAAGGGGATTAATAGTTTTATGAAAAAGGGGGGAAGTTTAACTTTCCCCTGTTTTCTTTTGAAAAAAGTTCTATTTTCTAAATTTTTTTATCTTGAATTTTTATAAGGGAGCTATTAGTATGGAAAGGTAGTGATGAATTTTGACTATAAATAATATTGAAGTAGGAGGTATGAATGAAGAAAAGATGCGACATCTCATGACGTATGACGATAAAGTCTAAACTAATCTTACAAAGGGGAGCGGATGAAAAATTATAAAGGTATCGTAGGAATAATTGTATTTTGGTTGCTTATATTTGCATTGGTACAGTATTTATCGATACAAAAAACGATTGAAACGAGCTTAACCAAGAGTGGGGCCATAGCGCAGGGGATTGTGTTTTATGGTGCTTTCGTACTAATATATTTAGCCATACAAGTTTCTTTTGCGCATTTGGAGTTCTTACGCAAGAGAAAGCATAGAAAGTCAATAAGAAAAGCTGAGAAAATCACAGGGAGACATGAGAAAAAAACATTTGAAGCCTCGGTTTCGATTATTATTCCTGCTTACAATGAAGAACCAGATATACTTTATAGCTGTATTGACAGTTGCAGAAAGCAAAATATTGTCGACTTGGAGGTTTTAGTGATAGATGACGGGTCGGTTAATAGGCAGATATTGATTGATGAGGTGTATTCAAAATTTGATGAAGACTCGAAAGTTCAGGTTTTTTACCAAGAAAATAGAGGAAAGAGACATGCGCAAAAGCTTGGTTTTGACCATGCCAGCAAGGCACTGATTGTTACTGTGGATTCGGACACGATTATTCATGATTCTGAGGGTGTTTTGAAGTTAATTCAACCTCTAGAAAATGAAAAAGTTGGAGCAGTAACGGGAGATGTGCGAGTCGAAAACAGAAATGTAAATCTGGTGTCCAAGCTGATTAGCTACCGGTATTGGGTTGCTTTTAACCAAGAACGGGCGGCACAGAGCCTATGCTCAGTAGTCATGTGTTGCTCAGGCCCCTTTTCAGTCTATCGTGCTGAAATTATAGAGGAAGTCAAAGACAAATACATAGATCAGAAATTTCTAGGTTCCTACTGCACCTATGGAGATGATCGGCACTTGACCAATCTGGTCTTATCCAGAGATTGGCAGGTTGAGTATAACCCTTTTGCAGAAGCTTTCACTTATGTACCGACAAGTTTATCAGCCTATATTAAGCAGCAGGTGCGCTGGAATAGATCATTTTACAGGGAAATGCTTTGGACCCTTCCTTTCATTTATAAGAAAAATATTTACTTACTCTATGAGCTGTTTATGCAATTTATCCTGCCCATCTGCTTGCTGCTGACACTTATTTATATGCTTATCCTCACTAGATATCAGTCAACCTTTATTTATTTAAATAGTTATCTTGAAATACTGATACTTATAGCCCTTCTTCGTTCCCTGTATGGGATTTATAGGACGAAGGACCTTGGATTTATCCTATTTATCATCTATGGATTTATTCATATTACAATATTGGTCCCAGTACGCCTTTATTCCTTTTTGACACTTAAGTCAATAAGATGGGGCACGCGGTAAAATTATCAATGACGAATTAATAAGGAGAAAAGTATGAAGTTTTCAGTAATAGGTTTAGGATATGTGGGACTTTCCAACGCACTGTTGTTGGGGAGAAGGCACTCTGTTGTCGGATATGATATTAGTTGGAGCAGGGTGCAGTGTTTGCAAAATCAGCATTCTTACCTTGAAGATGAGGAAATTATTGAATCTCTTCACACGGAAAATCCAAGACTAAACTTTACGACAGATTTACAAAAAACTGTTGATTTTGCTGACTATATTATTATTGCAGTTCCAACGGACTACAATGATAAGCGAGGAGATTTTGATACAGGGTTAGTTGAACAGGTTATTGAAGATGTTTTAAATATCAAAAAGGATGCTGTTATCTTGATAAAATCAACTGTTTCGGTTGGTTTTGTAGATAAGGTGCGAAAAAAGCACAAAACTAAAAATATAATTTTTGTTCCTGAATTTCTAAGAGAGGGGCGGGCCTTATACGACTGCTTACATCCAACACGAATAATAGTTGGCGAGAGGAGCAAGCGTGCCTCGATGCTGGGGAATATTTTTAAAGAATGCTCCCTTGAAAAAGAAGTAGAAGTCTTGTTGGCAGGGAGTTCTGAAGCTGAAGCGATTAAGTTGTTTGCAAATACCTACTTGGCGATGAGAGTGAGTTTTTTTAACGAATTGGACACATTTGCAGCAAGTAAGCATTTAGATGCTAAAGAAGTCATTACAGGGATTGCCTTAGATGATCGGATAGGCAAATATTATAATAATCCTTCGTTTGGCTATGGGGGATACTGTTTACCCAAGGATGCTAAAGCCTTAAAGGCCAGTTACTCAAATATTCCTCAAGAAATTATCGGAGCAATTACACGCTCTAATGAACTGAGGAAAAAGTACATCGAAGATGAGATTTGTTCCAAAAATTCAAGAGTAATTGGAATATATAGGTTAACGATGAAAAAAGATTCAGATAACTTCAAAAATAGTGCACTCGTGGATATAATGAGGAGCCTCAAAAGAAAAGGAAAACGCATAGTTATTTATGAACCTTTGTTAGAAATTGATCACTTTGAGGGAATAAAGGTTGTTAATGATTTGATGGCTTTTAAAGTAGAGAGCGATGTTATACTGGCGAACAGATATGACATGTATCTCGATGATGTTCTTACTAAAGTCTATACAAGAGATGCTTTTCATACAGAATAGCTAAAGGTTAAGCTTTTCCGACAGCAGGCTTTGTTGTTTATGGAGAATCCTAGAGCTTCAGTATATACAAAGGAGTCCTTCTCTCAGATTTGTACAGAATGGAGAGGAGGATTTTTTATGTGCTCTTATTTTTTATCGCAGAAAGAAAAACTACTGGAAAATGGCAAGGCAAGTTTCAGCTAGATTAAGACTGATGAAATCACAGCTGTTCTGTAAACGTTTTGCACTCGTGTTCAGAATTTACTAAAATAGAAAGATATATTATAATATAGTGTGAGTGGTTTGCTAAAAGAGACTCGTTAGAATCTTTTGCAAGAGCGATGAAGTGGTTTCAACAAAAGAGGAAAAATTGCTTTTATTTGCTTTGTGAGTTCTGATTGTTTTCATTCTTTTTGGTTGATATAAGAATGAAAGAACAAAATAAAAAGTCAACAGGTTTTGTCCATGAGATAGAATCTTTTTTGAGTCAATATTAGAAAACCATTTATATTTATATAAAAAATTAAAAAACGGAGGAACTTTTTGTAATGAATGAAAAGATGAGCGTCAAAAAACTACGGCACAGAGCAGAGATGCCTTTACTCACCCTGTGTATAGTCCTCACTGTAGCTATTTGGAGTCTTCTTTTGTATGTTGTCTTAGTGGAGCATGCCTCACCAGCTGAGTGGACATTCCCCATCATCTTTGGAGCAGCTGCACCATTTATTCTTCTTCTCTATAGCTTTAAAAGGACATACTGGAAGACAGTTGTCAATGCAGTAGAGTTAACCGATAAGCAGTTCCCAGAAGTTTATGAGCTTTATGTACGTATTGCTAAGGATATGGGATTTGGTAGCGGAAAGGGAGCGATGTCGAATATCCCACGCCTCTATATGACAGATGGAAGTGGTACTCTTAACGCCTTTGCTTCAAAGTGCCAAGTGCATAAAGGTTATGTATGTATCAACTCTGACCTGCTAGAAATTGCTTATAGACATAATGATCTTTCAGGAATTGGTTTTGTTCTCGCTCATGAGTTAGGGCACATCAAGTGTGGCCATGTCAGTGCATGGCGTACTATAGCGCATCCGATGGCTAATCTTATAGGCCTAGGCCAATCACTGACCCGTGCTCAAGAATGGACAGCTGATCGTTGTGCCTACTATTATGCACCAGAAGGTAAAGAGTCCATGATGGTCTTGATTGCAGGAAAACACCTCTATAAGCAAGTTGATATGGATGAATACTTCAGAACAGTTCATAATCATAAAGGTGGTTTGTGGCTTAAACTTGAAAACTATCTCTCAGATCATGCCGTTGGTTATCGTCGCATGGAAGCCATCAAGGAAACTGAGGAAAAGGGCTGGGATGTACATGGAAAGATGCTCTAGTGAAAGAGAAGCGTTCAGACGTACTTGCCATCAAAAACAGACCATGAAATATTGTAAAAGTGAGAGCAAAGAAATGTATAGAAATCAGAGATTTTCTTGCTGAATATATTTTTTAAATGGTCTGTAGAAAATCTAGAATACATGGAAAGCCTTATTTCACATGATGTAGTCAAGGGAGAGACTTAAATTGGAGAACAAACTAGCAAATCAAACTATTTCTGGAGGCTTCATTTTTGTCATTGGAATGGCAATGTTTACTTTGTTAGGAAGTAACTATAGAAAGCCAATCCTGTTTGGCGCTATATATATCATAGCAATTATTGTTCAACTGATTCTAATGAAAAAAATACGAAGAGGCAGCAGGTCAATGAACAACAAAAAATGGGTCAACGTTGCATTCATCTTCCTAGGAATAACCTGTTGGGCAAGCATATTTATAGGTTTAAATGTACTGGATAACTTAAGTATCTTGTGGATACTACTATTATTGTTTGTAGGACTGCATTTTTTGTTTTTTATTCCTGCTAATGAAAACAAACATTGGAAAGCACAAGTAATTTTTGTAATTTTACTAGTATTCAATGCTTTACTAGGACTATTTTTATATTCAAATCAATTAGAAACTATTTTTATTATTGATGGTCTAATAAAGATGGGTTATGGGGCTTATATGGTCAGAGTTACTTATAAAGGCAGAACTTGTCATGAGTGAGCGTTTAAAAGTCTTGAAAGAGCGTGCTGATGAGTTGAATATTGGAAGAAAGAAGTAAAGTGACTATCTCAAAAAGAAGGAGGAGAAAGGAAATGACAGGATCTATTAAGTCGAATGTTGGTGTAGCACAAGATGCAGTATCTAGGTACAGAAATTCAAGAAGTGTCAGTTCTAAAACGAGTACGCTTGGAGAAAGTAATCTCTCTGGTATGAAAACAGCCATGCAAGTATCTAATAAAATCGTTGGAGATTTATTGAAATTGCAGTCAAGTGTGGAAAAACAAGCAGAAAAATTTCCGAAACTTGCATCAGCTATTGAACAACGTGACAAACAAGATGCTAACGTCCTTTTAAACAATACATCGGGGAGATAGAAAATGATAAAGGACAAGAATTATGAGAAACGCTATGAATATGACTTGAAAATAACAGAGGTTGAACAAAAATCAGAAGAATTACGTATTCAGGAGCGCCAGCTCAGACAGTCGCTTGAAAATTTTAACAGCGAGATAACACAAAGTTTTCAGAGGTTAATGGAAATAGAAGACGAGCTGGAACGAAGAAATCACGGCAATAGTGGATATAGAGAAACAGAACAGAAAAGAAAATATATCACACAACTTATTGAAAATCAGCAAAAAGAACAAGCATTGCAATTTAGAAAAGCGAGTCAGCAATTAGAAGACGAGCGAAAAAATCTCATCAAGGAAAGGAGTCAATTATCATGGGATTGATTTATAATCCGAATGAGTCACGAGATTTGGTATCTAATTTTCAGGCAAATATTACGACATGCGAACAAATCCTCAGTGATTTGAAAATAGGAAATACACACCTTATGGATGTTTTGAACAGTAACCAGTTAAGTGGTGCAGCATTTGTTGCAGGGCAAGGCCTGTTTGCGCGACTTGTAATCCCAACTGTGGCAAAAGCAAATACGGCAATTCAAGAGTTGAAAAAAAGATTACAACAGTATGTGCAATACACAGATGAATCAGGGGGAGAGATTCTAGATGAGGATAAACTCAATCAACAACTTCAGGAATTGAAGAATCAGCAAAATCTATTGACGAGTCAAATTCAATCGTACCAGAACCAAGCACTACTCAATGAAAATCCTGAGCTGACAACAATGTATAATGACCATGCGACTGAACTGACAAATTTCATGAATGTTGTGCAAGGAGATATTCGGCAAGTGGAGGAGAAACTCAAAAAACTCCATGAGTTGGACATGAAGATTGCATCTTTGTTTAGTGGAATTGCAGATGAATTTTCTAAGGTGTCTGCGGTAATTAGCGCGTTGGGGAGTGGAAATTTTGATTCTGGTGGGAAATTTAATATCGGAGAAAAAAATAAGAATGCGTTATTAGACGTATTAACAGACTATGGAAGTGGTGCAGTGCAGGATGGTTTTTCTGAAAGAATAAGTGCATTCTTAGAAAACATGGATACAAGCATGCCGAGCTCTGAGTCATATCTACGTTTTTATACTAGCGGCAACCAATACTGGAAAAATATCCATGTTAATTGGGATGGAGCAGGTTATGGTAAGGCACTAGGGAATTCGTTGTTTAAAAAAGGTGTGCAGAAGGTAACGGTTGCCAAGTTTGGCGTGGGAAAAGCGAAAATTTCAGGTTTAGGAACACTAGGATTTGGAATTGACTATCTTCAAAATAGAAATGATGGAGAGAGTGTTGGAATGGCATTTACGCATACAGCTGCGACTACAGCAGTTAGTTCTGCTTTAGCTGCTGGAGCGGGAGCTGTTGTTTTTGGAAGTGTTGCGGCTACCCCTATTGGTTGGGCGATAGGTCTTGGAGTTGCTGCAGGAGTCCTTACTAAATTAGTATATGATATTAATCTTTTGTATTTTCAAGACGGAGTAAAAACAGTTGGCAAAGCTGTTAATTCAGGAATAGAATCTATAAAATCAGTGTTTGGTTGGGGGAAGAAAAAACATGCTTAAACTTTTTTATTCTAAAATCCCCCAGTATTGTCTTGCTTCGGATGGAAAAAAATATTATTTGGTTGATTCAGATTCAGATTTATTTTCGAGATATATTATTTTTCCAAATAAATTTTCTCAAAAAGTTTATGAAATTGATGAAAAAAAATATAAAGCTCTTTTAAAAAATGTAGATACTATTGGAAGTAAAGGAATAAGTGTTATAAATATTTCTGCTATTACGTTACCTTTTGCTAGTATATTGTACATAATTTTTAAAATAGTTCCTGTACAGCTTATTGAGGAAAACTATTTTTTTGCCTTGGGTGCCTCAATAGTTATGGCGTTTGTGTCTTATAAAATTATGAATTTGTTTTTTAAGCACAGAAACATTATTTTCTTAAATTCTTTAAAGTCAAGAGAGAAACTTGTATTAAAGAATTTAGATAGTATAAAAACAAGAAAAATCTGGATAAATAATTTCCTACAAATAAGTTTATTTCTTTTGCTACCACTTTTTATATCAGCAAAAGAACATAATTTTTTGAGTATTTTACTTATATACTGTGGATTCATGATGTTTCAAATTCAACATAGAATGTTTTTTATTAGAGCATTATCATTAGGTCTTTCTTTTTCAATAGAGAGAGAAAAAGATTATAAATAATAAAACTTTAAGACAAATAGAGGAGAGAATTAAAAATGAAAACAACAAAAATTTTACCAATCGGAACAATCGTGTATTTAAAAGAAGGAACGAAGAAATTAATGATTTTAAATCGTGCTTCTATTATTGAAAAAGACGGGGAACAACTTCTCTTTGATTATTCAGCAGCAATTTATCCAGTGGGATTAAATCCCGAGGAGGTACTTTATTTTAATAAAGAAGATATTGATGAAGTTGTTTTTGAAGGATTTAATGATGAGGAAGAAACGCGTTTTGTTCAACTTTATGAAGAATGGTTTGAAGAAGAAGGAAAGAAGATAAAAAAAGGAAATGTTAGTTCATTAGAAAACGAACGAAGTTTAGAGGACGAGCAAAGTTTCGGATTCTAAGTGCGAGTGTCTATTACCGCGAAAAATTTTCATGAGAAAATTAATATAATCTATTTAAATAAGTTCCATCTAAAAGATAGAACTTTAGACTGTAGACAAGGTCTCATGACTTTGTCTTTTTTGTTATGGTTTCCAGCCAGTTCTCCCTATATAGAAAGCAAGAAAACCATCCGTTCAACGGGTGGTTTTGACTAATATAAAAAAGCATGAATTTATCGTCTTTGGTGTACATATCCTCATTTTCATGACATTGATATTCTGTTTTACAAACCCTTAAAAGACTAAATATTGTTGAAAGTATATTGGGTAGCTATCTTGTATATTATAAACAACATTAAAAATTAAGTGTTTTTAAGCATTTAATTATAAAAAAATGAATTAAATATTTGAATTTGTTATATATTTATGTTAGATTATTATTGTTATTATTAAATTGTATGTGATATCATACTAGAAAAGAGGTATTTTATGATTTGGTCGTTAATTGTTGGAGCTATTATTGGTTTAATTGCAGGGGTCATCACTAAGGGAGGATCCATGGGTTGGATTGCTAATATACTAGCAGGTCTTGTGGGTTCTGCGGTAGGTCAAGCACTCCTAGGGAGCTGGGGCCCTTCCTTAGCAGGAATGGCGCTAATTCCTTCAATCATCGGTGCAGTAATTGTAGTTTCTGTAGTTTCCTTTATACTATCAAAAATGAGTCACTGAGTTAAAGCATCTAGAAAGGGGGATTTGTGTCATCTGGAAAGAAGTTTATATGCATAGTGTTTGATATTCTTCTACTTTCTATTGTAGTACCAACAGCATGGGATTACTACAATCTAGTAAAGTCTAATTACAAGATGAGTTCTTCAAGTCAACTTCTCTATATTGGAGAATATGTACCAGCCTATTTATTTTGGGGAAATGTTGTCTTAGCCCTTGTCTTAATTTTGGCTTTGGTTATCACTATATTTTATCCTCGAACATATATAGACATTACACTCTCAACTCAGAATGGAAAGCTTACTTTAAAACGTTCTACTATAGAAGGGCTTGTTCGTGAAAAAGTCATTGAGAATAATTATCTAAAATTTCCTCGCATTCATGTAGTTCTACATAAGAATAGAATAGAAATTTATGTAAAGGGAGAAATTATCCCTCGAGTAGAAGTTACGCAGAAAGCTCAATTATTGGAACAAGAAATAGTCGATTATTTAAAAGTTTTCTTTGGGCTAGAGCAATCTCTAAAAATAAAAGTTAAGGTTAATGCAATGGAAAAAAAGCGAATTCAAGGCACTCACTTGTAGTATAGGAGGTATCAATGGATTACCTGGAAAGATATCGATATCCAATTATCGGAGGCGTTATTGACGGTATAGCAGCGGTTGTCATCTTCACAATTGGATCATGGAAAATGATTCTGCTTTTAATTTTAATAAGTCTAGGTGTAATGGCTGGTCCATTTTAAAAAAGACAGAAATCATTGATGTTGTTGAAGCTAATGTGACAGTTACAGATATCAAGATAAAAGAGCAACAGAAAAAAGATGAAATAACTGTTCAAGATCATGTTACTGATGCTGTTCAAACTACAGGAAAGTTTACTTCGAAACAAGTTGATAAAGTTGAAGATGTAGCATTTGAACAGGGGAGAGTGGAATAATAAGCTAAATTTTTACATAACATATGGTATATATTCAATAAAAAAGTCATTAGAGTAATCTTAATGACTTTTTTATTTCATCATGCAAGTTAACTAAAGCATAGCCAAACAAAAGACCATTGTTTTTCGACTATACGTAAAAATTTTCAAACTACTCGCTGTCAAATTCTTTTTACACCTTATTTTTTTGAAAATATAAAAAAATCGGCTTATAATGAAAGAGGATACATATCTAAAAAATGTCGAATTTTCAATAAAGATTTAAAAATATTAAGGAGGGCTTATGAAAGTTTCAATATTTTCTACTTGTGTGATGGATCTCATGTTTCCACAAGTTGGAATTGCAATGGTTGAAGTCCTAGAACGTTTGGGGATTGAAACAGACTTGCCAGAACAACAAATTTGTTGTGGACAACCTACCTACAACTCGGGATTAGTTAAAGAATCCATGCCTACAATCAAAAATCAGATTGATGCTTTTGAGTCTTCTGATTATGTGGTGGGTATAGCTGGATCGTGTTCGGGGATGTTTACAGAGTATCCACATATGTTCGATGAAGGTGATCCTTATAAGCAAAAAGCTATTGATTTAGCGAATAAATCCTACGAATTCACTCAATTTCTTTATCGGGTGCTAGGTCTTGAAGATCTTGGAGCCACATTTAATGGCGAGAAAGCAACTTATCATCGTTCTTGTCACATGACCCGCATTTTAGGGGAACGAGAAGCACCTTTTATCCTATTGGATAAGGTCAAGGGGCTTGAGCTTCTTCCGCTGCCTCATTTAGAAAATTGTTGCGGTTTTGGTGGAACTTTCTCTGTTAAATCTCCTGAAATTTCAGAAATGATGGTTGCCGAAAAAACAAGAGATATCTTGTCAACTGGTGCTGAAATCTTGATCTCTGCTGATTTAGGTTGCTTAATGAATATCGGCGGAAAATTGAATCGTGACGGCAAGAAGATTAGAGTCATGCATATTGCTGAAATTTTAAACACAAATGTTGACTTAGAAAGAATAGATGTTATCAAAAATCCAGCATTTATAAAATAAATAGGAGGAGAAAATGGGCCTTTCAACAAGTACAAAAACTTTCGCTGAACGTTTAGAAGAGAGTAAAAAAGACCAGTTTGCCAAAGCTGCAGTGGCAAAAGCACAAGATGCTCAATGGGACAAACGAGAATCTGCACGTAATGAGCTAGGAAATTGGCAGGAATGGCGCAACATTGCTGAATCTATTCGTCAACACACTTTAAAGTATTTACCACACTATCTAACCGAATTTTCGGATAATGTAGCCGCTCGTGGCGGACATGTCTTCTTTGCGGCTGATGCTAAGGAAGCTAATGAGTATGTGAAACGTATTATTCTTGAAAAAAATGCTAAAAAGATCGTCAAGTCAAAATCAATGGTGTCCACTGAAGTAGATATTGATCCAATGCTCGTCTCGCTAGCTGATGATATGGAAATTTTAGAGACAGACTTGGCCGAATTTATTTTGCAACTCGCTGACTGGGATGAGCCTTCGCATATTGTTTTTCCAGCTTTACACAAAAATCGTGATCAAATTCGTGAAATTTTTGCTAAAAAACTTGGGTATAAAGGAGATAATAATCCTGTTAATCTTGCTCGTTGTGCCCGTGATGCCATGCGTAAGCTTTTCTTGAAATCTGAAGTTGGCATCACCGGTTGTAACTTCGCCATTGCCAATACTGGTGACATTAATTTATCTACCAATGAAGGGAATGCTGATTTAACGATTTCCATTCCTAAAACACAGATTGTGTTAATGGGAATGGAACGAATTGTACCGTCTATCAAAGAAGCTGAAATTTTGGACAATATGCTTGCGCGTTCAGCTGTAGGTCAAAAATTAACAACTTATGTCACTTTTGCTGGTCAAAAAGCCGAGGATGAATCTGATGGACCGGAGGATTTTCATGTTGTAATTATTGATAACGGCCGTTCAAATGCGATTGGAACTGCTTTTGAAGCAGTCTTACAGTGCATCCGCTGCGGCGCTTGCTTAAATGTTTGCCCTGTCTATCGTCAAATTGGAGGTCATGCTTACGGCTCTATTTACCCTGGTCCGATTGGTTCTGTTCTCTCTCCTGTTTTAGGAGGTTATGAACAATATGGTGATTTGCCATATGCTTCTACCTTATGCGGGGCTTGTACAGAAACCTGTCCCGTAAAAATTCCTTTGCATGAACTTTTAATTGAACATCGTAAAGTCATGGAAGATGATCTGTCAATGCATCATGACGGCTCTTTTGTCAATTTTGAAATGAATATGATTGGAAAAGGAACAAGTAGTCCAGCAATGTTTGGAATGGCAATGAATATGGCACATACGGGGCTCAATATGTTACCTAAAAATAAGGAAGTAAGCGTTGGTGGTTCCTTGTTTAAATACGGTGCTGTTAGAAAAGCACCTGCTCTAGCCAAAGGTTGGACGGATGTTCGCGACTTACCTATAGCTCCTCCCCATAAAGAACAGTTTCGTCACTGGTATAAAAAACATAAGGCAGGTAAATAAAAATGACAGGAACTATTGAAAATCGAACTCAATTTTTAGACACATTGTTAAAAAAACGTGGTGGTGTAGAACTGCCATTTGAACCTTATAAACTCATTTCAGATCTGCCCCAAACATATTTGACAGACTTAAGCAGTGACGAATTACTCGAACTTGCCAAGGAACAAGCGCGTCGCGTTTCAGCGAATCTAGTGGAAACAACTTCTTCAGAAATGAATGAGATAATTCACGGTCTCATTGAAAAATCTGGTGGCGGGCAGGTCATGATTCCTTCAACAGATGAGTTAGAGCAACTGGGAGTTAATATTATTTCAGACCAACTGGTCAAATGGAAAATGGGTAAAGAAAATCGGGAAGAAAATATTAATGCTGCTCAAAATTCTAATGTTGTCGTAGCTGTTCCCAAATTTTTCCTTGCCGAATCAGCCACAATTGTGGTTGAATCAGGAGCTGGTCAAGGGCGTTCTTTGCACTTTTTACCTACCCATTATATTTCTGTGATTCCACTCAGCCGCATGGTTCCACGCTCTACACAAGCTGCAGCTTGGTTGGATGAAAATAAAAAGCCTGGTTCAACGCTGCATTTTATTTCTGGACCATCAAATTCCGGTGATATTGAAATGCAACTTGTGGTCGGACTTCACGGCCCTTTAGAGATTAACTATGTAATTGTCAAAGATTTATAGGAGTTTACTAAGGGTAAGTTTGTAGGTCTTAGTGATACGCATTTTGAGGGGGATCCAAAATTCATAATTTATCTCTCACTTATGATTATCAGTTATGAGCCGTTAAAATCTTTTTCTTTGTATGTTTTATATTCATTGACTTAAATCAATTTCTAGTTTTTGCTTTATAGTCTGAACGGATTCTCCAACATTTGGAAGAACATCATATGATGATAAAAAGAAGAGGTTATTAAATTCACTAAATAATTGTTGATGACGTCTTCTCATAGATTTTAGTTCATCCAAGCTCTTAATTTACATCTTCTCTATGTGCGGTTACCATGTGTTCAATTTGATTTTTTAAATTTTTAATCATATGTTCCTTGACAACACATTTGCAGGAGAATATACTGAAAAGTTCACGGAGGAAAATACAAGCTTCTTAAAATTCCTATAGAAAGCAGAATATCGCAAATTCTTGTAGAGCATCTCGAACTACAATCTATAAGATACATAAATAAATTCCCTTGATATAAAACAAAAAAATAAGGATTCTCGTCCCTATTTTTTTAATTTAAGTGTTTATGGTAATGAATATAAATGCTAGTCTGTTCTTCCTTGTGATGCTTCAAAATTATTGACCTTCCCTGAAAAAATTAACAAAAGAAGATATAATTTAATTAAGTGGCGCTTACAAATTGATGAGGGGGTGAAAAGAAGAACACTTTTGTTTTGCATATTTTTATTTTCTGTGAGCATATTTCTTATATCAGGATGTTATAAGTTCGAAATGTCATCAGCAAATAATAATAATAATAATACAAATATTTCCTCTAGAGAAAAAAAGAAGAACTTACTATTAAAGAGTATAAAGAGAGTTTTAAATTATATCTACCAAGGATGTTTTGAATAAAAGCAGAAGAAATATTTTTATCTATTTAGGTAGAGAATCATGTCCCTATTGTAGAGAATATTTACCATTAACAAGCAAAATAAAGCAAAAAATTAGAACGAATATCTATAAATAACACAATACCGAATGTTCAGTTAACCAAATGGAGATAAAATGAATAGTTGAAAGGAGGGTCGACTGATGAAAATAGATATATTTTCCCATGTTTTACTGCCCCAATTTTGCAAAAAAATGTTAGACATTGATGCCGGATTGCTTCAAAAAATGCCTTTTCTGCAAAATCCTCTCTTGTTGGACATGAAGATGAGACAGGAAGTAGGGATTTCTGATGTGAAACAAGTTCTCTCTTTTGTCAATGTCAATCCAGAGGATTATCTTGAAAAGGATCGAGCTTTAGACTTGGTCAAGGAAGCGAATCATGAATTGTTAGATACGGTCTTTGCATATCCAAAGCAATTTTTTGGTGCTGTTGCTATGCTAGCCTTGAACAATATCGATGGAAGTTTGGGTATTTTGGAAGATTTTGTTGTCAAGCATTCACAGATTTTTGGTGTGCAACTGTTTACTCGACATCTTGGCTTATCCATTGCCGACCCGCAATTTAAGCCGATTTTCAAAAAATGTGAGGAGCTGGACATTCCTATTTGGCTTCATCCTGTATTTGATGACAGAAAGCCGGATAACAATATTGTCTTTTCTTGGGAATATGAACAAAGTCAAGCAATGTTACAGTTGGTTGAGGCGGGAATTTTCCAAGATTTTCCTAATATAAAAATTATTGTGCATCATGCGGGAGCCATGGTACCTTTCTTCAGTGAACGGATTAAGCATATTCTTCCAGAATCACAAGCAGAAGATTTTCGAAAATTTTATGTAGATACAGCTATTTTAGGAAACCCCACAGCCTTGGAACTCGCAATAGAATACTTTGGCATTGAACGTGTACTTTTTGGAACAGATGCTCCTCTGGGTATTGCTCCTAGTGGAGCAACTCAGGTAATTATTGAAGCCATTGAGAAATTGCCACTGTCCTCTTCTGATAAGCGGGCAAATTATTCTGATAATTTTAAAAATTTAATTAAAAGGGAGATATAAGAATGACAGAGCCAGTGGTTCATTTATTTTATTTAGGCGTGGATCAGGAAAAGTTGGAGTCTTTTTATCAAGCAGGGGTTTACAATTTAACTACCTCTTATGAGGAGGAGGAAGGAACCCTAGCTATGTACGCTAGTAACTTTAGAAATTCTCCAACAGAATTTATCGTATTTGAAGTCTATGCTGATGAGAGAGCTTATCATATTCATCGGCATTCAATTCAATACCAGCATTACATTAAAGAAGTAGGGAATCATTTGACTAAAAGAAAGTCTTATGAGGTAGGACCTTTATTCTTGAAAGAAAAACTATCTTCTGGAATAAGACTTGATTCTGGACAATGTTTTTTGAAATTTGCTCAGATAGAGGTGAAAGATGGCGAGCAAAAAATCTTTGAGACGAGTGTAATAGATAACATGAGGAAGTCAATGAAGGAAGAAGTGGGAGTATTGGCTATGTATGCCCTAAAAGATAATCAGAATCTCAAAAGATATTATTTTTTCGAAGTCTACGCCGATGCCAAAGCATATGAGGCTCATCTAGAAACAGAACATTTTCTGACCTATATTTCGGAGACAAAGAACCTATTAATTGACAAGAAACTGTCAGATTTAGAAAATAGTATTGCTGTCACAAGAGGAAATTTAGTATTTACTTAGTGTAACTCCTTTCGTACTGTTTTATGTGCCATAGTGTTACACTTAAATTAGATTTATAAGGAGGTTTTATGTCATTGATTAAGCATAAAAAGGTCGAACTCACGGAACTTTTCTATGATCTTGTCTATGTATATGCTATTAGTCAGTTGACTTCAATTATTCATCACGCACATCATGGAGTTGTGAGTTTAGAGTCATTCTTTAATTTTTCAGTAGGGTTGATTATTTTTATAAATTCTTGGATGGTTCAAGCAGTTTATACCAATAGGTTTGGTTCAAACAGTCTTCGCAATATCTTTTTTATGTTTTTACAAATGATTTGTCTCTTGGTTGCGTCAAGAGCGGTATCCAGTGACTGGCGAGATAATTTTCTATGGATTTTCTTTCCGATGGCGAGCATTTCATTGTTACTCTTGTTCCAGTATATTCTAGAGTATTTTACAACTTCAAATATATCTGACAAGAGTTTCATTAAGCAATTTTTTTATATTTTAGGATTACGTTCAGCTGGTCTTTTTATCTCCTTATTGTTTCCATATGAAATTGGTATTTGGATTGCAATTTTTAGCATAATCTCTACTTGGCTCTTACCAGGCTTACTCAGTGATCCCCGTAATGGTTTTGTTTCTGCTGAGCTTAGACCGGTTAATTTTCCACATTTGATAGAACGTTTATCGCTTTTAGTTATAATTACCTTTGGCGAAGCATTGATTGGAATTTCGGAGCATTTTAGTTCAGGAAGTTTTTCTTTACAATCCATCCTTATTTTTATCATAGTGACTAATCTCTTTATGATTTATATTGTTGAGATTGATCATCTGCTAGATACCAATCGTGAAGAAACGGGAATTCGTGCTATTTATAGCCATTATCCTATTCTCTTTGGACTTAGTCTAATCACCATTTCGCTATCCTTTTTCGAAAATAGTGACATGAATATTTTTTATACCATGCTTTATTTTTATGGTGGTTTACTGCTATTCATAATTGGTTTAGTGCAGCACAATGTCTATAATAAGATTGGTTATATGCTTCCTAAAAATTTGTTAGCAGTTCTAATCTTATTACCCATTATGGGGGGGATAATCAGTTTAGTGTTTTTTAGTAAATCTTGGTGGACACTAACTATCATTGCATGTATTATTAGTTCGATTATGATGATTAGTTTTATTCATTTTAATATCAAGAACACCTTATCTCACTCATAAATTTTTGAGAACAGATAGAGTAGCTATTCTAAAGGGCTGCTCTATAAAGGGGGGTCAACTGCGATTGACTTAACATGCAGGAACGCAGCCGCTTACTTTGAAGAAGTACTTCAATCTGGATGTTAGTAAAGGTGCTGGCAGTAGGTGTCTAGAGTTTCCGTATAGTTAAAAAATGGGTTCTGTATAATCTATGGTGGTAGATGAAAATCTATTGCCATTTTTGGCTCTGTCAACTCTGCGGTGGTACTCGCTAAAAA
>NZ_WIVG01000041.1 GCF_016758115.1 Lactococcus garvieae
TTGACCTTTTGGTTCGTTCTTATCTGCATCTGTACGGTTATCTGTTACTACTACTTTAACAACCACATCGTCAGTTGAACCATCTGGATAAGTTACAACAGATGGAACTTCAAATGTACCTGCTGTTTTACCGTCTGGCAAAGTAACACCATCCTTAGGTTTAACTATTGTTCCCTCTGGTGCTGTAGCTTCTTGACCATCCTTGGTATAAGTTACAGCGCCTTTAAGATCATCCTCAGTTGTTGGTTGACCTAATTCTTTATTGACTGTGCCGCCTGTTGCATCGTAAGTTTCTGCATAGTCTTTAGCTACATTAACAGTCGCATAAGTGTAATCTTTTGAACCATCTGGATAGGTTACAACTACTGGAGTAACGTAAGTGCCTTTGGCTGGCAAGGCATCACCTTTAACTGTAACCGCACCAGTTGCTTCATCAACTGTAACTTTTGTTGGGTCAAGCACGACTGCATCAGCTGGAAGTTTAGCTTTTTCTTTTTCTTCATCTGTTGTTGCAGTGGCGAACTTAGTACCTTCTGGTGCTGTAACTTCTGTACCATTAGGTTCTTTATCCACAAATTTAGGTGCTGCAACTTGAGCATCTTCACCAATAGCTCCTTCTACTGGTGTGTAAACTGGCACATAAGAATCTGCCACAGGAGTTGTTGCAAGCAATGAATCAAGTGCTAATGCATTGTCCAAGCTCTTTGTATTTGTACCTTGCTCGAAGACAGCTACTGTGAAGTTTGTTGGACCTGTAAGATCATTTGGAATTGTATAAGATGTTGAATCTGCTGGCGCAAATGTGCCGTCAACTGTTGATACAATCGTTACTGGGTCACCAACAGCTACACCGTCTCTGAACCACTGAACTTGATACTCACGTGATGGCAATAGTCCACCGATAGTCGCTTCAACCTTATCCCCTGCAAAGGCATTGTGATCACCACTTGCATCGTAGTTCAAAGCATCAATCATTGGTTGTGGTGCCATGATAGCAAAGTTGATTGACTTAATGTTATAAGCTGGATCAACCATTGTGAGGAATTTGTCAGCTGGATTTTGGAAAATGTTTGATGGGAAAGCGTTGCTCCAAACATTGTAATTATCAATCAACGGTGTTACATACATATAATCTTGATTGATATGACGATGTTTTTGACCAATTGTGCCGTTCCAAGCCATCAAGTTAGTGTGGTTTACATCTGCATCACTTACCAACTTACCATACTCTTCATCAGTGATTGTATGTGAGATACTTGCACCACTGTTTTGTTTTGTGGCGCTGATACCGTAAAGTCCTCTAAATGGAATGTAGTACCAACCGTTGGCATCAACTGTTCCGACTACTGTCTCAGCGATATGTGAGCCAACACCGTTTGCTTCTTGGTAAGCTTTAATAATCTCAGCTTGAGCTTGACGCATGTCTTCTACTTGGTAGCCTTTATGCTCTTTCTTCCATGCATCCAACTGGCGTGTAACTTCGTCGTTCAAGTATGAAGCTACAATTTTTGTACCTGTTGCTTTGACATCGTTACCGTCATTAATCCATTGGTTAGCTAAAGAACCAGCATAATCACCGTTTTCAAACCAAGCATAACCGCGAAGTGCACCATAAGCGCCTTGGTCAGCCCATTCACCGCTTGCATTAGGTGATTTTTCCCATTGGTCTTCTGGTTTCATCAACCATGTATCTTCTCCAACCTTATCTTGCAAGATAACTTGGCCGTTAACGATACGGTTGACTCCAGCAGTGAAGTCCCATGATTCATTGTTACGGTTTATACGTGTGTGGAAACCATAGATTCCATCACCTTGTTTAACAACATTGTACTTTGCAGGGTCAGGATTGTTGATCCAAGTTCTAATTGCGAACTTACCATCACCAGCCAACTGGAAGTTGTTGCCATTTTCTAATTCTGGATGATCCAAGTTGATGACAAATGTACCATCAGCTTCAGTTGTTGTGTAGTAAATTTTAGAAACGTGTCCTTTACCGTTTACCCATTGTAAATACACTTTGACACCAGCCATTGGAACATCGCCGCTGCCAAAACCATTCATTGCTGTACTTGTTGTTTGTAGCCAAGCTTTACCAGCATAGCTCTTCTCAGCCCCTTGAACACCTGGGCTATAGACAGCATTCTTTTCTAACTCCTCTTGTAAGCCTGCTGAAACTGGTGTGTTTGGATCACCTGGAGTGGCTTCAGTTGCAGCTCGAGCAACTCTTGCAGCTCTAAAAGCTGTTCTTGGAGTTGCAACAGGTGCTACGTCTTCCTTGTTGACTTCAGAAGTCTTATCTGCTTCTACTTCTGAAACATCTGCACTTTCAGTCACAGCATCTTCATCATTTTCTTTTTCTACTGCCGCGTTAGTATCAGCAACTTCTTCATTAACAGGCGCCGCTTCTACTTCTGTAGCAGCTTCGTTGCTATTGCTTGCAGCAACTTCTGTCTCTGCAGAGCTTGCATCTTCTGATACTGCTCCTGCTTGAACTTGATTAGTTGTTGCAACAGTTGAATTTTCATCCGCACTAGCTTCTGGAGCTGAAACGCCTAATATAAACGTCCCTAAAAGTACCGACGCTACTCCAAAAGAATATTTACGAATTGAAAAGCGCTGCTTATGCTTCGCTTTATAAAACATAAACTTTCCCTCCCTAAAAATGTAATTCTTTTTTCATAGACTAACAAAGTAGTCACATTATCATTTTCTCATTTTTTTCGTCATATGTAAAGTATATTTACTCAATTATTTTAGTATTTAGGTAATTTTTTAGAATAAATACATAAAAAATAGAAAACTGTAACAACTTTTCTAAGGGAACGGAACTTCGAAGTGTTCTTCTGAAATACATGACTTAATTCTCAACACTTCTAAAAAACAAAAAACGCAAACCACAACATTCTCATGCATCCGGTTAAGCGTTTTTTCTTGTACACTTTGCTACATCAATATTTCCAACTTTTAGTACTTTTCAAGCCCCAGCTCAATAGCATAAAAGCAAGAAATTAGGAGTAAGTCACCCAGTGAATGCAGGTTTAACATGCACTCTGCATTTGCTCTTACACAATTTGTTCACAAATTTATTAGGAATTACATCTTTTCTCCTATTTTTTACTGAATCACAGAAAACATCAGACAGCCTCATATAAAGAAGCTCATTCTTATAACATTCACTCATACGCCAGCAAATGTTTAGTCTGATAGTACCCTAATCTGTAACTCACTTGGCGTCACCCTATCCATTTCAAGAATAGTAATTTCCAAGTTCTTTATTATTCGGACACTCCCCACCTCTGCTTCTTCTCTCTGTTCTAAGTAACTGTTACTTACATAGCCACTAATGGTGTTTACTGAAGGTAAGTCAGACAATTGAACATGGAAGCGCTCTTCGATTTCAGATAAGGGGGTCTTCCCTTTCACATGGTACACATTTTCTTTTACCTCTACGATATTGTCTTCCTCATGATCCTGCTCGTCTTGAATATCACCTACGAGTTCTTCAAGGATATCTTCAATAGTAACTAAACCGCTTGTCCCTCCATATTCATCAGATAAAATAGCAAAGTGCTTGTGCTGACTTTGCATCTCTGAAAGTAAAACTTTGACCGGTATTGTATCGATGAAGACAATGGGTTCCTGTACAATCGTGTTGACACTCTGAGCGGGAGAGGATAAGTATTCCTTAATCAATGACTGAAGCGTAACATAACCCAAAATATTGTCTTTGGACTTGCGGATAACTGGAAAACGCGTATGTCCCTTTTCAATCGCAAATTCCAAGGCTTCCTTTATCGATGTATCAGAAGATATAACTTCCATATCTAGACGTGAAACCATGATTTCTTTGGCTAATAAATCATCAAATTCAAAAACCTTGTTAAGGTATTCATATTCTTTTTCATTTATTTCACCCTTAACATAACTTTGGTTTGCAATCAAAAGCAATTCTTCTTCCGAATGCGTTTCTTCTCCCTCTGTTGCCAAACTAAGATTGAAAAGTTTTCCAACCGAACTTGCTGAAACATTCAGAAGCCAGACAAAAGGATAGGTCACCTTATAGAAATAATGCAGTGGCTTTACTACCGCTAAAACGACGACCTCTGTTTTAGAGATACTGAGTGATTTTGGAATAAGCTCTCCAATGACAACGTGAACAAAAGTAATCAGCAGAAAAGCTAAAACAATGGAGAAGCTCTCTGATAGCGCTTTGGGAAAGGGCAGGTATGCCATTACAGGAGAGAGTAAAGCATGCATGGTACTTTCTCCGACCCAACCGATAGCCAAGGAAGTCAAGGTAATTCCAAGTTGACTTGCACTCAAATAAGAATCCAAATGCTCAACAACAACTATAGCTAACTTAGCTTTCTTGTTGCCTTCTGCTTCTAATGTTTCTAGACGACTTTTTCGTATTTTGACCAAAGAAAACTCAGAAGCAACAAAAAAGGCTGTGAAGGCAATCATTAATATGATGAGTATAATATTTATAGTCAATGTATCTCTCATTTCCTTTTTATATTTATGATAAATTATTTATCTTTTATTATAACAAATATTCAATCGAATAAGAAACTACAATTGTATCTCCTATCATATTGATGATGATGTGAAAAAAGCAAAAAAATCTGCTGGAAATACAGCAGTTTATTCAAGTCTAAGGTGCTTGTAATTTCAAGAAAACCCTAAATAGTCTCAAAAAAAGGTGATACATCACCGTGAATATTTCTTTGTAGAGTATATTGATTTATGTGTTCAATGACTCATCAAATAATAAAACTTCTCCATCAATGATGAGTGTCGATACAAAAGCTAATTTTTGTTTGTTTCCTTAAGATAAGTCTTTTATTGGATTATGCTCGTATTGTAACAGTTCTACCTCTGATAATACAGCCGTAATCTTTCTCATGTGTAACTTTAGTTTTAAATAACAACGATATATAAATCAAATATTCTTTAAGTAAAAAAAATTCATAGCCAATAAAATTTTCATTTCATTTATATAAACTATTTGATTGATTCCCTTTACAATAAGCTTATTATTTATACTAATTCTATACACTTCTTCTAACATGCTTCTAAATAATGTCGATTTTCCCACTCCATTTCTACCTGTTACAAAGAAAATACCATACTTATTAATTTCAACTTCAGCTGATTTTAATTTCTATTTTTAAATTACTCATATCTCTCCTTATTTTATAGGTTCATTAGTTGTAAGATTCTACCCAAAATAATAAAAATAGAAATAACAATAAATCCGTAAGATATCCATTTATATTTCAGATCTTTTGTTTTTTATACGTCATTCTAAATTTTAATACTAAATGTATTGAATAAATCAAAAGAAAAATTTCTAGTAAATAATTAAACATTTTCTAAGTCTCTCATTTTTTAAATCAATAGATAATATTATAACCATGGACTCAAAATTCACACTCTATTTTACTCCACCTACTGTTGCACTATATCCAAAGGTACGGTTACTAACTTTTTATCCAATATTGGAAATATAAACCCTAATTTTCCTTCGATAACTCTTAGTAAAAATAAATAACTGTAAGAAACAATCTTCGTAAAGTTAAAGTAATTGATATAGATTCCATAAACCATCCTTTTTTTGTGAAAAACATATAGCTATTCTAACAATTTGATGCATATTTGACTCCATTCACTGCAATTCTATCTGCAGAACAACCCATTTGTTTACTTCTTCACATTCTAACACAAATTCAATTCCTTTAATATTTTAATTCCGTGTATTTAAAGTGATTTTTTGCAAGATTGATAGTTAAGATTAATCCTCCTTTTAAATTTTCTTATTTTTTACAAACAAAAGCGCCTCTTTATATGTGAAAGAGACGCCAAAGATTATCTAAAAAAGCAAAAAAAAAAAAAAAAACATATTGAGTGAACTACCGAAACAAATGTCTCGGTAGACAGAGCTAGACTAAGCAATGCTACTCAACGTTTAAACGTTAACTCAAACACAGCGCCATCATCATAACACTCAATAAGTAATCTTATATATTATTTAATCCGAACCTTCTTAAACAAGTTCAATGATTGCCATAGGGGCAGCATCACCACGACGTGGTTCAACTTTCAAGATACGAGTGTAACCACCGTTACGGCCTTCGTAGCGTTTAGCAATATCGTCGAACAATTTTTGAAGTGCAGTTGGGAAAGTTTCAGTTTCTTCGTTGAAATCTTTAATAGCGATTTCGTTACGAACGTAAGCTGCTGCTTGACGACGAGCGTGCAAGTCACCACGTTTACCAAGAGTAATCATCTTTTCAACTGTTTTACGGATTTCTTTAGCACGAGCTTCAGTCGTAACGATTGTTTCGTTGATGATAAGATCAGTTGTCAAATCACGAAGCATAGCTTTACGTTGTGAAGATGTGCGTCCAAGTTTACGGTAACCCATTTTTTTCCTCCTGTATTATTTTCGTTTTTTGAGCTCCAAGCCCAAGTCAGTCAATTTTACTTTGACTTCTTCTACTGATTTGTGACCGAGGTTTTTGACTTTAATCATGTCAGCTTCACTCATTTCCACAATATCAGCTACGGTATTGATTCCAGCACGTTTCAAACCATTATAGGCACGAACTGAGAAGTCCATTTCTTCGATAATTTTATCGAGAACACGTTCTGTCTTAACTTCTTCTTTAGCTACGAGAGTTTCAGATTCTGAAGCTGCTTCTGACAAGTCAACAAACAGATTCAAGTGATCTGTCAAAATCTTCGCAGAGAGAGACAAAGCATCATCAGCAACGATTGTGCCGTTTGTAGTGATTTCCAAAGTCAACTTATCGTAAGATGCATCACCACCTACACGAGCTGGTTCTACTTGATAGTTAACTTTGCTAACTGGTGTGTAAATTGAGTCCACAGCAATTGTACCGATAGGTGCCCCTTCGACTTTGTTCTCGTCAGCAGGAACATATCCGTAACCTTTGTTTACTGTCATCACAGCACGCATAGAGTGACCTTCTGCGATAGAAAAAAGATAATGGTCTTTATTGACAATTTCGATATCACTATCTGTCAAAATGTCACCTGCAGTTACTGTCATAGGTCCAGTAACGTCAAGCTCAATTTGTTTTTCATTTTCAACGTAAGATTTGATCGCAAGTCCTTTGATAGCAAGGATGATTTGGACCACATCTTCGCGGACACCAGGGATAGTTGCAAATTCGTGTTGAACTCCTTCAATTTGAATTGAAGTCACAGCAGACCCAGGCAATGAAGACAAAAGAACGCGACGCAAAGAATTACCCAAAGTTGTACCATAACCACGTTCAAGTGGTTCTACTACAAACTTGCCGTAAAATTCTGTTTCGTCAAATTTAATAATTTTTGGTTTTTCAAACTCAATCATGTATAGTCTCCTCTAAAAGAAAAGTAAAGTGATTTTGCAACTCACTAGCGATTATACACGACGACGTTTTGGAGGACGTGCACCATTGTGAGGTACAGGAGTCACATCACTAATAGAAGTTACGTTAAGACCAGCAGCAGCGAGTGCACGGATTGCAGATTCACGACCTGAACCTGGACCTTTAACTGTAACAGATACTGTTTTCAACCCTTGTTCTTGAGCAGCTTTAGCAGCAGCTTCAGATGCCATTTGTGCAGCGAATGGTGTAGATTTTTTAGAACCTTTGAAACCAAGTGAACCTGCAGATGACCAAGCAAGAGCGTTACCATGAACGTCAGTAATCATAATGATAGTGTTGTTAAAAGTTGATTGAATGTGGGCGATACCAGTTTCAATATTCTTTTTCACACGACGTTTACGAGTAATTTTTGCCATTTTAACTCCTTTCTAGATTATTTTTTCTTACCAGCGATAGCTTTAGCAGGTCCCTTACGAGTACGTGCGTTGTTTTTTGTGTTTTGTCCACGTGTAGGGAGTCCACGACGGTGACGCATACCACGGTAGCTACCAATTTCCATCAAGCGTTTGATGTTGAGGTTTACTTCACGACGAAGATCTCCTTCGAGTTTCAAGCCGTCAAGTTCACGACGAATCGCATCTTCTTGATCAGATGTAAGATCTTTCGTACGTACATCTTCTGAAACACCTGCAGCAGCAAGCACTTTTTTAGCAGTTTGAAGTCCAACACCGTAAACGTATGTCAATGAGATAACGATACGTTTTTCGTTTGGAATATCAACTCCAGCAAAACGAGCCATAATTTAATAGTTCCTTTCTATCCCTGACGTTGTTTATGTTTTGGATTTACAGGGCAAATTACCATAACACGACCGTTACGACGAATTACTTTACAGTATTCGCAGATTGGTTTAACTGATGGTCTTACTTTCATTGTGTCTTCCTTTCTATAGGTTACTGTGCTTTCGCACCCAATGAATGTCCAGGTTATTTAAAACGGTAGGTAATGCGTCCACGTGTCAAATCATATGGTGACATCTCCACTTGCACGCGGTCGCCAGGCAAGATACGGATATAATTCTTACGAATCTTTCCAGAAATCGTCGCCAAAACTTTATGACCATTTTCAAGTTCAACAGTGAACATCGCATTCGGCATAGTATCTACTACTTTACCTTCAATTTCGATAACATCATCTTTTGCCAAGCAAAAGTACCTCCTTAAAAATCCCCGAAAGATACAAATGTATCTCAAAAGTCGGACTGATATATTATATCATACCACATTACAAATGACAAGCCCCTTATTCGTTTTTTTCCTTTGTTTTTATAGCTTCTCCCATAACATTAACCGGTTGACATTCAACGAAATGCGTGTTATTATTGACCAATGAATGAAGGGAGGAATATTATGTCTACTCATTTAGAAAATCAAATCGATCATTTCTTGTCTCAAGTCATGCAGTTTGCCGAAAACAAACACGAAATTCTTCTTGGGAAATGTCAGAGTGATGTCAAATTAACGTCAACCCAGGAGCATCTCCTCATGCTTCTCAGTGAGGAGCCAACTACAAATGCACGAATGGCTGAAACACTTTCAGTTTCCCCTGCTGCTATCACAAAAGCTCTTAAAAAATTGCAAGACATGGCACTCATTTTTCCCACGAAGAGCAAGACTGACGAGCGGGTTGTTTTATGGAACTTGACGGAAAAAGCACTGCCAATTGCGCAAGAACATGCAGCTCATCATGCAGCAACCCTTGATAGTTATCATCAGCTTATTCAAAAATATACAACTGATGAGCAAGAAGTCATTAAAGATTTCCTCAATCGGCTGGCTGAAAAATTTAAGTAGTTTAGGAAGTAATTAAAATTATGCCTTATATTGATGTTCAGAATGTAAGCTTTTATTATGATAACAATCCGGTATTAGAGGATGTGAGTTACTCAGTTAAAGCTGGAGAATTTGTCACTTTAACAGGAGAAAATGGTGCTGCTAAGTCAACTCTAATCAAGATTACACTAGGAATTTTGAAGCCCAAGTCTGGTAAAGTGGTTATTGCACGGCATGACAAGCAAAACAGACGACTAAGAATTGCTTATGTCCCTCAGCAGATTTCGAGTTTTAATGCTGGTTTCCCCTCAACAGTTCATGAGTTTGTACGCTCTGGACGTTACCCACGCAAGGGTTGGTTTCGCAAGCTTAATGCCCACGACGAAGAACATGTGGAGGCCGCCCTTAAGGCTGTTGGGATGTGGAAATTCCGTCATAAAAAAATCGGCGAGCTCTCTGGTGGACAAAAACAGCGTATTATTATTGCACGTACCTTTGCTTCAGACCCCGATGTTTTTGTCCTCGATGAACCAACTGTTGGGATGGACGACGTAACTACAGATGCCTTTTATGAACTGATGGCCCATGCTGCGCACGAACATGGGAAAAGTGTGCTTATGGTCACTCACGACCCCGACTCTGTCAAGAAATATATGGATCGCAACATCCATCTAGCCAGAGATAAAAATGGTAAGTTCGAGTGTTTTGAACTTCATGGAAATGCTCGCACAAAAAATACAAAAGGAGGAGTTCCTAATGCTTGAAATCCTCTCCTATGACTTTATGCGCAATGCTTTTCTAGCCACAACAGCCATTGCACTTTTTGCCCCTCTCCTTGGTGTGTTTTTGGTACTTCGCCGCCAGTCCTTGCTTTCTGATACGCTTTCTCACGTTTCTCTCGCAGGTGTTGCTTTTGGTATATTATTGAGTTTAAATCCAACATGGACAACTTTAGTTGTGGTTATCATTGCTGCTATTTTTATGGAATTTCTTCGTACTGTTTATAAAAACTACCTTGAGTTAGCGACCGCTATTCTGATGTCTGCAGGTCTTGCTCTGGCTATGTTTATCATCAATGTTGCTGGAAGTAAGACCAGCATCAGTATCGATCAGTATCTTTTTGGGTCAATTGTCACCATTACTACACCACAGGTGATTATGCTCTATGTCATTGCGCTTATCGTTTTGGCTGGCTTTATCTTTTTCTTACGTCCACTTTACGTGATGACTTTCGATGAAGATACTGCTTTGGTAGATGGGCTTCCTGTTCGTCTAATATCCATAGTTTTCAATGTTGTCACTGGTCTGGCTATTGCATTGATGATTCCTGCTTCTGGCGCGTTATTGGTTTCTGCCATTATGGTCTTGCCGGCAAGTATCTCTATGCTTATTGGAAAATCCTTTAAAACTGTACTGGTTTGGTCCGTTATTATTGGTTTTATCGGGATGAACAGCGGCTTAGTTATTTCTTATTATTTTAATGCCCCTGCGAGTTCAGCTATTACCTTAATCTTTGTTTTCCTCTTCTTAGTCGTTTCTCTACTGAAACGTGTCTTAAAAAAATAAAGTTAAATCAAAAAATCACTCAACATAGCATTTGCCTAGATTGAGTGATTTTTTATTTTACAACTTTACTTAAACTTGTACGCCAAATGTATTTGGAGTTTTATTGTCGAACGATTAAGGCTGGACGAAGTCCTCCCCAGTTCACATTCGACCCTACTTGACGACCAGATGATATTACACCACTATGGGTCGTATTCCACATCGCCCTTCCATATTCACCTGGTGTACGTAACCACCAAAACCCAGAAGAACCGCTCGTCTCTCCATCCATAAACGCACGACGGGCTTGCATACTAGAAAAAGCACGACCTGAACCTGATAGGCGGGTTACATCTGCTAAGGATAGAGAAAAGGCACGCGGGCTTCCACTTGTATCAACTCGTGTTTCATCATTCACAATAGCCGGAAAATCATCCAAATTGATTGGACGCCAATAACGAACATCATCTTCCCAAAGAATATCATCAACCCAAACATCATCTGTTGGAAAGTTGTTTGCTACTGGACGAACTCTGGAACGAACCTCCAAATCAAGTCCCTCATACCATTCATTGAGACGTGTCTCATGAACAGTCCAAGAAACATGAGGAATCACACGATTCCGAATAATCAAATGATTCCCACCCCCTTGATTCTCCAAATAACGATACTGCTCATTAGCCATAGTAAAGATGGTCCCCGGTGCCATGATGCTAAAGTTGATTTGGTCGGGTTGGACATTATCATCTGGTCCCGGGTTCCCCCAGTTGTTATCAATGGAACCGTTCTGTACGGCTGTCAGGAAGTCTGACAAGTCATCATGGTGGGTAAAGCTTCCATCTGCAGCTAAGAAATCATTAATACGGTCGGGACTGATCAGTTGCCCGTCCACATGGATACCGTAGTAATATTCTCCCGGGATGTTGTTTGCTGCTGCGGTCATCTCTGCTGCATCCAAGAGGTAAGAAGTCGTCTCTCCTGCTTGAAGTTGATTCGCCCAGTAGGCCCAGCCTGTTTGGTGGTCGATGACCCAGAAGTTCCCAACTTTCAGGTTATTAGGCAAGGCTGCCCACTGGCTGATGGTCATCGGGGCACGGTCTTGTTGCAGGTTTTGAGCTGCATCATGGCTGACTTCTTCTCCCGGCCAAACTGGACCACTGTTGTCAAAGCTGTCGCCAGAGGACCAGTAGGCATCTGTACCGTCTCCGGGGTGAGTGGCGCCGTCTGTTACCCCATCTGTGGCTGTGCTTGTAACCCAGTCACGGGCATGTCCTGCAGAGGCGGTCATCAGGTCTTGGTTGTCCCGATTGAAGGTGGGCATGAACCATGGGGCATCTTGACCTGATCGGGTCCAACCAAAGGTCAGGTTGGCGTAGGTGTTGAAGGCAGCTGAGTCGCCTACACGGGTGTTGAGATTGGTCTCCGAGGGACGCATGACTGTCCAAGTGTTCACTTGGTCACGGATGGTGCCACCTACTATAGGGGTGAAGTCTGTATCTCCTGCTGAGCGTTTCTCCATGAACTCGGAGAGGCGGATACGGGCCATGAGGGGCACATTGCCATAGTTCTCCACGAAGACGTCCTTGTTTTCGGTGTCTCGGTTGTAGTAGTCGTGGACACGGCCTCCGGGGATGTTTTCTCGGATGCGGTCATTGATGGCCCGCTGGTTGAAGGCTTGGAAGGCGAAGGTGCCGCCTACCAAGAGCAATAAGAGGGACAGGAGCGCGAGGTTGCGCAGCCGCCGCTGGTTTTTCTTTTCTGGTGTCATAAACTCCTCCTTTGACGTAACCTGTACTTTTAGATTTTCGTTACAAATTCATTTCTAATGTTACGTTTACTTTCTAAGTCTATAGTATAAAAAAAAAAAAAAAGGTCAAATGAAATGAGTGTTTGATGAGAAAATGGTGGGGTGGTTTGGCTTAGAGTCTTGCTTGGTCTTTTCTTCTGAACCAAGGAAAGCATGAGAAAAGAAGCCCCGACTGGAGCTTCTTTTCTTTATAGGATTAGCGGATTCATAAGTTTTATATCTTATCCAAGAACTTCTTGAATATCTTCCGTTACTTTTTCCATTGCCTGACCCCCATCAATAGTCTTGACTAAACCAAGCTCTGTATAATGTTCCAAGATAGGTGCGGATTCCTTAATATTTACTTCCAAACGGTTTTTAACCGTTTCTGGATTATCATCAGCACGTTGGTAAAGATCATGTCCACCACAAACGTCACATGTGCCTTCAACTTTAGTTGGTTTGAAGATTTTGTGGTATGTTGCACCACATGTACGACAGATATAACGTCCGCTTAAGCGTTCAACCAAGATATCTGGGTTTACCTCAATGTTGATGACTGCATCAAGTTTAATGCCAAGCTCAACCAGCATCTTGTCCAAAGCTTTTGCTTGGTCAAATGTACGTGGATAGCCATCAAGCAAGAAACCTGAGGCTTTGATGTCATCTTGTGCTAAACGTTCTTTAACGATTCCGTTTGTCACTTCATCTGGAACCAAAGCGCCTTTATCGATATAAGATTTAGCAAGTTTTCCCATCTCTGTTTCGTTTTTCATCGCTGCACGGAACATATCTCCAGTAGAGATGTGATTCACACCGTAGTTTTTTACGATAAATTCTGCCTGTGTCCCCTTACCTGCGCCTGGCAAGCCCATGATTAGCAAGTTCATTTTCTTCTCCTGTTTTCTTATTACAAGTTTGCTATAGGCACTAAAATCTCTTTTTCAGTCCTAAAAGCATCTTTACACCTTAATATTTTATCGTATTTCTGGAGATAAATAAAGAAAAACCTTGCCTAAAACAAGACTTTTCGTTATTTCATTTGTGATTTGCGCTGTTTTAGCCAAAGCAGCACTGCAGCCACAAGACTGCTTCCTCCAAGAGCCAAGGCAGGCAATGCTATCTCCCCCAAGTCTGGGAGATTTTGTTCCTCCTTTGTTTCTTCGGGACTTTTTTCCTGCGATTCATTTTTCTCTGTTTCAAGTTCTTCTGGGATTCTTACTTGAACAGAATCAGAAATTTTTCCATCTGCATTTTTACTGACAGCCGAAATCATCTGTCCCGGCCTTACTTTTCCAGAAGGAATCTCCGCCCTCCAAGTTCCATCAGCTTGGACGGTCGTTGTGGCAATGACATTACCTCCAGAATCATGGATAAGAATCGTTTCTCCTGCTTTTCCTGTCCCTGTGACCACATAGCCTTCGGAGGAATTTCCTGTTAGGCTATCAATCACAGGTTTTGTCGGAGCAGCTTGCGGTAAGGAAGTTTGTGTGATTGTACCAGAAAAGGAAACCTCAATACGTGGATTACTGGTAAAAATTTGACTTTCCTCCCAACGGAGTTTGTTATCTGCCAAAACTTGACTATAGCTGACAAAGGTTTGACTTGGACTCGCTTGGGTTCGTAAAGTCCCCTGCCCCTGAATCATGGACCATTTGCTCGCATCTACTGCTTTTTCATCAATGTTAAAAACATCTGTCGGGCTGTCCGTAAAAGTCAGAACAGCAGGACGCGTAAGACTTTGTTCCTCTGCCACAATACTTGTCAAACCAGAGGCTAGCTGAAGAAGCCGGGACAGAACTCCCAGATTCGCAATCTGGTTATGGTTGAGTGTCAGGGTGTTCAATCCAGAAAGTGCTCTCAGCTGCGAGACATCCGTGATACCGTTCTGATTCAGAGTTAGGTGACGAAGAGAGTTTAGATTAGGGTGATTAAACATTTCCATGGCATTAGCAACGCCAGCTGTTGCTTTGATAGTCAAATGCGTCATATTGGGCAAATGAGTCAGAGTTGAAAAATCTGTCACTGTCGCATGAGTCAGCGTCAATTCTTGGAGATTAGGGAGAGTAGCAAGTCCCACATAATGCTCACCACCTCCAAGAACATTTGGTCCGTCCAAAAGCGCGACGCCATCCAATGTCAACTTTCTGGGATATTTATTCCCTGCTGTTTCAAGACCTAGCAGGGCCAAGTCTGCAGCTGATGTATAATCCGTCACTGCAACAGGAGGTATTGGGGAAGGGCGATCCCGCCCTTCTGTCAACGCAGCTGCAATAGCTTCCTGAACTTTTGGGTCAGAAAAAATTTGATTAATAGGAACATCAAATTGATTTGGAGTAACTGTTTGGATAACCTGACCAGAAAATTGACCGGATGCGATATTTTCAATATTTTGTGCCGTCCAGTGGGCAACTTGGTTTTCACCTATATAATCCCAAAGAAGCTGCTCAGCGATATGACTGCCTTCCGGCACCTGATCCAAGGCTAGACTGGTCCGATCATGAAGCTCCTGCAAGTTATAAATGCTAAAAGCTGTTGCTTCACGGTGGCTGACATCCGCAAGATAAATACGCTGATCTAAGGCTGAAAGAGTGAGTCCGCCGATATTTCCCCCTCGAAAATGATAGAAGGCTCTTAAATCATTGAGGTGATTTTGATCAAGAAGGATGGTGTCCAAGTTTTGCAAACTGCCTGTAGGGACATTTGCAAAGAAAGTGAGACTTCCTGTGTTCAAGTCATTATCAGACAAATCAAGTGTGATAAGACGACGAAGAAGAGTCAAGCCGTTGAGCTTACTGATACTTCGGCTTGAAGCATCTAAAGTTTCAATGCTGTCCGCCTCACTTTGTGTCAATATGTGTGTCACATCAAAGCCGAGTACATCAGCCACGGCTTGAGCTAAACCAGGGTCAGGAAAAAGCATATTGATAGGTCCTAGTTCAGGGTTGGGCTCTCCCACTTCTCCCAGAGTTGGATACACGGCTAAACCGGAGAAAATCCCTGAGCCTAAACCAGAGGGCATCACCCACTCCAATGTGTTGTCTCCGAGCGTTTGCCAGAGTACACGCAAAGGTGGCGTATCAAATACGATGCTCCCAGAGCCCTGAACGATGCTTAATTGTTCAGAGTCACTTGGAAACATACTGTTTTTGTTATAAATCCCAACAGTTTCATTGGGGGCCTGGCCTCGGTTCGTTTCTACCTTCCGCCAAGTTTGCCCAGTTGCTGAAAGATCGACCAAGCCACTCAAAGTTTGGAGGGGAGCCAGGCTACGCAACATATTGTTATTAAGTTCAAGTGTCTTCAGGCTTGTAAGTGAGGACAAAGGAGCTAAAGCATATGGTGCAGCTGCCCCAATTTGAGGATCAGAGATAAGATTGTTTGAAAGGTAAAGTGAAGCCAGGTTGGACAAGCCCGAAAGTTCTGCTAAGCCTGCTTCAGTAATCATGTTATTTCTTAAGTAAAGCGTTGTAAGATTTGTCTTGGCAGACAGATTTCCCGCTTGAAGCCCTGCATCGTCAATTTGATTGCGCCCCACAGAAAGGTAGGTCAGACTATTCATGGCAGCAACGGGGGCCAAGCTTGATATACCTGCATTTGCCAGTGTTAAACGCGTGAGTGCTGTAAAATGGGAGAGCCCAGCATTGACTGTCGTCCCTGCACCAAGTCCTGTATTTTCACTCAGGGTCAGGTCAGTTAAAACATCGCTGGGGAGATTTTGTAAGGGCGATAAGTCTACGATGCGATTACTTGTGAGGTTAAGACTCCTCAGCTCCTTTAATGCACCAATCGCTTCGATATTGACAATGCGGTTGGTTACCAATGACAGATTGCGTAACTGTGTCAACTTAGCCAGTGAAGTAATGTCTGTAATTCGGGCGCTGCCTAGATTCAAACTCGTCAAACTAGAAGTTGCCAAGCCTTCAAGCGGAACCAAACTGTTAACGTCAGAAAGATTACCATTTGTAATCCCAAAGGTCGTCATCCGTGTGAGAAACTGTATGCCTTCCAGACTGTTAATTCCCTCAATCGGTGCTCCAGATGTAGGTTGTAAAGTGGTTATATTGTTCAAGTCAGCTTGAGTGACAAAGTCTGTAGGAACTTTTTGCAAACGATAAGCAACAGCCGCTGCCAATCTAGCATCAGGGAAAATCGCATTAATCTGCTGACTTCCAAGCAATATATCTTTGGGAGCAAGGGGCGTTTGTTGTGCTTCTTGGCTTAAAGCCTCGTGAGAAAGAGGAGCTGTTTGCGCGAAAGCTGGAGCGATAGACCCTGCAACTTGGGAGCCCAAAAGACTAACAATACCTAGAGAAATTGCCAGCCGTTTGTTCTTTTTTTGTTTTCCTTTATCACTCATATTTCTCTCCTTTTTCTCATCTAAAACTCATTACTCTTTTATTATATCATGTGGAAATCAAAATAAAAAAATATACCAAGGTAAAATGGTTCTGTATAATCTGTGGTGGTAGATTAAAATCTA
>NZ_WIVG01000042.1 GCF_016758115.1 Lactococcus garvieae
GATTTTAATCTACCACCACAGATTATACAGAACCATTTTTAATAAATCATATCATAAAGTTCAATTGCTACAAGATCAATATCATCAAAGATAGCAACGTCTTTTTGTTTTGGGTATTTGATAGAAAAAGCAGTTTCATCTGGCAGGAAGCTTACCGTTGCAATAACTTCACCTTCGCGTTCAAAGTTGTAAGTTTCCTTTGGATCAGCCGTTTCAATCAAACGATTTAAACGATCCATGATTGCTATCAAATGTGATTTCATTATTTCCTCCAATGCCTATTTTAAGGGCTGTTTTGATTGCCCGCAAGCCTTATTTCATATTTTCTTTATCTATTTTAACATAATTTTGTAAATTTTTAGCGAGTTTAGTTGCTTTTCTTGTTAAATATCGTGCACGAATTTTTTCACGATGAAAAGAACGTTTCATTTGTCTTGACCACTTTTGAGCAGCAATGTCAAATTCGTCTAAAAAATGTTCGGAATTTTTCCGCGCTTGATATTCAACGATGGTGTCCTGATAGAAATTATAAACCTGTTGTGCAAAATTTTCTGCAGAAATTTCGTACAATTTTTTATTAAACTTTTCTTTATCGACTTCTTGACTTTCGTGTACAGCAGCCAAGACTGTGTTGGCAATATCGGCATCTGAGGCAAAGAGGCGACCGAACTCTTTGTCGTCAATAAGCTGTGTAAGGTAAGGATTGACAGTTGCTAACACACGCGTGCCTGCAGCCAGTGCCTCAAGATAAGTCAAGCCCTGTGTTTCGGAAGTAGAAGCGGAAATGAAAAAGTCTGCTGCTTTGTAGTAATAAGCGGTTTTTTGATTTTCTACAGCCCCTGTGAAGACAACGTAGTCTTCTATGTTCAGTTCTGCCACTTGCTCTTGTAGATTTTTCATATAAGGACCGTCTCCTACAATGACTAACTTTACAGCTATTTTTTCTATAAGTTGTGGCATGGCTGCAATGACCGCTTGTATGTTCTTTTCCGCAGCAACACGGGATAGGCTGAGGAGCATCGTTTCATTATCCGCAAGACCTAAGCTGTGACGCAAGTCTTGGATTTCGTCCAGAGTAATCTCGTCTCGTTTAAAGCGTGACAGATCAATACCTGTGGGAATAACGCGCTTAGGTAGGCTGATACCGTAACCATTCACGGTATCCAACACCATTTGGCTTGGGCAAATAATGGCTTCACTTCCACGTAAAAAGTTTCGAATAATGTATTTAACCATGCTTGGGCGAATCAAGCGACCTTTAGCAATATAATGCACATAGTCTTCATATTTCGTATGTAGGGTATGAATGACAGGAATCTGAAGTTGCTGTGCGACCATTTTTCCTAAGAGACCCATTCCAAATTCAGTCTGAGTATGAATAATATCAAGTTGGTAGGTTCGAGCGATTTGATAGGCAGCGAAAACACCCTTGATAACCACCTTACGTTCGGCGAGTGAAACAAATGGAACACTTTGGAAACGAATGATATTCTCAGGTTCATGATCTACGTCAGCATGCGGATCTGTTGTGGTAAAGATAAAAACCTGATGTCCGAGTTTTTCTAACTCAATAGTTAAGCTTTGAATACTTGTTGCTACACCACTAATTTGTGGGAAATAGCTGTCTGTAAAAATTCCGATTCTCATAGTTTTTTATTTTATAACTCCAAAGTTTGGCGATAAGCAGCCTCTAATTCAGCAGCGACACGTTCAATGGCGCGTGACTGTGCGACTTGATAGCCTTTTTCTATTTTGTTAACTTTTCCATCCAATACTTTTTGCAATGCAGTCACGAAGCTGTCAACATCTGTTCCCATATTCGCTGCTTCATTATCAAGCCATCCCTTGTAGACAGGGATATCGCGTACGACAACATTTTGATGACTTGCTAAGGCTTCCAGAACAACAATCCCTTCGGTTTCTTCACGAGAGGGGAAGAAAAAAGCAGAAGCAGAAGTCATTGCACCCTCGTAAATATCTCCCTTGATGTAACCAGGGAAAAGGACGTTTGTGGGATGATTTTTTTTGACTAAACGGCGTATCCAACCAGGTACAGTCCAAAGGTTCTGATAGCCAAACCATATAAATTTTACACCTGGCATCTTTTCGGCCACTTTTACAAAGTCATCAATACCTTTGCGTTTGAAATAAAGCCCTGCACATATAACAACTTTTTGCTGGTCCTCAATATTAAAATATTGGCGAAAGACTTTCTCTTTCTCTGGACTGGCTTGATATTTGCTTAAATCTATACCATTAGAAATGGGTATGATGGGGCAGGTGAGACCATAGCCTCGTAAAAGTCCAGCAGAATATTCGGTGGGTGTGATGACCAAATCAGCCTCCCGATAGAAACGCATCAGATAACGTTTAAACAAGGGAGATACCAAGTTAGAACCAAGGAAAGAATCACGGAAATCTTCTTCAGTGGAATGCCCGTGAAAGATTACCTTTTTACCAGCTTTTTTTGCTTTCTTGAGCATACGCCAGCTTTGAGGTCCATATGTATTGAGATGCAAGATATCATAATCTTCATTAGGATTTTGAGTCCAGTCTACCTGCATCAAATCCAAGGCTCTTTGTTGATGCTTCATTGCACGCCCAATTCCTGAGCGGCTCAAAATTTGTTCGGCTTCTAGGTAAAGTAAAATTTTCATGATTAAACCTATTTTACCACAATTTTATTGACAAAAAATAAATATTCATTATAATTACGTATCAAAAAAATCCCCTTTTCAAGGGGATGTAATCTTTTAGTTTTGTTTGTCAAAGTTGATATCGCTGTTTGTCTTGTCAAGCTTGATGTTAGCGGTGGCTTGCTTCCCATCACGATAGTAAGTGACCTTAATTGTATCGCCGATTGAAGACTTGTAGAGTGTGCTTTGAAGGTTTACACTTGAGGTTACTTCATCATCGTTAATTTTGACAATAACATCTCCCTTCTTAAGCCCAGCCTTAGCTGCTGGCATTCCTGATTGAACTTCAGCTATAGCTACCCCACTTGTCACATTTTCAGGAAGATTAAGTGAAGCCAGCATATTTTGTGAAAGACTAGATAAGTTGACCATTTGGACACCTAGAGCAGGTCGAATTACCTTGCCATCTTTTTCCAACTTGTTGATGATATTTACAACATCATTTGCAGGAATAGCAAAGCCCATACCTTCTACGGAAACACCGTTACTACTTGTACCACTTGGGGTTGAGGTAATCTTACTTGATGTAATACCAATGACTTGTCCTTGAATATTGATAAGCGCTCCACCAGAGTTACCTGGGTTAATTGCTGCATCTGTTTGAATAGCATTGACATTAATTGTTTGCCCTTGATTATTTTGAAGAACAACATTACGGTTAAGACTTGAAACAATGCCCTCAGTTGCTGAGTTAGCATACTCACTTCCAAGGGGAGAACCGACTGCTATAGCGGGTTCCCCGACAGTAAGCTTATCAGAATTACCAAAGGTCGCTGTTTCTTTGACATATTTAGCATCAATCTTGAGAACAGCCAAATCAGAATAAGCATCTGATCCCACAACTTCAGCGGTTACCTTTTGGCCGCCTGCCATGAGCACTTCTAGAGAAGAAGCACCTTCAATCACGTGATAGTTTGTTACAACATAAGCTGTATTGCCATCTTTTTTATAAATGACACCAGAACCTTCTCCTGCAATTTGTGGGTTATTGCTATCATTATTGTTATTGTTGTTCTCATTTCCAAAAATACGTTCTAAATCACTACTTGAAGATGATTTTTGGTAATTTAAAACGGAGACAACAGTATTTGAAATCTTTTTAATTGCTTTAGTTGTATCTGTATTGACTTGTACATTAACCGTGTTCACAGAGCTATTTGCATTGTTATTTGCTGTCGATGTGTTGGTCATGTTTTGATAAATGGCACTTCCTCCAAGGGCGATGGCTCCACCAGCCACACCAGTAACGAGTAATGAAGTGATATTTTTTTTCTCCATAGTAGAAGTTTCTCCTTTTCCAGTAAGAAATATTTATACACAAGTATAATGCATATTCCTTAAATAATCTTTAATATTACATATATGAATTGAGGGATACTCACATACATTATAATACCTCAAAAGCGGATAAAAAGGAAATATAAGAGAAAGTTTTCCACAATTCTGTGAAAAAGTCGTTGGCAACTGTGAACAAGTGAATAAAATCCACAACTTTTCCACAGAAATGTGGAAAAAATACAAAAAATGTTGATAAATATGGCTTTCATTTTGCTTTCAATTGGGGAAAAAGATAAAATAAAGGAATGAAAATAAAATTAATCGCTGTAGGAAAACTTAAAGAGAATTATCTAAAGGAAGGTGTCGCTGAATATCAAAAAAGGATGCGCACGATGACACCTCTTGAAATTATTGAGTTATCTGATGAAAAAATCCCAGATAATCCATCAGATAAAGAAAAAGAAGCAATAAAAAGTAGAGAAGGTGAAAAAATTCTTGCCCGTATAAATGAGGGAGATAAGTTGGTAATTCTTGCGATTCAAGGCAAATTAATGACAAGTGAAGACTTGGCAGATTTTGTTAAAAATTGTGAAATTTATGGAACGCGCCACTTGGTCTTAGTTATAGGAGGTTCCTTGGGATTATCGGATGCTGTCTATAAGAGAAGTGACTTACAAGTTTCCTTTGGACGTTTTACATTATCTCATCAACTGATGCGCCTTGTTTTGTTGGAACAGATTTATCGTGCACAAATGATTAACAGAGGAAGTGCTTATCACAAATGAAAATCATTGAAGAATTTCGTGTTCATGCTGATGAGGAAAGGGTAGAAAAACAAGTAGCCTATTTGCGTAAGCAGTTTAAATTTTTAGCTTTGAGCTCTCCTCTGTTTTTGAAAGAGGATGTTCAAGAAAGGGCTATTGATTGGGCGTTTATTCACAAATTATGTTTAAAAGAAAGAGAATTTCAGTCTCTAGCTTGTGATTGTTTGCGTAAAATGAAGAAATATCTCCATGTTTCAGATTTACCAAAAATTTATCAATTGGCTCATATAAAATCTTGTTGGGAAACAGTAGATAGGTCCAAGGATGAGAATTTTTGTATATGCCGTATTGTTATTAATTGTTAACTGGCTTTAAAAGAGTAAACGGATTCGGAACTTTTAGAAGAAATCATCCTTAATAACTTGGGAACGAATGAATTTTTTATCCATAAAACGATTGGCTGGGCACTAAGAGAAGATTTTAAAGCAAATTCCAAATGGGGAAGGACATTTCTTGAAGGACGGGAGGGAAAAGTCTTCTCTATCTGTAGGAGAAGCAGGAAAATACTTATAGACAGCCCTTATAAAATGTGCTATAATAATCCTATTGTCTGTGGATAATCAATGTTTTTAAAGGAGAAATTAATAAATGAATGTTATGTCTTTGGTCTTTATGGTTGTTGTTGTAGGTGGGATGATGTTCTTCATGAATCGTAGCCAAAAGAAAGCTCAACAACAGCGTCAAGAACAATTGAATTCAATGGTTATTGGTGCAGAAATTGTAACTATCGGTGGTTTACACGGTGTTTTGAGCAGTATCAATGAAGCGGATGCTACAATCGAATTGGACTGTGAAGGCGTTATTTTGACTTTTGATCGTGCAGCCGTTAAAACAGTAAAAAATAACACAGTTGAATCGCCAATTGTTTCAGAAACAACAGTTGTTGAAGAAACAGTAAAAGAAGACAACCCAGTCGAAGAATAAGCAAGGAAAGATGAGTTTGAAAACCTATCAAGATTTTGGGTAGGTTTTTTCTTTTTCCAAAACACTTCATATTTATACATGAAATACATAGAACAGAAGAAGCTTTGAGAGAGACCATACAGGGCGGTGCATATCGAATTTCTCTGTGTTTTTCTTTAAAATATGATAAAATGGGGATACTGACTGTGAGGTGCTATGTTTAATAACTTAAAAAATAACTCGCAAGAGCAAATTCCAGTACCACAGCATATTGGAATAATTATGGATGGAAATGGTCGTTGGGCTAAAAGTCAAGGGAAACCAAGGATTTTTGGTCACAAAGCTGGAATGGATGCATTAAAAACGGCAGCCATTCATGGGCAGCACCGTGGCGTAAAAGTAATGACGGTCTACGCTTTTTCAACAGAAAATTGGTCTCGTCCTATGGATGAAGTCAAATTTATCATGAGCTTGCCAATTGATTTTTACAGCAAATACCTTCCGATTCTTAATGAAGAGAATATACAGATTAGGATGATTGGCGAACGTGAAGGCTTGCCAAAGGCTACTTTAAATTCAATTGACAGAGCGGCGGCCGAAACGGCCAATAATACGGGAATGATTCTCAACTTTGCCATGAATTATGGTGGACGGCGTGATATTTTATTAGCCGTTCAAAATTTAGCCAAAAGTGGGAAAAATTTGTCAGAAATTACTGAAGAAGAACTTTCTGATTACTTGCAGACATCAATTTTACCTAAAGACTTACGAGACCCAGATTTGATTATACGGACGTCAGGAGAATTACGCTTGTCTAACTTTTTACCATGGCAAGCTGCATATAGTGAACTCTATTTTACAGACACGGCTTGGCCGGATTTTGATGAAGCAGCGTTGGATGCCGCTATTTTAGAGTTTCAAAAACGTGATCGCAGATATGGAGGAGTGAAATGATAAAGCGTACAATCACCGCTATTATCGGAGGAGCTGTTTTTATAGGGCTCATGCTAATAGGAGGAGGCTTTTTCCAAATTTTAATAGCTTTGTTGGTCATTACAGCTATGAATGAACTATTCAAAATGCATAAGCTTCAGCTCATGTCCTTTGAAGGCATTTTGTCGACAATGGCAGCCCTTTGTTTGGCACTACCCATAGGTAGATATTTCTTTGGAATGGGCGTTGAGGGCAGTATCCTGCTTTTCATGCTTTGTCTTTTTGCAATGCTAACAGCGATGGTTTTTTCGAGAGGCTCTTATAGCTTTGAGGATATTGGCTTTCCCTTTCTTTCGGCGTTTTATGTGGGAATGGGGTTTCAAAGTTTGCTTCTGGCGCGCGAAAGCGGCTTGGCCGTAGTCTTTCTGGCCCTATTCATTGTTTGGTCTACAGATATAGGCGCTTACTTTGTTGGAAAATCAATTGGAAAACGTAAATTGATTCCAGATGTTTCACCTAATAAGACAGTAGAAGGTTCTGTTGGAGGAATCTTTTCAGCCGTAGTTGTTACAATCATCATGTTCATTTTTTATAAAAACGAACTTCCACAGATTGGTTTTGTAAAAATTATCCTTTTCACCATTGTCTTTTCTATTGTTGGACAGATTGGTGATTTGGTAGAATCAAGCATCAAGCGGCATTATGGAGTTAAAGACTCGGGGAAACTTTTGCCAGGTCATGGTGGTGTACTTGATCGTTTTGATAACTTGATATTTGTCTTTCCAGTCATGCACTTGCTGGGCTTGTTTTAAGGCAATCAAATGAGAAGACCATAGATTAAAATCACTCTTATTTCACATTTCATTACGCTTTAGGTAAAATATAGTGTTAGGGAGAGTTTTATTTCAGGGAAGATAAAAATACAAGTAGTTTCTGAAGAAAGTATCTTCAGAAGAGGATATGAATTCAGAATATTAAGGGAGGAACGTTATTGATTCAAACACTGATAACATTCATCATTGTCTTTGGCATTATTGTTGTTGTACATGAGTACGGGCATCTTTTCTTTGCGAAGCGCGCGGGAATTTTAGTTCGCGAGTTTTCAATTGGAATGGGGCCGAAAATTTTTGCGCACCAAGCAAAAGATGGTACTTTTTATAGTGTTCGTATCCTTCCACTTGGGGGTTACGTTCGTATGGCCGGCTGGGGTGATGACACAACAGAAATTAAAAAAGGAACTCCCGCATCTCTGATGATTGTGGAAAATCAAGTTGTCAAAATAAACCTTTCAGACCGAGTGGACTTGGAAAATAGTGTACCTATGTTGGTCACGGAATATGATTTTGAAAAAGCACTTTTTATTGAAGGAGAGGTCTTTGGAGAAACGCGCCGTTATTCAGTTGACCATGATGCAACGATTATTGAAGGGGACGGTACGGAAATTCGTATTGCGCCTTTGGATGTTCAATATCAAAGTGCCAGCGTAATCGGTAAGATATTGACGAATTTTGCGGGGCCTTTGAACAATTTTATTTTAGGAATTATAGCCTTCATTATTATTACTTTTATGCAAGGTGGCGTACCTTCAAATACAAACGAGATTGGACAAGTTCAGCCTGGGACGCCGGCTTATACAGCTGGTCTACAAGCTAAGGATAAAATCCAAGCTGTTGATGGTCATAAAACCGATGACTGGAATGAGGTTGCTCAACGTATTAGTGAAAATGAAGGACAAACAGTTGCGTTAGACATTGAGCGTGATGGAACACATAAGACTGTAAAAGTTCAACCTGAAAAAGTAGAAGACAGGTATCTTATTGGCATTACACGCTCACTCAAAACAGGTTTTGTTGATAAGATTACAGGCGGTTTTACGCGAGCTATAGATGCAGCGACCCTCATTTTTAAAGCCTTAGGGAACCTCATTTCGCAACCTAGCCTTGATAAACTTGGGGGGCCAGTCGCCATTTATGATTTAAGCGGTCAGGCTGCGCGAGAAGGTATAACTTCTGTCATTGCTTTGCTTGCAATGTTATCAATCAACCTAGGAATTGTGAACCTAATTCCTATACCTGTCCTCGACGGTGGAAAAATTGTACTCAACATCGTTGAAGCTCTGCGTGGCAAACCGTTGTCGCAGGAAAAAGAAGGAATTTTGACTCTCATTGGCCTTGTCTTCATGGTTCTCCTAATGATTGCAGTAACTTGGAACGATATCCTCCGAGCCTTTATTAGATAAGAAACAAAAAATTTAAGGAATAAAATATGAAACAATCAAAAATGCTTATACCAACGCTTCGCGAAATGCCAAGCGATGCACAAGTTATCTCGCATGCTCTTTTAGTTCGTGCGGGTTATGTCCGCCAAATCTCAGCCGGTATTTATGCCTACTTGCCCTTGGCAAATCGAGTTCTTGAAAAGCTTAAAACAATCATGCGTGAAGAATTTGAAAACATTGGAGCTGTCGAACTTTTAGCACCAGCTCTTTTGACGGCGGATTTGTGGCGCGAATCAGGACGTTATGATACTTATGGGGAAGACCTTTATAAGCTTAAAAATCGTGATCATTCAGATTTTATCTTGGGACCTACTCATGAAGAAACAATGACAGCTTTGGTACGTGACGAAGTGACTTCATATAAAAAGCTTCCTTTGAATGTTTATCAAATTCAAGCAAAATATCGTGATGAAAAGCGTCCACGTTATGGTTTGCTTCGAGGGCGTGAGTTTATCATGAAGGATGGTTACAGTTTTCATGCGGACTACGAAAGTCTGGATGAAACTTACAGTGACTACAAGCGTGCTTATGAGAATATCTTTACTCGTGCAGGACTTGATTTCAAAGCAATCATTGGTGATGGTGGTGCGATGGGTGGTAAAGACAGCCAAGAATTTATGGCTATTACAGCCGATCGGACAGATCTTGAAAAATGGCTGGTTCTTGGAAATTCCATCGAATCCATTGATGAAATCCCTAACACAGTTATTGAACAAATCAAAGAAGAACTGTCTAAGTGGCTAGTTGCTGGTGAAGATACGGTCGTTTATGCTGAGGGTGGTGATTATGCAGCCAATTTGGAAATGGCCACGAACAAGTTTGAAAATATCGCGAGCTATACAGAGACTTTGGAACTTGAAAAGGTTGCAACGCCGAATGTTAAAACCATCGACGAAGTAGCAGAGTTTTTAGAAGCGGATGTTGCTGAAACACTCAAAACTTTAGTTTTTCGTGCAGATGGAGAATTAATTGTGGTCCTTATGCATGGAAATGATGAGCTTAATGAAGTGAAGTTGCAAAATTATTTGGGAGCTAACGTTATTGAACCCGCAACTGAAACAGATGTTGAAAGTCTATCAGGTGCGCACTTTGGCTCACTTGGACCAATCGGCCTTAAGGGCGTTAAAATTATTGCTGATCGCGAAGTTGAAGTGGTTAAGAATGCTATTATTGGTGCAAACGAGGACGGCTTCCATTATCGCAACGCTAACCTTGGTCGTGATTTTGAAGTAGACGAATTTGTTGATTTACGTGTCGTTAATGAAGGTGAAATATCACCAGATGGACGCGGTACACTTAAGTTTGCTCGTGGTATTGAAATCGGACATATCTTTAAGTTAGGAACGCGCTACTCCGATTCAATGGGGGCTAATATTCTTGATCAAAATGGTAAGGCCGTCCCAATAGTTATGGGATGTTATGGTATCGGTGTAAGCCGTATGCTTTCAGCTATTCTTGAACAATTTGCGCGAATCTATGTAGAGAAAACACCGCGTGAGGAGTACAAGTTCAGCTGGTCTATCAACTTCCCTAAAGAGCTTGCGCCATTCGATATCCATTTGGTCCCAGTCAATACTAAAGACGAAGAAGCGATGGCTGTAACTGCTGAATTAGAAACAGCTCTTCGTGGTAAAGGCTATCAAGTTCTTGTGGATGATCGTAATGAACGTGCGGGTGTTAAATTTGCCGACAGTGATTTGATTGGTCTACCTGTCCGTGTGACGATTGGTAAAAAAGCAAGCGAAGGCATCGTCGAAGTTAAAATTCGTGCGACTGGTGAAGTTGTGGAAATCAACAAAGAAGAACTTGTCAATACGATTGAGATTTTGACGAAGTAGTGAAGGAATTATAAAAATATCAAAAATCGAGATTGAAATTATCTCGATTTTTTGTTAATTCTTCGGTGATCATCGCTAAAAATGAGTTACAGTAGTGTGTAAAAAGTTGCCTTTGACCAGCTTTTTTAGTTGCGCTTTGTGAGAAATTGTTGGATCAAAATCCGTTTTCTGAGATGGTCAAATCTGGCAAAGCTAAAGGAAATGTGTGTAATAAGTTTACAGAGATTGTTGAACCTTCAAGTGGTTCGTTGGAATAGAGTGAAATAGACTGCTTATGTTTAAGCAGCTAGCGGACAGCTCTTTTTAAAGACAACTGGTAAGCCCTCAAAAATCATCCGCTTGGTTTGTTTTGAAAATCATCTAAAGCACTTTGATAGATCTCATAGAAAAAGAGGAATTGTTTACTGTTCTGATAATTGACCTTTTATAAAGCTTTAGTTCTGAAACGAAAGGGTGTTTCACTTAATATCATAGACACCTTCCTAGTTATGCTGTGGATTGTATTGTGAGCTGTGACATACTCTGGTTTTTTAGGTGATATTCCTGTTCTTATTCGATTAATTATAGTATCATTATTTTTTTCTTGTGAGGAGTGTCTTAAGGAAACTTGTGTTAAGCTACCATGAAAGGAAAGCTAACTCATTTTCAAAAAATATTTATTCTTAGTGGCAGCAGATAGAAAAGAAAGAATACGTCAAAACTCATTTCAAAAGAACTTCGTTTGTACTAGAGGGAAGCAAAATCTCAGTAGTTATCGATATCTTTAGTGACAACGGCGCCTTAAAGAAAGACTGTCATCACGGTCCGTCTTTTTAACGTCATGGTAAATTCCGATAAAAAGCAGAGATATTGCTTTTTTGTTATAATGGAGGATACAGAAAAAATAGAGATGTGCGGAGAAACTATGGAAAATCTTTTTGAAAAATTGATGGAACAGATAAAAATGCCAAACCAAATTCGCGAATCGGCTCTTTTTTCAACTGCAGAAATCGAGAATGTAGAGGTACATACTGAGCGTAAGCTTTGGAAGTTCCAATTAAGATTTGAGAAAATCTTGCCTGTAGAGCAGTGGAAAGTTTTATCAGGGCTAATCGAGTCCGCTTTTTCAACAATTGCTGAAACAGAACTTTCAATAGAAGTAAACCAGTTAGAGTTTGATACGCAAATGCTCAATGATTATTATCAAGTTGCGCTGACACAGCCAGGCCTTTCTAATACAGCCTTTGCCAATATTTTTAAAAAATATCGTATAGAGCAACGAGGGGTGCAGATTAATCTTCTGGTTGAAGATAATCCACAATTGGACTACTTTGTAAAAAAAGATTTTCCGATTTTAGAGGAAAAGTTTAGGACCTTTGGTTTCGGAGCACTCACGATTCGTCCAGTTGTTGATGAGGCATTAACACAGGAAAATCGTGAAGAACATGAGCGTAAAGTAAGCAATATGTTGGCGGCAGAGTCTGCTTCACAATATCAAATCAGTGAACTGAAAAAAATACGGTCCGATGAGACAGCAGCTAAAGCAGAAAAAATACCTGAAAAAATAGATACGGCTCTAGCAGAAGGGGTTTCATTTGGTCGTAAAATTAACGGAAGCAGTCCTGTAACTTCAATGAGCTTCATTGCTGGTGAGGGAAGTGGAGTCATTTTTGAAGGCTATGTTTTCGAGGCACACCACCGCGAATTCCCAAGCCATAGTACAGGCAAGACAAACCACGTTCTGGAGATGAAACTTGCCGATGAGACAGCTGTTTTTCAAGTTATCAAATGGGGGCGCAAGGAAAATGAAATTTCTCAATTTGATAAGATTGTTGACAAGGTAAAAGCAGCAAACATGGGCGAGGAGGGAACCATCCAGTTTGAGCAAGGCATCTGGTTACGCGTACGTGGCAATATTGCTCACGATGTTTATAAAGATGATTTGGTGATGACAGTAAGTGATGCTGTTGAAATTTCAAAAAAAGAAGACTGCAGCAAGATTGCCTCGCAGATTAATGCTGTGAAGTCTGATAAAATTCAAATTGGTCGTGAAATTAAAAACTCCGAGCCAATCACACCAATGCGCTCAGTGAGTGAATTTTCAACCCAGGGTTCAGTTGTTTTTGAAGGCTATATTTTTAAAAGTGAATTGCGGGAGATAAAATCGCGAAAAACAGGAAATATTAGCCACTTGCTTGAACTTGAAATGACAGACTATACATCAAGTTTCTACATTTCAAGATGGGTAAGAGACGATGAAGAAATTGCTCTTGCGAAACAATTGACCGGGATTTGGGCTCGTGTTCGTGGTGTTGTAAAGCATGATGAATACAAAAAAGACCTTATCTTGCAAATGAATGACTTGCAAGAAATTCCAACTCAGAGGGTTCGAGAAGATAAGGTGACGGATGAAGACAAGCGAGTTGAATTTCACAGTCATACAAACATGTCGACGATGGATGCGATGCCATCGGCCAGCAAACTTGTTGCTCAGGCAGCTAAATTTGGTCATAGAGCGATTGCTATCACAGACCATGCGGGATTACAAGCTTATCCAGAAGCGTACCAAGCTGGAAAAAAACATGGCATAAAAATCATCTATGGTGTGGAAGCAAATCTTGTGGAGGACAAGATTCCGATTGTTTACAATGAAGAAGATGTGAACATGTATGAATCAACTTATGTCGTCTTTGACGTGGAAACAACAGGTTTGTCAGCCGTACATAATGATCTGATTCAGATCGCTGGAACCAAAATGCATAAGGGGAATCCCATTGCTGAGTTTGATGAATTTATTAATCCTGGCTATCCCATCAGTAATTTTACGACAGAGTTAACGGGTATCACGCAAGATCATTTGAAAAATGCTAAACCACTGTATGAGGTCTTAAAATCATTTCAAGAATTTTGTGAAGGCAGCATCTTAGTCGCTCATAATGCCACATTTGACGTGGGCTTCATGAATATGAATTATCAGAGGAATGGTTTGCCTATCATCACACAGCCGGTAATTGATACATTGGAATTTGCGCGCAACCTTTATCCTTGGATGAAACGTTTTGGCTTGGGACAACTGACGAAGAAATTCCAGATTGCCTTGGAGCACCACCACATGGCTAACTATGATGCGGAAGCTACTGGAAGACTTTTGTTTGTCTTTCTTAATGAAGTGCGTGAACGTCACGGATGGACATCACTTCTAGATTTAAATGCCAAACTGGTTGCGGAAGATTCTTATAAGAAAGTTCGTCCAAAACACGTAACACTTTATGCTCAAACTCAAGTCGGCTTGAAAAACTTGTTTAAGCTGGTGAGCTTTTCAAATGTTAAATATTTATCTGGTGTTCCACGTATTCCGCGTTCTGTTTTGCAGGAGCACAGGGAAGGAATCATTGTAGGATCAGCCTGCAAATCAGGTGAAGTTTTTGAAGCGATAACAAATAAAACTTTTGAAGAGGCTCTAGAAATTGCGAAGTTCTATGATTTTATTGAAGTAATGCCTCCGGCACTTTATCAATCGCTTGTCGTTGGTGGAAGTTTCAAAAATGAAAAAGAACTGCATCAAGCACTCAAGGACTTAATAAAACTTGGGAAAAAGCTGGGGAAACCTGTTTTAGCAACAGGAGATGTACACTATATAAACCCCGAAGAAGCAATCAATCGTGAAATTATTGTTCGTTCACTTGGGCAAGGGGCGGAAATAAACTGGACACAAGGACATGGTGAACATGCAAAACCTCTACCATTGCCAGAAGCTCACTTCCGTACGACAGATGAAATGCTGGAAGCGTTTAGCTTTTTAGATGAGGAAATAGCGCGTGAAATTGTTATCACAAATACTCAAAAGATGGAAGAGCGGTTTGAGGAGCTCACTCCTGTGAGGGAAGATCTCTATACACCAAAAATGACATTTGAGGGAGGAGAAAGTTCGGAGGAACGTATTACCCGTCTGACTTATGAGAAGGCCCATGAATGGTATGGAAATCCCTTGCCGGACATTGTTGATGCGCGTTTAGAAAAAGAATTACGCTCAATTATAGGTAATGGCTTTTCAGTAGTCTATATTATTTCCCAAGAGCTTGTGCGTCGTTCAAATGAGCGGGGCTATATAGTGGGTTCACGAGGCTCTGTCGGTTCCTCACTTGTCGCAACCATGATTGGAATCACTGAGGTTAATCCTCTTGCACCGCATTATCGCTGTCCAGAATGTCAGTATTTTGAATGCTACGATGACGGCAGCTATGGTTCAGGTTACGATATGCCGGATAAGAATTGTCCAAAATGTAAGCATAAATTAGTGAAGGATGGCCATGATATTCCTTTTGAAACCTTTCTGGGGTTCAAAGGAGACAAGGTTCCCGATATTGATTTGAACTTTTCAGGTGATGACCAACCTTTGGCTCACTTAGATGTTCGAGAGATTTTTGGAGAAGACTATGCTTTCCGGGCCGGAACGATTGGTACAGTTGCTGAAAAAACAGCTTTTGGTTTTGTCAAGGGCTATGAGCGAGATTATAATCAGTTTTATAGCAATGCTGAAATTGATCGACTGGCGATGACCTCGACGGGGGTAAAACGAACAACAGGACAGCATCCAGGAGGAATCATTGTAATCCCTAATTATATGGATGTTTATGACTTTACACCGGTTCAATATCCTGCAGATGACACGCGAGCAGAGTGGCAGACGACACACTTTGACTTTCATGCTATTCATGATAACATCTTAAAATTAGATATTCTTGGGCACGATGATCCTACGATGATTCGAAAACTTCAAAGTTTATCAGGGATTGTTCCACAAGACATTCCAATGGATGATAAAGAAGTGATGAAGCTATTTACAGGAACTGAGTCACTGGGAATTACTGAGGAACAACTTGGGGCTAAGTTGGGAACTTTAGGTATCCCTGAAATGGGAACTTTTACCTCCATGAATATGATTGCTGAAGCTAAGCCAAAATCTTTTGCTGATTTATTACAGATTTCTGGTCTTTCACATGGTACGGACGTATGGGCAGGGAATGCTCAAGAGTTGATTCGTTCGGGGATTGCTGATCTATCCAGTGTGATTGGATGTCGCGATGATATCATGGTTTATCTGATTCACTCGGGCTTAGAGGAGTCCATGGCTTTCAACATTATGGAGCGTGTCCGCAAAGGAATGTGGAGTAAAATTGGAGCAGAAGAACGCGAAACATATATTAAAGCAATGCGAGAGCATGGTGTACCAGATTGGTATATCGAATCTTGCTCGAAAATCAAGTACATGTTTCCAAAAGCCCATGCGGCAGCCTACATTATGATGGCCCTTCGTGTTGCTTATTTCAAGGTGCATAAACCAATTCTGTACTATTGTGCTTGGTTTTCTATCCGTGCCACTACATTTGATATAGCGACCATGAGTGCAGGATTGGATGCAGTCAAGGCGAAGATGAAAGAAATTCGAGATAAAGGATTTGATGCGACAAATACTGAAGTATCTTTGCTGACAACTTTAGAGCTCTGCAATGAGATGCTTGAACGCGGGTATAAATTTGGCAAGATTGACCTTTATCGTAGTGAAGCCACAGAATTTGTTATTGATGGGGACACACTCATTCCACCGTTTGTTACGATGGACAGCTTGGGCGAAAACGTTGCGAAACAATTGGTTGAAGCCCGGGGAGATGGTGAATTTTTAAGTATCATGGAGCTTCGTAAACGAGGAGGACTATCTCAAGCCATTGTTGATAATATGAAATCTCTGGGAATACTTGACGGAATGCCAGAGGATAACCAATTAAGTCTCTTTGAAGATTTGTTTTGATTAAAAAATAAGAAAAGAAAAGGCACTGAGGTGTCTTTTTTAGTAGTTTACAAACGTGACAACGGCGGGGATATCC
>NZ_WIVG01000043.1 GCF_016758115.1 Lactococcus garvieae
TGGTATCCATGTGGACGGGCAACTCATCAGTCCTGACCGTACCAATGACTTCTTAGCTGCAGATCCAGACTATACGCATCATGATGACTTGTCAGACTTCTTGACAGCTGTACAGAATGGCTCTATTGAGAACAACTGGGGGAACCCGGGACCAGATGACAATGTCCAACCCGACCAAATCAACTTTAGTATCATGGCACCGGGGACCATCTTCACTATGGCTAATGAGCAGTATCTCTATCTTGAAAATATGGGGAACAACCATATGATTATTCGGAATGAGATGATTCCAAATACAACCTTTAACGGTCAAAATAATGCGCTTAACGACTGGTATGGAGCTCTTGATCCAACAGTTCAAGCTATGGTTCAGCCCGTGTCAGATACCTTTAATACAGGAAATATTGGAGAGGGCGAATTGATTTGGAGGCCAGGGGGGGGCTATGATGAAGCAACTTGGCGATGGATACCTGTCAATCTCAATGACTTTTCTAATGTAGCGGCAGATATTACGGAAGTTAATTCAAGTGGTAGCCCGCGTGCCTTTGCACTTTCTCTAGCAGATGTGGTTCGTTTATCCGGACCAGGACGCGCTTTCCCGAGTCGTGCGGAACGGGTAGCTGGAAATGCTGGAGAAAATAATGGCTGGTTTACTCGGACTCCCGGTGTTGCTGGAGGTAATGGCGCTTGGCGTGTGTTTGCTGCAAGTGAAACTGAATATCTAGGTGGCTTACATGGCAGTGGTAACATAAACTTCTCAACAGTAGCTAGAGGTGTCCGCCCTGCTCTTATCGTCAATCAATCCAACTAGGGAAGCAAAAAAAGTTCCATAAACGAAAAAAATGCTTAACCTGCGTGTGAATAGCAAGGTTGAGCATTTTTATTTTTGTATTTAGACCAGAGTGAGTACATGTTCTATCTTTGTCTTTGACTTTTTTCTTTTACTTCATACCAATGGTGTAGTCCTCATCCGACATAGGCTCAACTTCGCCCAATAAGTAAGAGTTCCCGACCTGACTGAAGAAGTCATGGTTTGATGAAGATGTAGAGATACCGTTCATCACAACAGAGTTGACATCAGCTGCTGTATCTGGGAAGAGGGGGTCTTGGCCTAGGTTCATCAGTGCTTTATTGGCATTATAACGGAGGAACTTCAAGACTTCATCTGTCCAACCGATTTCATCATAGAGCAGGTGTGTATAAGCTTCTTCGTTTTCATAGAGTTCGTAAAGTAGGTTATACATCCAGTCGCGAAGTTCGCTTTGTTCTTCTTCTGGAAGCTCGTTGAAGCCCAGTTGAAACTTGTAGCCAATGTATGTCCCGTGGACACTTTCGTCACGAATGATGAGTTTGATGATTTCTGCAGAGTTAATCATCTTGTTATTGCCCAGATACCAAAGTGGTGTAAAGAAACCAGAGTAGAAGAGGCAGGTCTCAAGGAAGACGCTGGCCACCTTTTTTTGAAGTGCACTACCATTTTGATAGATGTCATTGATGATTTTGGCTTTCTTTTGCATATAGACATTCGTATCGACCCAGTCAAAAAGTTCTTCAATCTCTGACTTTGTGTTTAAAGTACTGAAGATTGTGGAGTATGACTTGGCATGTACGGACTCCATAAACTGAATATTGTTGAAACACGCGATTTCTTGAGGGGTGCGTGCATCATGCTTAAGCACCTCAGCTCCATCAACAGACTGTAAAGTATCCAAGAGAGTCAATCCAGCGAAGGCTTTGGCAAAGGTATCACGTTCAACCTGCGGTAGCTTGCGCCAATCATCAAGGTCGTTAGAAACAGGGACACGTGTGTCCAACCAAAACTGGCTGGTCAGTTTTTCCCAAGTATATTTATCAATAGAGTCCTCGATTGCATTCCAGTTGATGGCTGCATAGTAAGTAGGGACTTTTTGGTTATTTTGTTCAGACATAGTACTTCCTTTTTTTAAACAACACAGCTTTCACATTGATTTGCGCCAACTTCGGCTTCATCGTCAGTAAATGTACGGACGTAATAGATTGTTTTGATTCCTTTGTTGTAGGCATAGTTACGCAAGATACTCAAATCACGTGTTGTCATTTTGTTGTTCGTAATTTTCCACTCGTAAAGACCTTCCGGCAAGGTTGAACGCATGAAGAGGGTCATAGACAGTCCTTGGTCAACATGTTCAGTTGCAGCAGCGTAAACATCAATCACGGCACGCATGTCTGTATCATAGGCTGATTTGTAGTAAGGAATGGTATCTGTTGAAAGGCCAGCCGCAGGGTAGTAAATCTTACCGACTTTCTTTTCTTGACGTTCTTCAATGCGATTGACGATAGGGTGAATAGAAGAAGAGCAATCATTGATGTAAGAGATAGAACCATTTGGTGCAACAGCCATTCGGTAAGAATTATAAAGGCCATTTTGCATAACCTTTTCTTTCAAGGCTGCCCATTCAGCAGGACCAGGTACGGGGATATCAGCAAAGAGCGCTTGGATGTCCTCCGATACGGCTGCAAAGTAATCGTGTTCAAGGTATTTATCAAAGTAAGAGCCGTCTGCATAGGCAGATTTTTCAAAATCTTTGAAGCTTTCTTGACGTTCCATTGCAAGAACGTTTGAAGCGACTAAGGTATAGTAGTTCAGCAGCATGAAATAGACACTTGTGAACTCCACAGCTGCCTTGCTGTCATAGTGAATATGATTTTTCGCAAGGAAGGAGTGAAGCCCCATAGCGCCAAGACCGATAGCACGCATCTCATCATTACCTTTACGGACTGTAGGTACAGCGTTAAGATTTGATGTTTCCGAGATAAAAGTTAGGGCGCGGACCATTGACTCGATCGAGCTGCCAAAGTCTGCACCAGAAGTCATCATGTTCATGACATTTGTTGACCCTAAGTTACAAGCAACGTCAGTACCGAGCTTTGCGTAAGTTTGGTCATCGTTCAAAACAGAAGGGGTTTGAACTTGAAGAATTTCAGAACAAAGATTACTCATCGAGATAACGCCGTCTACAGGGTTTGCTTTGTTTACTGTGTCAATGTTGACGATATAAGGATAGCCTGACTCTTGTTGCAGTTTAGAAAGTTCTTGTTCTAGTTCACGTGCACTGATTTTGACTTTACGAATATTATCATTAGCAAGCATGTTGTCATATTCAGCTGTGATATCAACGTGTGCAAAAGGTATGCCATATTCTTTTTCGACGAAGTAAGGTTCAAAAAGATACATGTCTTCGCCTTTAGCGGCTAATTCGTAGAACTTATCTGGAACGGTTACACCGAGAGACAAAGTTTTCACACGGATCTTTTCATCCGCATTTTCTTTCTTTGTAGAGAGAAATTCCATAATGTCTGGGTGGAAGACCGAAAGATAAACAACACCAGCACCTTGGCGTTGGCCAAGTTGGTTGGCATAAGAAAAGCTGTCTTCAAAAAGCTTCATGACTGGAACAACACCTGCTGCAACGCCGTCATAGCCTTTGATAGGAGCCCCGGCACCACGCAGGTTGCTCAGATTAAGACCAACACCACCCCCATTTTTTGAAAGTTGGAGGGCAGAATTGATGGTACGACCAATCGAGTTCATATCATCAGTCAGCTGTAAAAGGAAACAGCTGACAAACTCACCGCGGCGCTTACGCCCCGCATTGAGGAAGGTTGGCGTAGCTGGTTGATAGCGACGGTTAAGCATGGCAAATGCCAGATTACGTGCTAACTTTTTATCTCCGTCTGCCATATAGAGGGCGTTCATCAAAACACGATCTTCAAAGTCTTCGAGATAAAGCGTGCCTTCATTGTTCTTCATGGCATATTGATTGTAGAACTTATAGGCAGCCATAAAACTATCAAAACGAAAACCAAAATCTACCAATTCTTGGTGAAGTTGTTCGATGAAGCTCATCTCATACTTGTTAATAAAATCTTCTTCCAGATAGTCTTCTTCTAGAAGTGCCGCAATTTTTTCAGCGTAAGTATCTTTTTTGAAACTGTTTGGTTTGACGTTTTCCTTGAAGAAAGCAGAGATAGCTTCCTTGTCTTTTGCTAAAGGAATAGAGCCATTAACAGGTATATTGATTTGATTGTTAAGCGTAAAGTACGTAACATCTTCAAGATTTTTAAGTGACATATATTTCTCCGGGTCTTAAGACCGCATATTAATAATTTATTTTTTGTACAGTCTAACTATTTAAGACTGATAGCTGCGCCAGAATCGAGCCGGGCAGCGATTTCTTCAACAGCAGCGACATCTGCCGGTGTGCCATTAAACTCAAAATCGTAAACGATAGGAATTTTGAATTGGGCAGACAGTTGTTTTGCAGTAAAGATGTAGAGGAAAGCAAAGTTACGGTTTCCGGTACCAACAATTCCCTTGCAGTGCTGGGCATTATCGGCGTAGGCCATGAATTCAAAGACAGGATCCATGATGTCCATACTTCTTTCAGCACCAGGTGTTTCGTCTGCATAGCTAGGTACGACTAATAGGAAGTCTTCATTTACTTCAAATTCCGGATTGTGAGGTAAAATCTCCTCATGTTCTAGACGGGTTTTGTTTGCAAAGCGGCGCGTTTGACCAGTTATGCTAAAATATACTAATTTCATGCCAATTTTGCCAATTCACTAGGATTAAAGCCAGAGAAAGAAACCTCTCCCTTGACGATAACAGGAGCTGCACGGTAGCCCATATCGAGAACCGTTTGAACAAATTCTGGTTTTTCGTCAATGTTGATTTCTTCAAAATTAACAGTGTGCTCAGTGAGCCATTTTTTTACCATTTTGCATTGCATACAATTGTTTTTTGAGTAGACAGTAACCATAATTTATTTCTCCAATTTTTTCTAAAAAAATTTCTTTGTTTATGTGTTTATTTTAGTATAAAAAAAATACCTAGTCAAGTTATCGATACTAGATATTGTGTGTCTGAATTATGTAAAATACTATATATTGTGTTGTTTGCTGAGGTTAAGGCCAAACGGAACCAGAGATTCTTCCTTGTTTTTTATTCTTTGGATATTGCTTTTATGACGGATGATGATAATTAAAGCTAAAACCATAATAATCAGTGAGAAGAGGGGGTCATAGTTTGGGAGGATAAAGTGAAAGTGGGGGAAAATAAGGACGCCAAGCAGAGCAGCTATGGCTCCTGCAATGGAAGACAAGCTAATCATGCTAAAGAGATAGAGAACCAAGAAGAAAATCACGGCTAAATATAGGAGGAAAAAAGGGTTAAAGCCCAAAACAACACCAGCAGAAGTGGCAACAGCTTTCCCGCCCTTAAACTTGTCAAAGATGGACACGGTGTGCCCTACAACGGCAAGTAATCCAAAAATGAGGGGAGAAACACCATGGACATGAAATATAAGAGGTAAAAGTGTTGCTAAAGTTCCTTTAAGCAAGTCAAAGATAAAAACGATGATACCTGCTTTTTTCCCCAGTATGCGGAAAGTGTTTGTTGTACCCGTATTTCCAGACCCGTGTTCGTGCAGGTCTTTTTTATAGAAAACTTTCCCAATCCAAAGCCCAGTAGGAATTGCTCCTATAAGATAAGCGAGGAGGCATAAAATTATTGTAGTCATATCATCTTTCTTTTATGTTTATAATAGCTCCACAATTATAACATAAAAGTTGATGAATTTTGATATTTTATGAAGAAAAACCTTTTCTTTTTGTAGAAGTGGAGGAATGAAAAACGATCCTTCAAATGATAAAGACCTTTGACAAAGGCTCCTTAAGAATGTAGAATAGGAAAGATGAATATTTCTGCCAGTTAAAGTTGGCTTAAATGGAGAATAATGAATGATAGATATAAATAATTATGATGACAGTGCGATTCAGGTTTTAGAGGGTCTTGATGCTGTAAGAAAGCGTCCTGGGATGTATATTGGCTCAACGGACTCGACTGGATTGCATCACTTGATTTGGGAAATTGTTGATAATGCAGTCGATGAAGCACTTTCTGGTTTTGGGACAAAAATTGCTGTAACTTTAAATAAAGACGGTTCCGTAACAGTAGAAGATGAAGGGCGGGGTATGCCAGTGGGGACACACGTTACGGGAAAGCCAACTGTCGAAGTTATTTTCACAGTACTTCATGCTGGTGGAAAGTTTGGGCAAGGCGGTTATAAAACATCTGGAGGCCTACATGGTGTAGGGTCATCAGTTGTAAACGCCTTGTCAAGCTGGCTTGAAGTAGAAATTACCCGCGATGGCAGCGTTTATCGTCAGCGTTTTGAAAATGGCGGACATCCTGTAACGACCTTGGAAAAAGTTGGAAAGGCCCCTAAGTCCAAAACAGGTACAAAAGTTACTTTCATGCCTGATGCAACAATTTTTTCAATAATTGAATTTAAATATCAAACAATATTCGAACGTTTGAATGAATCCGCATTTCTACTTAAAGACGTTACGCTTTCACTTACAGACAATCGTGGAAATGAAGAGGTTAAGGATGAATTTCACTACGAAAATGGTGTTCAGGACTTCGTAAGTTATCTCAATGAAGACAAGGATACTTTAACACCTGTCCTTTATTTTTCAGGGGATCAGGATGCATTTCAAGTGGAAGTAGCCTTACAATACAACGATGGCTACTCTGAAAACATTCTTTCTTTTGTAAATAACGTGCGTACAAAAGATGGAGGGACACATGAGGCAGGACTAAAGACAGCCTTAACTAAGGTCATGAATGAGTATGCAAGAAAGACAGGACTGCTTAAAGATAAGGATAAGAACTTGGAAGGTTCTGACTATCGTGAAGGCTTGACAGGGGTCCTATCTATCCTTGTTCCAGAAGAATATCTGCAGTTTGAAGGACAAACTAAGGACAAGCTAGGATCGCCTTTAGCTCGTCCAGCAGTGGATGCTCTCGTTTCTGAAAAGCTGACCTTTTACCTTTTGGAAAATGGTGAGCTGGCACAGAAATTAATTCGAAAAGCAATTAAAGCCCGTGAGGCGCATGAAGCTGCGCGTAAAGCACGTGAAGAGTCAAGAACAGGAAAGAAAAGTAAAAAAGATAAAGGCCTTCTTTCAGGAAAACTAACGCCAGCACAAACGAAAAATCCTAATAAAAATGAATTGTACCTTGTCGAAGGGGATTCTGCTGGAGGTTCGGCAAAACAAGGACGAGACCGTAAATTCCAAGCGATTCTTCCTTTGCGTGGGAAAGTCATCAATACGGAAAAAGCTAAAATGCAGGACATCCTCAAAAATGAGGAAATCAACACAATGATTTATACCATCGGTGCTGGTGTTGGTGCAGACTTTACCCTTGAAGATCGGAACTATGATAAAGTGATTATTATGACCGATGCAGATACAGACGGTGCTCATATTCAGACTTTACTTCTTACCTTTTTCTATCGTTATATGAAGCCCCTTCTCGAAAATGGTCACGTTTATATTGCTTTACCACCTCTTTATAAAATGAGTCAAGGAAAGGGCAAAAAAGAAAAGATTGCCTATGCTTGGACGGATGCAGAGTTAGAAAAACTTCGTCAAGATTTTGGCAAGGGAGCTACTCTTCAACGCTATAAAGGTCTGGGTGAGATGAATGCAGAGCAGCTTTGGGAAACAACCATGAACCCAGAAACGCGTACATTGATTCAAGTAACCATAGATGATGCGGCTCAGGCAGAAAAACGTGTTTCCGTCTTAATGGGAGATAAGGTTGAACCACGTCGTAAGTGGATTGAAAACAACGTGAAATTTACTCTGGAAGAAAATACGGTCTTCTAGAGTAAGGAAATAGCTTTAAGTCCAAGTTAGGGAGGAAATGAAATGGTACAACATTATGTTGTGTTTGATTTTGAAACGACAGGTTTCAGCCCTCAAAAAAATGAAATTATCCAGATTGGTGCTGTGAAGTACAACGATATGCACCAAGAAATCGGTCGATTTAATCAATTGATTAAGCCTACACGCTCTCATCTTCCAACTAAAATTTCAAAATTGACCGGAATTTGGCCAGCAGCCTTGGTAGAACAACCGGTTCTTTCAGAGGTTTTGCCAGATTTTCTTGCTTTTTCTAGGGATAGTCTTATGGTTGCCCACAATGCGCCTTTCGATGTCAGCTTCCTTTATCAAGCTATTGTAGATTGTGAGATAGAAAATGCACCACATTTTCAAGTTTATGATACGCTTTCAGAAGCAAAAAAATTGGTACAGATGCCCAACTACAAGCTAGAAACCTTTAAGGATGTTTTGGGCATCGATTTACGTAGCCACGATGCACTTAATGACTGTCTTATAACGGCAAAGCTGTACCAATACTTGCAGAACTTGTCACGTCCGCCTCAACCGCAAGCTATATCGACTGAAAGTTTACAAATGGATTTGTTTGGTGGGGCTGACACAGCAGTAACGGAAGAAGTGCGGCGAAAGTTAAGCTTGCCCATCACTAAAGAGCTGGTGTATTACCGTAGAGATAAGGCGCGAAACTGGCAAAAGTTTGAAGTGACCGGTTTGGCAGTTACAGCGGCTTATTCTACGGGGTATAGTCTAACCGTTACACTCTATAATAATGAAAAAGTAACCATCCATTCTGATTTTTTAAAAGAGATGCAGAAGGCAAACTTTATAAATGAAATAAGCAAAGAGGAATAAACGTATGGGCTGGAAAATTAAAAATTTTGAGGAACTCACAAGATCAGAACTTTATAAAATCTTAGAAGCACGTTCGGAGGTTTTTGTTCTTGAGCAAGAATGTGCTTATCAAGATATTGATGGGAAGGATCAAAAAGCTTTACACCTGTGGCTAGAAGACATATCAGGAGAAATTCAGGCTTATTGTCGAATTTTACCAGCTGGTCTTTCTTATTCTGAAGCTTCTATTGGGCGTGTTCTGGTTAGGGAAAGTCAGCGTGGCAAGGGCCTTGCTCAGAAAATGCTGGAACAGGCCCTTGATTTCCTTGCTCATGCTTGGCGAGAACCAGCAGTGCGCATTGAAGCGCAGTACTATCTTCGAAAATTTTATGCTTCCTTCGGGTTTATTGAAGACTCTGAACCATTTTTAGAAGACGGCATTAAACATGTTGAGATGATCTTGGATTTAAAAGATTTCCCCTCTTAAAAAAGCATTTCGAAAATTTAGATAGATGAGATAAATGTCGGAGGATTTATGTCTAATATACAAACTCTACCTTTAGAGGATATTATGGGCGAGCGCTTTGGGCGCTATTCAAAATACATTATTCAGGAACGTGCCCTACCTGATATTCGCGACGGCTTAAAACCCGTTCAACGTCGTATCCTGTATTCGATGAATAAGGATGGCAATACTTTTGATAAAGCTTATCGTAAGTCTGCCAAGTCTGTCGGTAATGTCATGGGTAACTTTCACCCACATGGTGACAGCTCAATTTATGATGCGATGATTCGCTTGTCACAAGATTGGAAAATGCTGGAGCCCTTGATTGAAATGCACGGGAATAATGGGTCGATGGACGGTGATCCACCGGCTGCTATGCGTTATACAGAAGCACGTTTATCAGAAATTTCTTCGTATTTGTTAAAAGATATTGAGAAAGATACCGTTGCTCATGCGTGGAACTTTGACGACACGGAAAAAGAGCCAACTGTACTGCCCGCAAGTTTTCCTAACTTATTGGTGAATGGCTCAACAGGTATTTCCGCGGGGTATGCGACAGATATTCCGCCACATAATCTTGCAGAAGTTATTGATGCGACAATCTACATGATTGATCATCCTAAAGCTGATGTTGAGAAAATCATGACTCTTATGCCCGGACCAGACTTTCCTACAGGGGCTATCATCCAAGGCCGTAGTGAAATCAAGAAAGCTTATGAAACAGGTAAGGGACGCATCGTTGTACGTTCAAAGGTGGACGTGGAGAAACTTAAAGGCGGACGTGAACAACTTGTTGTTACTGAAATTCCTTATGAGATTAACAAGGCGACATTAGTCAAACGTATTGATGATGTGCGAGTAAATGCCAAAGTACCTGGTATTTCCGAAGTGCGTGACGAGTCCGACCGTGAAGGTTTACGTATTGCAATCGAGCTTAAAAAAGAAGCCAACAGTCAGCTGGTGCTTAACTACCTCTATAAAAACACAGACTTGCAAATCAATTATAATTTTAATATGGTTGCAATTGATAACATGACGCCACGTCAAGTCGGTGTTCTCCCTGTTTTGCGCTCTTACATTGCCCATCGTCAGGATGTTATCGTTAAACGTTCAAAATTTGACTTGAGTAAGGCTGAAAAACGTTTGCATCTGGTAGAAGGTTTGATCCGCATGGTTTCTATCTTGGATGAAGTTGTTGCTTTAATCCGTGCTTCTGAAAATAAATCAGATGCTAAGGAAAACCTGAAAGTGAGCTATGATTTCAGTGAAGAACAGGCAGAAGCGATAGTAACTTTGCAACTTTATCGTTTGACCAATACAGATATTGTGACTTTGGAAAATGAACAGTCAGAGCTGGAAAGTAAAATTTTAGAACTGCGTGCCATTATCAACGATGAGCGTACGTTATTCAACTTGATGAAGCGTGAGTTGCGTGAGGTGAAAAAGAAGTTCGGAAAGGAAAGACGCTCTGAACTGCAAGATACAGTAGAAACGATTGAGATTGAGGCACAGCAGCTGATTGCCGAAGAAGAAACCGTTGTTTCTGTAACACGTGGCGGTTATGTTAAACGTACCTCACCGCGTAGTTTTGCATCGTCAAATGTTGAAGAAGTAGGAAAACGTGAGGATGACGCGCTGATTTTCGTCAAGGAAGGGGCACGTACAACGCAGCACTTGCTTCTCTTCACAAGTTTGGGGAATCTGATTTATCGTCCAGTGCATGAACTAGTAGATGTACGCTGGAAGGATATTGGCGAACATCTGTCGCAAACATTGAATAACTTTGCAACCAATGAAGAGATTCTCTTTGCGCAGGTTTTAGATAATTTTGATGAAAAATTGAACTATATGGTAGTGACAGCTGCTGGGCAAATAAAACAAATTGAGCTGGCTTCATTTAGACCTTGGCGGACTTATCGTTCGAAGTCAATAGTCTATGGCAAACTGAAAGGTGAAAAAGATAGAATTGTTACGGTTGAACCTATCACACAGGGTGATGCAGATGTGATGTTGATTTCGGAAAATGGCTATGCACTGCGCTTCAATATTTCCGAAGTTCCAGTAGTTGGTGCAAAAGCTGCGGGAGTTAAAGCTATGAACCTCAAAGCGGGGGATATGATAAAAGCGGCCTTTTTTGTTCAGACAGACAGCTGGTATCTTTTGACACAGCGTGGATTTATTAAACGTGTGAAGTCGGACGAGATCCCAGAAACCAGCCGTGCAAACAGAGGACTTCAAGTTTTACGTCCGCTTAAGGCAAATCAACACACTGTATTTGCAGCTGGAAGTGTTGTGAATACGAATAAAGCGCCACTTCCAGAAACAGTCGACCTCTTTAGTATCACAGAAACCGAAACTTTAGATGGTGATGAGCTCCAAGTCTTGGAGGTTACCTCAGATATAGGTAAAGTTTATGATATAGAATTAACAGACTTAAGTCTATCAGAACGTGCAAGTAATGGTCATCCACTATCTGAAGATATCACGCGCGTTATTGAAGCGAAAATAAAATAAAAGCAGTCCTTGATGATAGGGGATGCTAAAAAAGCCGGGAAATTCATTTTTTTCGGCTTTTTTATACAACATGTAGACATAATTTTGTTTTTCTGACATAAGCCATTGTATTTAAGAAAAATTATCTAAAGTTTTGCAGCCTCCTTTGATGATAAGAAATGCTTTTTTACAAGGAATAAGTCGCTAAAGTGTGGGACTTATACAAGAGGAAATTCCTCTTGTTGAGGTGAACAAGGGATTTAAAAACAAGGGTGAACAGTGAGAATTTATGGTATAATAGAAACAGTGTTTATACATTGAAAGAGGAGAACATGGAAGATAAAAATATCATAAATGTCAATCTTGCTGAGGAGATGAAAACCAGTTTTCGTGACTATGCGATGTCAGTCATTGTGGCTCGCGCCCTACCTGATGTACGCGATGGTTTGAAGCCGGTTCATCGCCGCATTCTATATGGAATGAATGAGCTTGGTACAACGCCAGATAAGCCACATAAAAAATCTGCCCGTATTACCGGGGATGTCATGGGTAAATATCACCCACATGGAGACAGCTCAATTTATGAGGCAATGGTACGTATGGCTCAGTGGTGGAGTTACCGCCATATGCTGGTTGACGGACATGGGAACTTTGGTTCCATGGATGGAGACGGTGCTGCCGCACAACGTTATACCGAAGCACGGATGTCCAAAATTGCCTTGGAAATGCTCAGAGACATCAACAAAAATACTGTTGACTTTATTGATAACTATGACGGAACGGAACGTGAGCCAGAAGTTCTTCCTGCGCGCTTCCCTAACCTCTTGGTTAACGGAACAACAGGGATTGCCGTTGGGATGGCAACAAATATTCCCCCTCATAACTTAGGCGAAACAATTGATGCGGTTGACTTACTGATGGAAAATCCAGAGGCGACAACGCGTGATTTGATGGAAGTGTTACCTGGACCAGACTTTCCTACAGGAGCGCTGGTTATGGGCAAATCCGGCATTCGCCGTGCTTATGAGACAGGTAAAGGCTCAATTACACTTCGTGCGAAAACAGAAATCGAAGAATTACCTGGTGGTAAGGAACGTATCGTAGTCACTGAGTTCCCTTATATGGTCAATAAGTCAAAAGTGCATGAGCATATTGTGCGTTTGGCACAAGAAAAACGCATAGAAGGTATTACAGCCTGCCGTGACGAGTCAAGCCGTGAAGGTGTGCGCCTAGTTGTTGAAGTCCGTCGTGATGCATCTGCTCACGTGATTTTGAACAACTTGTTCAAACTTACACAGTTACAAACATCCTTTGGATTCAATATGTTGGCCATCGAAAAAGGTACGCCAAAGATTCTGTCATTGAAACAAATCTTGACCGACTACATTGAGCACCAAATCGAAGTTGTGGAACGTCGTACGCGCTTTGATAAATCCCGTGCAGAGGCCCGTGCGCATATCTTAGAAGGTTTGCGTATTGCCTTGGATAATATTGATCGTATGATTACAATTATCCGCGAATCTGCAACGGATGCGATTGCTCAAAAAGCGATGATGGACGAATTCCAATTGTCAGATAAGCAATCGCAAGCTATCTTGGATATGCGTTTGCGCCGTTTGACAGGTTTGGAACGTGACAAGATTGAAAGTGAGTATCAAGAGCTTATTGCCTTGATTGCTGATTTGGCAGATATCCTAGCAAAACCAGAACGTGTAAAAGCTATTATTCGTGAAGAGCTGGGTGAAATTAAGCGTAAGTTTGCTGATGAGCGCCGTACAGAGCTCTTAGTCGGCGAAGTGTTGAATCTAGAAGATGAAGACCTTATTGAAGAAGAAGATGTCTTGATTACTCTTTCAAACAAAGGATACATCAAACGTCTCAGCAATGACGAATTCCGGGCGCAAAAACGTGGTGGACGTGGTGTCCAAGGAATGAATATGACCGATGATGACTTTGTACAACATCTGGTCTCCACAAGTACACATGATAACTTGCTTTTCTTTACAAACTTAGGGCGTGTTTATCGTATGAAGGGTTATGAAATTCCTGAATATGGCCGTACAGCGAAAGGCTTGCCTATTGTCAATCTTTTGAAACTTGACGAAGGAGAAAAGATTCAGACTGTTATCAATGTGGTGAAGTCAGATGAGGAAAGATATCTGTTCTTTACGACACGTAATGGTTTAGTTAAACGTACCAATACAAAGCAATTTGCGAATATTCGTACGAATGGTCTGAAGGCACTCAACTTACGTGATGGCGACGAATTAATCAATGTTCTGCTTACATCAGGTGAGGAAAATATTATCATCGGAACGCATAATGGATTCTCAGTCCGTTTTGAGGAAACGGTTGTTCGTGATATGGGTCGTTCAGCTACCGGTGTTAAGGGGGTAAGTTTGCGTGAAGGCGACTTTGTTGTTGGTACAGCGACTGTCCATGATGAACAGGAAGTTTTGGTTATTTCTGAAAAAGGTTTAGGCAAACGGACAATTGCGAGTGAATATCCAACGAAAGGCCGTGGCGGTAAAGGGATTAAAGTCATGAATATTACTGAACGTACAGGAAAGCTTGCTGGCTTGACTGCTATTGATGGCAAAGAAGATATCATGGTTATTACCGACACAGGTGTAGTGATTCGTACAAGTGTGGACAATATTTCACAAACAGGTCGTGCAGCTCAAGGAGTGAAAATCATGCGTTTAGATGATGAAGCACAAATTATGACCTTTGCTCTTGTTGAACCTGAGCAAGAAGACGAAGAAGTAAGTGAAGCAGATACAGTTCCAAATACTGAAGAATAAAATGAAAAAACTATTTATATTCTTGACGACAGCTGTCAGTATCTTTTTACTGGCAGCTTGTAGTTCAAATACGGATGCGCGTAATCTTTTAGAGCAGCCGATAAAAAAGGATGCCACAACGATGGGAACTTATATCCAAGTTACTGTCTATGATAAGGGTAAGGAAAAAGCGGTTGAAGAAGCTCTAAAGATTGCTGAAAAATACGACGATTGGATTTCTGTAGATAAGGCAGGGTCAGTCATTGCTGAGATTAATGATAAGGCAGGTCTCCAACCAGTAAAAGTAAATTCGGATATTTATGAGCTGATCAAACTGGGTTATAACTATTCTGCTAAAAACATGGGTTATGACATTACGATTGGTCCCCTAAGCAAACTTTGGAATATTGGCTTTCCTGATGCACGTAAGCCTGAACAAGCAGAGATAAATGCCGTTTTACCACTGATTAACCATCAATTTCTTGAATTTGATGAGCAAAAGAGTACTGTTTATTTAAGTCAGAAAGGCGCGAAGCTTGATTTAGGTTCCATTGCCAAAGGCTATACTGCGATGAAGATGGTTGAGTACCTCAAAAATAACGGAGTAACGACAGGTATTGTCGACTTAGGATCAAGCTCTATCTATGTGATTGGGCAATCCCCGCGCAATGGTGGTGATCCTTGGACAATAGCTATCAAAGATCCGAACGATTCTGAAAAATCACAGCTGGGTATTTTAAAAGCAAGGGATCAACATGTGAACACTTCGGGAATTTATGAGCGATATTTAGAAGTTGATGGTCACCGCTACTCACATATTTTGAATCCCAAAACGGGCTTTCCATTTGATAATGACATTGCCAGCATCACCCTTTTGATTTCAGGAGAGGATGCCAGTAATGGCGATGGACTGTCTACGATGATTTATGCTCTTGGCACCAAAAAAGGTTATGAATATGTTCAAACTTTGGAGAATGTACAAGCTGTATTTGTGGACAAGGACAGTAAAGTTTATATCACAGAAGGCCTCAAAGATCAATTTGAATTAACCAATGATAACTATAAAATGGGCAAGATAGATGACTTAAAATAGAAGGAAGAGTAAATGGCAAAAAAGAAGAAAAGTGGGAAAAAGATATTTATCAATTTTCTTATTGTGATCCTTTTTCTTGTAGGTTTAGCTCTTGTTTTTAATAAACCTATTCGAAATTGGCTCATCGGTTTAAATTCGAGCCACTATCAGATTAATAATGTGACACGAGAAACGATTAAAGAAAATAAAGAAGCAGAGGCGACCTTTGACTTTGACAGCGTAGAATCTATTAGTTTTGAGCAGGTTTTGCGCGACCAGATGAATCGTCAAGCGATGCCGGTGATTGGAGGAATTGCTATTCCTGAGGTTGGGATTAACCTTCCTATTTTCAAAGGCCTAGCTAATGCAAATCTGGCCTTCGGAGCAGGAACAATGAAAGAAGATCAGGTGATGGGGCAAGGTAATTATGCTTTGGCGAGTCATAATGTTACTGGTTTTACAAGCAATACCAACCTTCTTTTTACCCCTTTAGAGCGGGCCAAGAAAGGGATGGTAATCTATGTTACAGATAAGAATAATATCTACCAATACCGGATTACTGAAGTGTTCGTTGTTTCACCTGAACATTCAGAAGTCATTGATGATAGACCGGGAAAAACGGAGATTACTTTGGTGACCTGTGCAGACCCCGGAGCTATAAATCGAATCATTGTACATGGCACTTTTGAGAAAAAAGTAGCCTTTGATGATGCAACTGCAGATATGAGTTCTGCTTTTGAACGGAGCTACAACCAAATCTTATAATAAAAAGGGGAGATAAAAGTCTCAAAAATGAAAAAAGCTTAGCCACTGTATAAGAATTTTTGGTTCTGTCAACTCTGCGGTGGTAAAAGTAAAATGAGTTAC
>NZ_WIVG01000044.1 GCF_016758115.1 Lactococcus garvieae
TCTGTACCTGTGTAGGAAAAGCTGGGCGTACTGCATATTATTGCAGAATCTGAATTGTTGTCAAAAGTGGTGACATTGGTTGACATGTCACCAGAATCTTTTGTGTTGAGATTAGGGCTTAAGTAAAAGAAAGGTTCTTTTGTGACCTGAAACAGCCAAGGACTGCTATACCCATCTGGACTATCCTTAGTGATTTGATACTTAGAATCAAGTAGACCTTGAGACACTCGATAAGCAGAGAGGCCCAAGGACAGGCGTTTCAACAAGGCATACACATCATCGTGTATATCCTTTACATTACTTTGTTGTGATTGTGTCGTTTTTCCAATCTGCCGGACGTTTTGTGAACTTTCAGCATAAGCTGTTCTTAGAGTAGCAAAGCTAGCGCCACACACTAGGGTCAAACTGGCTAACCCCATTGCCATTTTCGTTTTTTTCATTTTGTCTACCTCCGATTTTCCGGTGTGGTACATCTATTTCAAAAACATGGAATAGCAGTATCACTTTTACATAGTTCAGTGATTTAAAAGTATCATTCGTTTTCCTCCTTTATGTTTTAGGGAGGGCATATCCCTTTGGATTTGCTCTACTTAAAATATAGGGGGTCTGATACAATTATTTTTTACAAATCACAGGTGCCTTGTAGTGATATTGGGGAGCGATAAAGAGTTCTTCTGAAGTTAAGGTAAGGAGCAAAAACTTCCTAGAAAAAGAAACAGGAGGTTCAGGAAGATCTTCCGAAAGCCAGCTTGCAACGATGCTTAGGACTTCCTTCACGATAAAGTTCTTCACAAACTCCTTTGAAAAACCTGTTTTGCTTACATCCTCAACGAGATAAGGTGCAAACCACTCCTTGTACTGTGTTTCAATGAAATTCATCCAATGAGGGTCCATGCAGGTTGTGCATAACACCTTTAGCCAATCTCTGTATTCATAAATTACAGGCAGGATGTGCATTGCAAAAACATGGTAGGGTGAAATACCTTCCTTTGGATAGTGAAAGTCAAGTTCTTTCTTAACCTTGTCATTAACCTGCCTGCGAATATCGAGTATCAGTTCTTCAACCGTCCTGTAATGCTTACGCTGAATTGCCTGCCGACTAACACCGGCTTCCTCAGCAATCTCGGCTATGGTGAAGTGATGAATATCGGGATGTTTATTCGCACAACGAAAGAAAGCATTGACAATTTTTTCTCGAGTTCCTCTTGGCATATTTATAACCTCCAAAAATATTTCATAAATGTATTTTACCACACATAAACGTAAAAGAAATGAATCCTGGAAATTAAAAAGTTACAAAATAGAAACTTTACGTTATAGTAACGAGAGCATTCATGAAATAAAAAGTTGAGATATTTTTAAAACGTAAACTTTATGTGTTGGAAATTTAGAAAAATTTAAGATATAAATAAAGAGAACTACATAAAAAGGAGGTTGACGAGATGTATAAATTCATGATAATATCCTCACTTGTCGTGCTGGCTGTATTTTGTGGAGTAGAGGGAGCTAAAGCTAGAGAGACGAGCAGAGGGCAATCTTATAGTAGCGTGACGTCTTCAGAAGCTGATGGCAACTTTGAACCGATAAATAACCATGACGGAACTGTAACTTTCATGAATCAGACATGGAGTGTGATAAAGGACATGGGAGAGGGAAATGTGATGATTGGTTCAACTCAGGCTATTGCTTTCTCACATTTTTCTCTTGAACACCATCACTACTATCCCTCTTCAAGCTTAAGCTGGCTGAACGATGGCTACAGAGATAGCCTTGTCAAAAAGGAAGTTGATGCATGGTATCAGGAAAAGATCAAAGGAACAGACTATGAAAAAGCAGTCGTTCCTGTATATTTGCATAATCCTATTTTTATGGACATGAAAAAGTTGGGCTGGAAGTCTTATAATGATGGGAATATAAGTACACATTCATGGCGGGTACATGTGATTGGACCAGAGACATACCCTACCGTAGTCAATCATTCGTACGGGCATAAGCAAGCTTTTATTTTGAGCGGCAGTGATTTGGCTGAGAAAAAACAGGGTTGGCCTGCGGATTATTATACTGGGAAGCTGATTTTAAATGCTATTCATTACAGAGACAGATTATATAATAACGGTGTCAGCATCTCTTGGTTACGTTCCCCCTCAGAGGATAGCTATGGTGCTTCTGGGCTTTATGCACGAGAAGCACGCATCAGAGGTTTTATAGTATGGTTTGCTCACGGTGTGGTTCCCGCGCTTGTTGTCCATATAAAATAAACAGTATTGATATTTAGAGCTTTTTGGCTTAGATATATAGATAATATAGAAAGGAGACGAGAAGATGAAACGAGCAAAGCTTTGTGCTCAAGAACCTAAGGCTTGCCCGCTCTGGCACCACATATCAAGCAAGCCTTTCTGATTCTCCAAGCAAAACTGGTCATCAAATTACACTTCATTTAAGAGAGCCTTAGTCAGGGCTCTTTTTAAGTTTTGTCTTGACCAGAGAGCGCTCAGAACTACTCACGGAAAAGAAAATACGGAGCTGGACAATATGGCAGCTTAAAAAATTAAGAGTATACAGCTATAAAAGTTTTATTTTAAGCGTATTATTAGAGCAAGAGGAGCTTATATAGTATTTTTCACTTCTAAAAAGTTTTATTTCATGAACCTTTTAAAGCTTGAAAGTTTTGGAGTAAAGCTTGATAATGTCGTGTATGGAAGATATGAGAGATAAATCGTAAAGTAAACCATCTTTTACTTCCATGAATATTATTAGAGAGGAGGATGTGTGATGGAAAGTGCAAAAATTGTTGCCTTAAACGTTGGAGGATGTCCATTTTTGACCACATGGTATCCCCGCCCTTATTGGAAGTCTTGAGAACGACTGCATTGATCTTTATAAGAGAGAGTCTGTAATAAGACTCTTTTTGAGTTTTGCTTCTCTCGTTCAATACAGAATAAAAAGTATTTATTTTCGTAATAAAATTTATTTTGAAAAGGAATAAAGAAGGATTTTCAGAAATAAATATCTGTATTCCCGCATCTTTTAGAGCTTGAAATTCACAGCTTAAAACCGGATAATGAAACAGGAGCATGTAGAGAGTTTCAAGTATGCATCTGTGAACTTCTCAGAAAGGAGACCGTGCTGTGAAAAGTGCAGAAATGTTTTTCCTGTTTCCTAGGGCTTGCGAGATGTCAACCACATGGTGTTCCCCCCCCCTCCTTATTGGAAATAGTCCTGATGACTACCATATTATACCTTATAGGAAAGAGTCTGAGAAAGGGCTCTTTTTGCTTGCCCGTTTTCATAGAAAAAAGTATCGATTTTGTTAACGAACTTTATTTATAAAAGAGGGCAAGCAGTATTTTTTAGAGTAATTAGTGCCATTTATGCACTTTTTAGGTCTTGAAAATGCGAAACTAAAGCATGATAATACAGGTATTGAGGGAGAAGTACAGGTGTTTTACAAGTATTCCCATCCATAAGAAAGGAGACTGGAAAATGGCAGAAGCAAAAATCTTTGAACGAGAAATGTTTACATGTACAGAAATCATACCTTTTTGTGCGCCTTGGAAGCATTGGAAGTTTTAAAAGAGAAACATGAAGTTTAAGAGGAGGAAAAACTTGAAGAAATATCTTAGCCTTATTGATGAAGCGTATTTGAAGCAGCAGCCGAACAGCTTAAGTTTGGCCTATGTCTCAGACAATTACTGGGATGAAATGGGGATTAATGAAACAGCTTTCGAGATTTTAAAACGATTGGATGGTGTGCATACTTTTGAGACACTCACCGATGAGTTGAGCCAGCATTTTAATGAAGAAGAAACTAAAGCAGCCGCTATCATCTCTGAATTTATCGAGAGTTTGGAGGAAAAGGCATTACTAAAGTCCCATGATGAACGGCAGGAAGCGCCTGTGGATATTAGAGGGAGTAGAGAGTACTTTGTGCCTGATTCTATGGTGCTTGAGCTGACTCATAATTGTCCGCTCCGCTGTAAGCACTGTTATGCCAATGCTGGTATTGGTTCCAGCATGGATATCGATAAACTCATGCCGCTGTTAGAAGAGCTGACTGCTTTAGGAACCAACTATTTTCAACTCACCGGCGGAGAACCCTTTGCCTATCCATATATTGAGGACGTGATTGACTTTCTTCTGGCAAAAAAGATAAAGTTCAGCATAACCACGAGTGGTTTTTATTGGAACAGACGTATGGAAAGGATTATAGATAAGCTCGTCGGAAAGAAAGTTTCTATCCAGGTCAGTTTAGACGGTTTGGCAGAAAATCACAATAAAATCCGCTGTGACGAGCGGGCTTATGATAACGCCATACGTTTCATTAAGGAAATCATTGCGAGAAAGATTTCCACAAGTGTAGCCACCTGTTTGGTCCAACAAGATATAGAGGAGATAGAAGAGCTGTGCGGTTTTCTAAGAGACTTGGGAGTTTATCAGTACCGTCTGGGACTCATTACAGATATGGGGCGGGCCGAGGATAATCATATCTCCTCTCAAATCAACCATGAAGAATACGCACATATCATGAAGCGTTTAAAAGAAAAGTATCAAACCAAAGATTTTTATATTGGGAGGATTGAAGAATTTGAAGATGTTGAATGTCAAACCAATAAAAACTGTGGGGCAGGTTACCGTCTGTATAACCTAACACCTAAGCTCACCTTTTCTCCATGTACTATTTTCAAACTTAATATCGGAAACCTGAACACAGAAAATCTTGAGTCTATTTTCACCAGAAATACCCGTCTTTTTTCTGGTATGACCCCACCTTCAAAGAGCGTCTGTGGCTCTTGTGAACTGTTAGAAAGCTGTAACTCCTGTTTTGCGGAAGGTTTTTCAAGTAGGCACAAGGTTGAAAGGTGTCACTGGCATGAAGACGAGTACAAGAATATATGTGCGAAAGCTTAAGTGATGAAAGGACTTGGGAATGGACGGACTACAGGCTTTAGATTGGATTTCCTCCCGACGGCATTTCAAGATTCGTCCGGGTTTGACAAGGATAGAAGAACTTTTAAAGCGTTTGGGAAATCCTGAAAAAACTTTGTCAATGCTTCATTTTGCTGGAACAAATGGTAAAGGGTCAACTCTTGCTTTTACAGCAAAAATCTTAAGGCAGACGGGGCTCAGAGTCGCCACCTTTACAAGTCCTTATATTGAAACTTTTGGCGAGCAGATAGCAATTAATGGTCAAGCGCTTTCGGATGAGAAACTTATAAAGTATGTGGAATGTTTACAGCCTTTAGTTGATGAACTTGACCAAGAAGAAAGATACGCCGGAATCACCGAGTTTGAAATCATCACAGCGCTGGCTTTCCAGTATTTTGCTGATGAAAAGGTAGATGTTGCCTTGATTGAAGTAGGTCTTGGGGGCTTGCTAGACAGTACGAACGTCATTCAACCTTTGATTACGGTGATTACTACGATTGGGCTTGACCATAGGGAATTTTTGGGGACAAGCCTTGCAGAGATTGCAGCGCAAAAAGCAGGCATTATTAAGTATGAAACACCTCTTGTCACTGGAAATATTGTCGAGGAAGCACTGACTGTAATAGAGGAAACAGCACAAAAAAACAGGGCTAAACATTATAAGTTTGGTGAAGATTACCAGATTGAGCGATTAAGCAAAGAGCGTTTTAATTACCGAGATGAGCACTGTCAACTTGATAATCTAGAAAAGTCATTGCTTGGTTTGCACCAGATAGAGAATGCCGCCCTAGCAGTGAAAGTATCTTTGCTCTATGCTGATGAAGCCAATATCACGCTTGATATGCTAGACATTAGGCAGGCCTTACGGACAACTTTTTGGCCCGTTCGTATGGAAGTGATAGCTCAAAGTCCCCTGACTCTTCTTGACGGTGCGCACAATACGCAGGCGATCAGCCGTCTTCTAGAAAATTTAAGAGCAGAATTTCCTGATAAAAAAATAACCATAATCTTCTCGGCTCTTGTGACCAAGGAAATCGATGAGATGGTAAAAATGCTTCGGACATTAAAGGGAGCAGACTTGGTTTTAACTAGTTTTGATTATCCCCAAGCCATGAACGTGGAAGAAGTTTCATATTTGAAAAAAGAAGGCGTGACATTTGCAGCTGATTGGCGAGAGAAGTATAAGGAACTGAAAGATTCTCTGGGAGCAGATGCGTTAGTAGTGATGACGGGTTCCTTATATTTTATGTCCCAAATTCGAAAAGAACTTCTGAGAGCAGATGCAGGAGTAGAAGATAAAGAAAGGTAAATGTTGCAGATATCATAGGATGTGCGAGGAAATTTTTCATTCATTTGAGCAAAAGCTTGAATTTCAAGAACAATTCTGTTAGAATATTATGGTCTAACAAACTTTGGTCTGGCAAACAGTCCAAGGCAGAAAGGAAATTTTGCAAAATGAAAAAAGACATCCATCCTAATTACCAACCTGTTGTATTTATGGATACGAGTACAGGTTTTAAGTTCTTGAGCGGTTCAACTAAAGGCTCTAAAGAAACTATTGAATGGGAAGACGGGAACACTTATCCATTGATTCGTGTGGAAATCTCTTCTGACTCACACCCATTCTACACTGGCCGTCAAAAATTCCAAGCGGCAGACGGACGTATCGCTCGTTTCAACAAAAAATATGGAAAATAAAGAAAGTGCTTCGGCGCTTTTTTATTTTTACTTATAGGACTATAAAAAATTAAAAAAATATCATATAATAGAGGAAGGTATCACACGATATAGGGATAAGGTGCATGACAAGGAAATGCTCTTTTATTCTGAAATAAAGATAAAGGAAAAATAAACAATGAAGTGGTCGATTCTTGAAGTATCAAAAAAGAAAACAATTGAATTCGAGGAAGAACTTGATTTGACCGCTGAGCTTAAGCAGCGTTCAGAAGAAATTCTTGATGCAAAGCCAGTGAAGATTCAAGGACAAATTTCCTATGATACAGGTATTTACTACCTAGACTATACGCTTAAAGCGGAACTGGTTCTTCCCTCTTCACGTAGTTTGAAACCCGTCGATTATCTGATGGAACTTTCGGTCAGTGAAGCATTTACAACGGAGGCGTTTCTTAAAGAGAACAAAGATTTACTAGATGATGACATGATCTTTACATTGGACGAAGATTGGATCAGTTTATCAGAGTCTGTAGCAGATAATATTCTTTTAGAAATCCCGTTGCAGATTCTGTCTGAGGATGAGAGGGAGGACGGGAAACTACCGTCAGGGAAAAACTGGACAGTCTTGTCTGAAGCGGATTACCAGAAACAAAAGGAAGAAGAAGCGGATAAGGAAAATAAATCTCCTTTTGCAGATTTGGCGGGTCTTTTCTCGGAAGAAAAGAATTAAGAAAAATCTCATAAAACACTTGCAACAAAATTACAATTGTATTATAATTTTGTTATAGAGGAAATAAAATTAAAAAAGATATAAATGAGGCTAAACTATGAATTCATCTAAACGTATTTTGATTATCGAAGACGATAAAAACATTGCGAGATTTGTTTCACTTGAACTTGAGCATGAAGGCTATCAAACTGCTGTTCAAGACAATGGTCGCAAAGGACTTGAAGAAGCAATGTCAAAAGATTATGACTTGATTTTGCTTGACCTAATGCTGCCAGAACTTGATGGTTTTGAGGTAGCACGTCGCTTGCGCCGTGAAAAAGATACGCATATTATCATGATGACTGCGCGTGACTCAACAATGGACCGTGTCGCAGGTCTTGATATTGGAGCTGATGACTATATCACAAAACCATTTGCTATTGAAGAACTTTTGGCGCGTGTGCGTTCACTCTTCCGCCGTGAAGACCATATCCAAGCTGCAGATAAAGCAGATAACACTTCATTCCGCGACTTGGTCATTGACAAAACCAACCGCACTGTTCATCGTGGTAAAAAAGTTATTGACCTTACCCGCCGTGAGTACGACTTGCTTTTGACACTCATGCAAAATGTTGGAGATGTCGTAACACGTGAATACTTGGTTTCAGAAGTCTGGGGTTATGATGAAGGCACTGAAACAAATGTCGTTGACGTCTACATTCGTTACTTGCGTAACAAAATTGATGTGGAAGGACGTGAAAGCTATATCCAAACTGTCCGTGGTATGGGCTACGTCATGCGTGACCGTAAATAACATAGCGAATAAATAAGAAAATTTCTAGTGGCTTTGTCACTAGATTTGTTCCTTTTATGTCATCTAAAAGAAATAGAAAAATGCGACATGATAAAATTTTTTGATGCGAAAAGAGAGAAAATAGAAAGTCTTCCAGAGCGAAAGCGCAGTATCATGCTGCGCTGGGCTTTTGCAAATACGATTTTCTGTTTCATCACTTTCACTATTTTTACAGTACTGATTTATCAACTCACAATAACCACTTTTATTAATGCTGAAAAAGGTGACATGCTGCAAGCCTTGGATAACGTGGAGCAGCGTTTGGCACGCTCTGAAAATGAGCTTACAGAGGAAAACCTCTTTGATTACTTGGGTTATGGACAAGACTATACCGCTTCAAAGCAGTGGCGAGAAAATGAACTTGAAACTTTAGGGAGCATGATTGGTTCCCGAAAGTCTTTTTACGTCTTTGATGTGAATGAAAAACTCATCTACTCTACACGGGCCTATAATTTTCCTCTGAGAAAAGATGTGGGAGATTCGAGTGTTGCTATACGCACATTTGGTGATTATTCTGGCTATTTAGCTGAACGCCCTGTATTTTCGAGCAAGACAGGGGAATTGATCGGTTATGTTCAGGCCTTCTACGATATGAGTTATTATTACAGCGTACGTACGAAACTTCTTATTGCTCTTATTATTTTGGAAATTATCGCCCTCTTTATCGCTCAGTTTGTGGGTTATTTCATGGCCAGTCGTTACATCAAACCGCTCGAACGCTTACACGATGCTATTACGACCAGAGCAAACAATTTAAGCATGGATTTCAAACCTGTTCTTATTCAAACAGGGGATGAGATTGAAGAGTTGGCTACGGTATATAATGACATGATGATAAAACTCAACGATTATGTGGATCAGCAGAAGCGTTTCGTTTCTGACGTGAGTCATGAGTTAAGAACGCCTCTGGCAGTACTTGACGGACATTTGAACTTGTTGAATCGTTGGGGGAAAAATGATCCTGAGGTACTTGACGAATCACTGATTGCGAGTATTGAAGAAGTAAAAACAATGCGGACAATGCTTGAAGAGATGCTCGCCTTAGCCCGTTTGGAGAGCATTGATTTTCAAGATGAGGACTTAATCTGTGACCCAACGGAAGTTTCGAATTTTCTGATGAAAAACTTTTTACTTATTCATCCCGACTTAAAAATGTCTGTGAAAAACGATTTGAGTCCGGACAGTTTGGCCCATATTTATCCTAATCACTATGAGCAAGGTTTGAAAATTCTGATCGATAATGCGATAAAATATTCGCCAAAAGATCGCCAAGAAGTCAATCTTCATCTTGCAGAAGACGAAGATTATATTATTACGACTGTTGAAGACAGGGGTTATGGAATCAGTGAAGATGACCTGAAACATGTTTTCGAGCGTTTCTTCCGTGCAGATAAAGCCCGAAATCGTGATATAGGTGGTACAGGTCTTGGACTATCTATTATTAATCGCCTTGTGGAAAACTATGAGGGAGAGATTAGTGTTACCTCTGTTTTGGGTGAAGGTTCTAAATTCACGCTGAAAATTCCAAAAATTAAATAAACATAAAAGTCTGTAGATGCCTTAAAGAAGCTGTCGACAGACTTTTTAATTTCCTTATAATTAATTTGACTTGTTTGATGATTCGAGTAAATTGTTGACATTCATCTGAAAAAAGGTTAAGATTTAGAGTACAAAATACAAATAAAATGATAGAGGTCGCAATGAATAGGAAGTTTTACTGAGCTGGACAAGCGTTGAAGTAAAATGGAGGAGACATTGCCGAAATGAATCTACTCGTCCAAGTAGATTTGTTGGGGCAGCAAGGGATACTTGCTGAACTGTCGCAGTTTTGCGGAGTGCTATTCGTTATTGATAAATGCGTCATATTCAACGTTTAGCAACCTCCTTATGTGAAGGTTGCTTTTTATGTTTATTACTACTGTCATCGTATATTCGAATACAATGATAGGGGCATTTCTAGGTTAATTTCCCGCATGTCTCATTGGGAGAAGGCAAAGCGCCTATTCGTGATCTTTACATTATATTGATTTTGTAAAATATGAAAGAGAGAGTGTTATGAAAAGGAAAAACCTATTATTAATTGCCTTGACGTTGTTTACGGTATTATTTATTGGAAACTCAAAGGTTAGTGCAGAGGAGTTCCGTGTGGGGATGGAGGCAGCATATGCCCCCTTTAACTGGACACAGTATGACCAAAGCAACGGTGCAGTTCCTATCGAGGGTGTAGATGGACAATGGGCCAACGGCTATGATGTACAAGTTGCGAAAAAAATTGCGGATAAATTGAATAAAGAGCTGGTCATTGTAAAGTCCAGCTGGGATGGCTTACTTCCCGCTCTTAAGTCAGGAAAAATTGATGCCATTATCGCAGGGATGTCTCCTACAGCAGAGCGTAAAGAACAGATTGACTTCTCAGAGCCTTACTATACGTCGAATCTTGTTATGATGGTAAAAAGTGGCGGAGCGTTTGCCCAAGCTTCAAGTTTGGCTGATTTCTCAGGAGCAAAAATTACCGCTCAGCTCGGAACTTTCCACTACAATATGATTGATCAGATTGAGAATGTAAATAAACAAACAGCCATGAAAGACTTTTCGAGTATGCGAGTTGCCTTACAAAGTGGGGCTATTGATGGCTATGTTGCAGAGCGACCTGAGGGGATTACGGCAGAAAAAGCAAATCCTGACTTTAAAATGATTGAATTTGGGGAAGGTCAAGGTTTCGTAACGAACTCAGAGGATACGACAGTAGCGGTTGGTGTCCGTAAAAATGACCCTAATTTAGCAGCAATCAATAGCTTTTTAACAGGTTTCTCAGTGCAGGATCAAAAAGAGCTGATGGATGAGATGATTGCTGCGCAGCCAGAAGCAAAAACACAAGGAACTTGGTATGATCAGATTATTGGCATTGTGAAAGACAATGGGAAACAGTTCCTTAATGGTACAGGGATGACATTGTTTATCTCACTTATCAGTACGATTATTGGTACCATTTTAGGGCTTCTTATTGGTGTATACCGTACAATTCCTGAAATCAGTAATAAGTTTTTAGCTTTCTTATATAAAGTGTTTGGCTGGATTATCTCAGCATATATCGAGATTTTCCGTGGGACACCGATGATTGTTCAAGCAATGGTCCTTTATTATGGCTCTGCTCTGGCATTTGGAATTAGCTTGGACCGTACTGTGGCAGCTTTGATTATTGTATCGATTAACACAGGGGCTTATATGTCAGAAATTGTTCGTGGAGGAATCTTCTCTGTAGATAAAGGACAATTTGAAGCAGCACAGGCTCTTGGAATGACACACGGGCAAACAATGCGTAAAGTTGTCTTACCACAGGTTTTACGAAATATCCTTCCTGCAACAGGTAATGAGTTTGTGATTAACATTAAAGACACATCCGTCTTGTCTGTGATTTCAGTAACGGAACTCTTTTTCCAAGGGACTACAGTGGCACAGCAAAACTTTATGTATTTCCAAACGTTTGCTGTGATTTGCGCAATTTATTTTGTTCTTACTTTCACAGTAACACGTATTCTCCGTTTTATAGAAAGAAAAATGGATGGGCCAGATGCTTATGTTCCAATCCAAAACCAGATGCAAGTCCAAGAATTGGGGGAGGCCTAAATGACAGCTATTTTAGAAATCAATCACTTAAAAAAATCATTCGGAGACAATGAAGTCTTAAAAGACATCCATTTGACCGTTAATACAGGCGAAGTTATTTCTATCATTGGTTCATCAGGAAGTGGTAAGTCAACCCTGCTTCGCTCAATTAATTTGCTAGAAAAGCCTAGCGGTGGTGAAATCATTTATAAGGGAGAAAATGTTCTCGAAAAAGGCTTTGACATTCCTCAGTATCGTACACATTTGGGCATGGTTTTCCAAAGCTTTAACCTCTTTAACAACATGAATGTTATTGAAAATGTTATGGCCGGTCAGGTCACTGTATTGAAAAAAAGTCAAGAGGAAGCAAGAAAGATTGCTTTGGAAAATCTAGAAAAAGTGGGGATGGCTAGATTTGCGAATGCTAAACCTGCACAACTCTCAGGTGGACAAAAGCAACGTGTTGCTATCGCACGTGCGATTTCAATGAATCCTGATGTCATTCTTTTTGATGAACCGACATCAGCTCTAGACCCTGAAATGGTTGGCGAAGTTTTGCAAACCATGCAAGGTTTAGCTGAAACGGGTCTTACCATGGTTATCGTCACCCATGAGATGGGGTTTGCGCGTGATGTGAGTGATCGTGTAATCTTCATGGATAAAGGAGTCATTGCTGAAGAAGGTAGTCCTGAAGAAATCTTTGGTTCGCCAAAAGAAGAACGCACAAAAGCTTTCCTCTCACGTTTCCTACGTACTTGAACAAAAAGCAGAAAAGCAAAAATGCTTTCTGCTTTTTTTAGTGTCACCAGTGTAATGTAAACTCTATATTGAAAAAATAGGCAAATAGCGGTAAAATAGAGGGACGTAGAAAGAATAGGGACAATGAAAAAAAACACAACTTTTGAACAAAAAAAAGTGCTTATCCTTGGATTGGCAAGGTCTGGAGAAGCTGCTGCACGCTTGCTTCATTCATTGGGAGCTTTAGTTACTGTAAATGATGGAAAAGCTTTTGATGAAAATCCAGCAGCCAAAGCCTTGCTGAAAGAAGGCATCCAAGTCATTTGTGGGAACCATCCTCTTGAACTTTTGGACGAAGGTTTTGCTTATATGGTAAAAAACCCAGGCATTCGCTACGATAATCCAATGGTTAAACGAGCTTTAGCTAAAAAAATTCCTGTCCTAACAGAAGTTGAGCTGGCTTACCTCGTCTCTGAGGCGCCCATTATCGGTATTACAGGTACAAATGGAAAAACAACAACAACGACACTCATCGCGGAGATTTTAAATGCTGATGGCCGGTCAGCAAAATTAGCAGGAAACATTGGCTTCCCTGCTTCGGAAGTGGCTGCTACAGCTACTGAAAAAGATACTCTTGTCATGGAGCTTTCAAGTTTCCAACTCATGGGGACTATTGACTTTAAGCCAAAGATTGCTCTGATTACAAATATTTTCTCGTCACATTTAGATTATCATGGTTCGCAGGAAGCCTATGAAGCAGCCAAATGGCGCATTCAAGAAAACTTGACTGCTGATGAATACTTGGTGCTTAACTTTAATCAAGAGAAGTGCCGTGCTTTAGCAGCGCATACTGCAGCTCAAGTCGTAGCTTTTGCTACTGAACAGCAAGTCGATGGTGCCTATTCTTTAGAAGGCAAACTGTATTTTCGGGATGAATTTATTATGGAAACCGCAGCACTGCCCTTACCAGGAGAACATAATCTAGAAAATGCTCTAGCAGCAATAGCTGTTGCAAAACTGTCAGGTGTTGAAAATCAAGCCATTATTAAAGTATTAACAAGCTTTTCTGGTGTCAAGCACCGGTTGCAATACTTGGGCGAAATTTCTGGACGGAAAGTTTATAATGACAGTAAGGCTACAAACATCTTGGCAACAAAAAGAGCACTCTCTGGTTTTGAGAACAGTAAGCTGTGGCTTTTAGCAGGCGGACTAGATAGGGGAAATGACTTTGATGAGTTGCTGCCTGTTGTTTCTGGCCTTAAAGGAATGGCTGTGTTTGGAGAAACTGCTCCCAAACTTCAAAAGCTTGCGGATCAGTTACACATCCCGACAGTCCCCAGTGAAAATGTTGCCACGGCACTTAAAGAAGTTTTTGAAAAGTCAACAGCCGGTGACACGATTTTGCTTAGTCCTGCTAGTGCCAGCTGGGATCAATACAAGACCTTTGAAGAACGTGGCGACATGTTTATCAAAGCCTTTGAAGAATTGAAAGGTGAACTGAAATAAGATGAGAATTATTGTAACTGGAGGCGGTACAGGCGGGCATATCTATCCAGCTTTGGCTTTCATCAATCATCTAAAAACGATTGAGCCAGAATCCGATGTCCTCTATGTTGGGACAGAACGGGGATTAGAAAGCAAAATTGTACCTGCGGCTGGCATCGACTTTAAAACAGTAGATATACAAGGTTTCCGCCGTAGCTTTTCCTTTAGCAACTTTAAGACCCTTTATAAATTTTTGAAGTCCACCTCAGACGCTAAGAAGATTATTAAAGACTTTGAACCAGATGTGGTGATTGGTACAGGAGGATATGCCGCAGGTCCTGTTCTTTATGCAGCAGCCAAGCTTAAGATTCCAACACTTGTGCATGAACAAAATTCTATTCCAGGAATAACAAATAAGTTTTTAAGCAAGTATGTGGATAAGGTTGCTGTGGCATTTGAAGCGGCAAAACCCTACTTTCCGAGGGAAAAAACAGTTTTTACTGGTAATCCTCGTGCGCAAGAAGTTGCCAGTTTAGAAGCAACAGATATTTTGGAAACAGAGTATGAGCTCAAAAAGGATAAAAAAACAGTGGTGATTTTTGGAGGTTCACGTGGTGCACAAACCATCAATGAAGCTGTGAAAGCCGCCCTTCCTAAGTTTGCAGAAAAAGATTATCAGCTTGTGTACGCTTCAGGACAGATTTACTACGATGAAGATTATGCAGAATTTGCTAAATATAAGGAAAGTGCAAATATTGCGATTCGTCCTTACATTTCAAACATGCTTGAAGTGCTGGCGTCATCAGATTTAATTTTATGCCGTGCAGGAGCAACGACGATTGCGGAAATTACAGCACTTGGTCTTCCAACCATCTTTGTGCCGAGTCCAAATGTAACGGCAGACCATCAAACGAAAAATGCTCAGGCACTTGTTGACATTGGGGCTGCCAAGATGATCAGAGATGCAGAGCTTACGGCTGAAAAAATGCTGGAAAGCATTTCGGAAATATTTTCTGATGAAAGTCTCTATCAAGCCATGTCGGAAGCCAGTAAAAAAGCAGGAGTTCCTGATGCAAGCGACCGACTTTATCAACTTGTGAAAGAAATTAAAAATAATGAGTGAAGAAAACCTTACGCCTTGGCAAAAGAAACATCTGGAATATCAGCGCCGTAAGGCTGCTGAAAATCAAGAGAAGTCTGAGGAGCCTAAAAAACGGAAGTTTTTGAAGAATAAAGAAGACGATACGGCTAAAAATCAAGAAGATATAGGTCAAGATTCAGAGAGCCAGTATATTGAAGACGGGGAAGAATCAGTAATGACTCACTCAGAAGAGTTTTCTGAGATCGCTGAAGAGGAAGAAACGAAACCCTCTTTCTTTGAAGGCAGCTTTGAAGTCTTTAAAAAAATGTGGCCCTTGCTATTAGTGGCTGTCTTACTTTTCATTGTTTCTGTTTATGCTGTATCACCGATAAGTAAGATTGGTAAGTTTACTGTGTCTGGAAATCAGCACGAATCTTTTGAAGCAATAGTAGAAGCCTCGAATTTAAAACCAAGAGATAGAATTTACGGTGTGATTAGAAATCGACGAGGGATTGAGAACAGTATTGTCCAAAAATTCCCACGTGTGAAAGCAGTAGAGATACAAGTTACTTTTCCTAATCATGTTGAAGCTAAGGTCACTGAGTTTCAGACAGTGGCTTATGTTGAACAGAAAGGAAAGAACTATCAAGTTTTAGAAAGTGGCTATATTCTGAGAGATGAAGAGATTCCAGGGGATAAACTTTCAAACCATCCTTTACTTAAAAGTTTTTCAGATCAAGAGGTAGAAAAATTTGTTACCGCTTATATGAAATTGAAACCTGAAATTCGCAGCCTTATTACTACGGTAAGCAAAGCACCGACTAAAGCAACAAGTGATTTCCTTGCCTTAGAGATGTCTGGTGGCAACCAGGTACGTGTTTCCTTGAGCCAAATAGCAGAAAAGATGCCTTACTATCCAAGCGTTGCTAGTCAGCTTACCCCTCCCCAAGTGATTGATATGGAGGCTGGGATATACGCGAAATCTAAGGAAGAGTATCTCAATGATTTGAAAAATCCTGAGGGTGAGAAAAAGGACTCAGAAGATACTGCTGAAACAACAACTCAATAGTCTGGAGTAAAAATAGAAAAGATTGATTTCAGTCAAAGCCGAAAAAAGCTTAACCACAGCATTCATATGCACGTGATTAAGCTTTTTTGTTGGTTCTGTATACTGTATGGTGGTAGATGAAAATCTACTGCC
>NZ_WIVG01000045.1 GCF_016758115.1 Lactococcus garvieae
CCTACTGGTCAGCAGGCGGCAGCTTTGACAACAGTGGTCCAGTCTGGCCGGGAGAAGAAGTGACCAACCAAACCGCCCAAAGCCTCCCCCAAGACCGTGCCCCAATGACCATGAACCAGTGGAGCAACCTTCCTAACGAAGACAAGATAGGAAACTTCTGGGTGGTTGACCCGAACACGGGCTGGGCCTACTGGGCCAACCGACTGGACCGGGAACAAGCCAGCTCTTACCTGCTTGATGCAGCAGAGATGACGGCTGCCATTGAGGACAAGGTCTTTAACGGCTTTTACTACTATGGTATTCATGTCGAGAGTGGCTTAGTCAGTCCTGACCAACATGAGGAATTCCTCAATGACGGTGAGCAGCACCATGCAGAGCTGGAAGACTTTCTCCAAGGTATCCAGAATGGGGTGATGTACGATGACGGACAGAACCCATTGCCTAACGAAGACAGTCAACCAGATGCTTTTGACTTCTCGACCATGCGTCCGGGCCGTATCTTTACCATGGCAGGTGAGCAGTACCGCTATCTTGAAAACATGGGTTCTGGGAATCATATGATTATCCGAGAGGGAGTCTTTGCTGCTAGCTTTAATAATCAAGATGAGCGTCACGACGAATGGTATGATACTCTTGAACCAGTAGTTCAAGCAATGGTCCAACCCGTATCAAACAGTTTTGAAACAGGAGCTATCCCTACTTCGGGCGTGAGTTGGCCAGGAGGTATAGGGAATTGGCGCTGGATTCCTACTAACTTATATGAATTTCCAGAAGCCGAAGATGATGTGACTCGTGTTGATGCAAGTGGTACTCCACGCGCCTTTGCTCTTTCCTTTGCAGATGTAGTTCGTTTATCAGGACCTGGCCGTGCTTTTCCTAATATTTGGAGAAGGTTAGGAACAGGCGGAACAGAGTGGTGGACGCGTACCCCTGCCGATGCAAATATGGGGTGGTCACTGCTTAATCGTAACGGAGAAGGCCGTCTTGAAGGAGGTTTGTTTGGTCATCATCTCGAAGGAACGAACCAAGGTGGACGCCCAGCTATTATAATAAACCAATCTACCTAGGTATCCCTAAAAAACTTTTCATTAAACTAATGGTTTTTAAATCGCAAAATGATTGAAAATGGAGCTGTATGATACGTTCCATTTTTATTTTTCAGGAAAGTTCTTATGGGATTGTTTATACACTAAACTGAACAAGACCTTATTGACAAAATATTCCAACTGAATGAGCCAAAGGAAAAGCAGTCATTGTTCAGAAGAATCCTATTGAAAAACAGTTTCCCTGCTTTTCTGCTATAATGATCCTTACTCGTAACTGGAAGTAAATATAAAAGTTGTAAAGGCTCATTTCAAGTTAGGAGGGTTTTTTTACTATTCATAAAATCTTGAAATGGTCAGGTTTTTCATAATCCTTTTACCTATATAAAGGTAATTTTGTTATAATTAAGGTAATATAATCTATTAAATAAATGGGAAGAATCTTGAATATGCCTATCGAACCTAAAATTTTTACAGAAGTAAAAAAAATCCTCAAAGGATTTGGTCAAACCTATCTGACTGAAGACGGAGCACTAAAGCGTAGCAAGTTGACAGAAGACTTGGATAACTATGTACCCCTCCTCATGAAAGAGTTGCTCAGCTCAGAGCTAGTGCGTCAGTCTTATGTGGAAGAGATAAAAGTCGGAGATAAGACCCATGAGATCTTCAAACTCAATCAGTTTGTGGAGCTTTTTACCTACAAGCAATACTGGGAAGACAGTTATACCAAGTTTTCGAACAAGATTGGCTTGACGGCTGGTGGGAAGTTTATCGATGAGACGGCAGATGTGGTGCTTGATTTTCCTTTCAAAGACTGCGTGCTTAAGGCAGGGATGAGTAAAGAAGATGCCAAAGACTCAGATGAGGCTTTTCTCAATGAAGTTATTGCTAAGACAGAGATTGATACGCTCTTAGAGCCAAAGATTTTCGTCAATGCCACACGCTATGATAAAGAACATCTGGAAGGACAGCCGACAGATACTTTTAGCGAGCAAGATAACCTGATTATCAAAGGGAACAATCTGATTGCCTTGCATTCGATTAAGGCACGTTATGCTGGAAAAGTGAAGTTAATTTATTTAGATGTTCCTTATTATTTCAAAAAAAATATTTCTGAAGATTCATTTAAATATAATTCTAATTTTCATTTGTCTGCTTGGTTGACATTTTTGAAAAATAGATTGGAAATTGCAAAGGAATTATTGTCTGATACAGGTTCGATTTGGATTAATATTTCAGAAGATGGGATGCATTATCTAAAAGTTCTTGCAGATTCTGTCTTTACTCCTAAAAAATTTATAGGAACAATTCCGCGTAAAATTCGTCACGGTAAAAGTGATGTTCCGTTTAATTTATCGCAGGATTTTGATTGGCTTTTGGTTTATACCAAAGGAAATGAGGGAAATGAAATTGTAGGACGTTCTGTTGAGAGACAATATTATCAAACAGACGATTTCCCTAATCAACCATGGAGAAAAGCTGATTTGACGAGCCAACGAACAGTTCTGGAGCGTCCAAATTCTGATTATACTATGGTAAACCCTAAAACTGGGAAAGAATATCCTGTTAATCCTAAGCGTTCATGGGCTGTAGCAAAAGATACTTTTCAGGAATGGTACGATAAAGGTGGAATAGGTTTTCCAGATGATTATGATTTCATGAGTGGTGATAAGCCTTTTAGACGAGTTTTTAAATATGAAGATGAATCTAAAGAAAAGCGTTCTTCGGTGACTTCAGATTTCTTGCTCAAAGATTTTTCTAAAATTATTACTGGGGGAGCACTTAATAAATTAGGGAATGGTGAAATTGATGAATTATTTGGACGTGATGAATTTGGATATGCTAAGCCTGAGATACTGCTTAAAGAAATCATAAATGTCACGACTAAAGAAAATGATATTGTACTTGACTTCTTCATGGGTTCAGCGACCACTCAGTCTGTAGCACTGAAGATGAAACGTCGCTTCATCGGAATTGAACAAATGGACTATATCAATACTGTTTCAGTTGAACGTTTGAAAAAAGTTATTGATGGCGAACAAGGCGGAATTTCAAAAGCAGTGAATTGGCAAGGCGGAGGTTCGTTTGTCTATGCCGAACTTATGGAGAAAAACCAAGGATATTTGAAAGACTTGTTGTCATCATCTGATGCAACAGAACTCAATGCTGTTTATCAACGTATGGTTAATGACGGAGCTGATTTTGATTTCCGAGTGGACTTGAAGAAGTTTGAGGATGAAAAATCAGAGTTGAACTTTGAAGAGCAAAAAGAATTTTTGTTGAAGATTATTGATAAGAATCAGCTTTATTATCAGTATTCGGAGATGGAAGATGAAGATGTGCGTGAGTTGATGGATGATAGTGATTATGTGTTTAATAAAGAATTTTATAGGGAATAGGAATGACAGATAAGAAACCTGGGAAGAAACCGGCTATAAAAGAGTATAGATATTCAAGCAATAAAGATGTAGTAATTAAAAAAATCAAAGGACTCTTAATTGATAATTTCAGAAAATTCAATCAAGAGCAATTGGACTTGGGAGGAGTACTAACAGTACTAGTAGGAAAGAACGGAACGATGAAATCTACCTTACTTGGAATGGTAGGGGAAGTGTTTCGTAGTAGTGAAAAAGATATACATGACACACTATTAAAAGTATCAATGAATGATATTTTTAATTGGTCTAATAATAAAGACAATAAAAATTATGATTACCGTATAAAAATGTTAACAGATAAAGATGAGACGTTAATAGAAAATGTTGAACATCGTTTTCGCTCAAATGATGGACGTCATAGAATTATTGTTTCTGGGAGTAATAAAGGAGAAGGACAGTTTAATTTACCTGTCAGTTACATAAGCCTAAAACGTTTATATCCTCTGATTGACGCAGACTCTAGAGGGAATAGTGATTACATATATTCCCACGAGGAAAATAAAGTAATAAAGGGCTTTTATCAAAAGGTGTTAAATAGAGACGATTTCGACAATTTTGCTTCATATGATACCGCAATAGGTAAAAATCATAAATACCCAAAAGGCCCAGATGGAGAAAATACCGCATATGACATAGAATCTATTTCAGCAGGAGAAGATAACTTAAGCACATTTATTGATCAGATAATATCATTAAATAAAATTTCAGATATTAGTGGAAATTTGACAGGAATCATGTTAATAGATGAGTTTGAGTCTACTCTACATCCTACATCACAAATAGCTTTGCTTGACTTTATTTATAGGTGGGCTCAAAAAAATAATGTTCAGGTAGTTTTGACCACACATTCATTATTTCTAATTCAAAGCTTATTGTTAAATGATGCATGGAAAGAGCGTTTTGATGATGAAAACATTGTTCTCAATTTAATTGAAACATTATATGAAGTAGAAAATAAATTTTCAATTACTAAAAACCCAAGCTATGCAAAAGCTTATGAAGAACTCACTCTCGAAAGAGAAACTTCAAAAGCTTTAAAAATAAAGATTATATTAGAAGATGAGATGGCTAAAAGGGTTTTAAGTTCTTTTATCCCCTCCAAAAAAAGAGCCTTTATTTCTTATGAGTATAATATCAATGAGTCAAAAGAAAATGAGGGCACAGGGAAGCAGGTATTACACAGCTTAGCTAAAAATTTCAGTTCACTTTTGAGTGAAACAAACTCGATGATAATATTTGATCCAGATGTAGGTGAAAAAGAGTATGGAAAGTTGATGAAAAATAAGAATGTATATAATTATGTGTATGTTTTTCCGTCGTCAAAAACTGGAAATAATCAATGTTTCGAGGTAGAAATTCTTTTGTGGCTCTTAGAGTTGGATGCAAGTGATGATTTATTTGTAAAAAAACTGAATAAATCAAAAGATAGCATGAAACAATCAATGACAGATAGAGGAGCTTCTCTTAGTAAAGAGTCCTATGGACTAGGTACCAATGAGAGTAGAAATGCTAAAAAATGGTTTGAAAGTCTTGAAGCACGAGAACAAAAGAAATTGATTACTAATTTTAAAAATTATAAAATTAAAGAGAAACAGTATCAAGAGTTCTTGAAGCAAATAGATGATTTTATTATTGACACGTTTAATAAAATGGGGTTGAAGGTGCCTAGTATTTTTAAAGAGGGATGATATATGATTGTTGTGGTAATATAAATTAAGGCGTTATTGCTTTTAAAAAAAATGCATCAATTGGAGAAAAATAGATGAATATTAATAGAAAAACAGTAAAAATTTCTGAGATTAATAATTTTATTGAAAACCCACGAACAGAGACAGCAAAGACTCCTGAAGAAGAAATCAAATTTATTTATGGAGAAACCTCCACTAGTCGAAAATCTCTGATGAATCTGGTAAAGAGCATTGCAGAAAAAGGTTATGACATTGCAGAATCAATTGTTGTTGTCTCTGAAAAAGGAAATTATATAGTTTATGATGGAAATCGTAGAGTCGCGGCTTTAAAACTATTGCTAAATCCAGAAAATTTTGATTTTTTAACCCCAAATGATTTGACTCAATTAATGAATTTGAAAGAATCGACGATTATTCCAGAAATGGTCGAAGTGGTTATTAAAAGTAAGGAAGATGCTCTTGATTATATGCAACGTTTGCATGGTGGTCAACAGAAGGGGGTTGGTCATACTGATTGGAGTGCGGAAAATAAAAGAAAATTTGATGCCCTTAGAGGACATCCAGAATTAACATATATTATCAATGATGGATTTGAAAGAGAATTTGGTTATTCTGTTACTGAAGAAATGCCTGTAACAACTATAGATAGAATTATTCGAAATAAGCAGGTTAAGGAAAAGCTTAATATTCAAAAGGATCAGAAATATTTGGATAGAGAGACTTTGGAAGAAGTAAGAAGTGTTTTACAAAAAGTAAACGAAATATCGAAAGAGAGTGGACAGCCAGTAACTCGTGCGTTTGCAACTAAACAAGATATCGAGGAGAAACTTTTACCTTTACTTGATAAAGATCAGCTTGAAGGTGAAGTGAATGCTTCAAATACTATTGATGATGGAGTAGAAACTGGGGAAAAAATAGGTCCAGCATCACAAAAAGATGAGACTAGGACAAAAGAAGAACGCTCTTTTACTCCTAAAACTCAAGAAAAATCAAAATCTACGAAAGTAATACCAAATAAACTTCTCTTTCCTAAAGTTTCTAAACTACCTGCAGATAGTTCAAATGAAACAGTAAAATTAGTACGTAACTTGATGACCATTTTAAATCAATTGTGGACTGATAAAAATAAATATGCTCCGGTAGTTGCAACATCTCTAAGAACAATATTTGAGCTTCCCTTCAATGAACTTCGCGCCCAAGGACAACTTTCTTTGGGGAAAGGGAGTAAAATAGATGATAAAAATATTTTGGAGGGATTATTAAGAAATATAGCAAAGTCTAATGATTTAAGTAAAGTTGTAGCAAATATAGGTGATAGTTATAACGCTATAAAGAATCAATTTCTTTTGAATTCATCTGGAATAATAAATATGTATAATATTGCACATGACGGAGCTCATAGGAGCACTTTAGGTATAAAAAATGTTGATATTGAAGATATAGCAAATAAAGCAGAATATTTTGCTATAATTGCTCTTCACTTTGTTTTACTAGGAGAAAAGAATGAGCAATAAAGTAAGTAGTCCTCTAAGGTATCCAGGAGGGAAATCTAAATTAACGAAATATGTAGAACATATTTTAGATATTAATAGTATTAAGGGAACTTATATCGAACCATTTGCTGGTGGAGCCGGTATTGCTACGAATCTTTTATTAAAGGATCAAGTAGATAAAATAGTAATTAATGATTTGGACCCATCAGTATTTTCTTTTTGGTATTTTATAAAAAACAATGCTAATCAATTAATAAAACAAATTGAAGAGGTTCCATTCACTTCAAAAGAATGTAATTTAACTCCAGAAGAACTCATTATCTATTGGGATTCAATAAAAAGAAAATATAATGACAATAGAGGGAAAAAGAACCTTGAAGAAGCTTTTTCGTTTTTTATGTTAAACAGGATGAATAGAAGTGGAATAATATCTGGTGGTCCAATTGGTGGACGTTCTCAAGATGGAAAATATAATATTACTGTACGTTTCAATAAAGCAGATTTGATTAATAGAATAGAAAAAATTTCAGAAAAAAGTGATAGAATAATTGTTCAAAATTTGGATGCCGTATCCTTGATACAAAATGTTGTAAATTCATCAGTAGATTTGACTAATAGTTTATTATTTGTCGATCCACCATATTTTTATCAAGGAAAAAATCTATATCCTTCATATATAAAAGAAAATGGGCATAGCTTGATAGCAGAAGCTTTAATGTCTTATAAAGACTTGAGATGGATTGAAACTTATGATGTTAGTAAACAAATTTCAGATTATTATAACGCAAAAGAAATTAACAAATACTTATATTATTTGAGATACTCAGCTTCTACAAAAAGAATTTCAGCTGAAATGATTTTTTCGAGTCAAAACATTATTATTGATTCGTATGAAAAAGTTTTACTACAAAAATTGGCATTCGAAAATAATTAGATTATGCAAAAAAAGAACAGCTAAAAAAATAGAACTCCGTCTCATAAAAGAAATCAACGACTTCTTCGGGAAATTTACCAACCAAGAAGATACACATTGATTCTGGGGATGCCTAAGCTACCTGACTATATCTTTAGTAATCTCAAGCATGACTTTCTTCAGTATCAGGAAGAATCCTTGAGCCCCTTAATTACACTTACGAGAGATAGGTTGATTTGCCTTCCCATCCGACTTCTGTTATAATCATTCTATACAGAACAACACGAAAAAACTGACCGCTCCAACGGTCAGCGTGTCTTAGTTCTCTGTAGATGGGTTAAACGTTAGTCTTTGGGACTAGCGTTTTTGTATTCTTTCCAAATCTTGAATAGGTCGATAGCAATTGTTACAACGTCAAGAACTATCAAAACCCAAACAGTCATCAGTAAGAATTTTCCCTTCTACAGAGAGTCGGAATGTCATCATAACCTGTCCACCTCTCATGACTAGTATTTGCAGGCGACAGGTACAGAGTAACATAAGACACGAGAGTTTTTACTCTCATTATATTATCCGTAAAAACTTTAGAAATGTAACAAAAATATGGCAAAAAAACAAAAAACAAGTAAAAAAATAGAACTTCCCCTCATCAAAGAAATCAACGACTTCTTTGGGGATTATTTTACTAATCATGAAGACGAACGTTGGCTCTGGGGGAAACCGAAGCTGCCTGATTATATATCAATGAATCTCAAGCACGACTTGCGGGAGTATCAGGAAGGGGCTTTGTATGCACTTAATTACACGCAGAGAAATCGGACGGTAAATAGCCGACTCAACCATCTTCTTTTTCACATGGCCACGGGCTCTGGGAAGACAGACATCATGGCTGCTATAATGCTTTATATGTATGCGGAGTTGGGTTACCAAAACTTCCTTTTTGTGGTCAATACAAACAGTGTGGTCTCAAAGACTAAGGAAAATCTGCTTAATCCTGCTTCTAAGAAGTATCTTTTTGCATCAAACATGGTGATAAATGGGCAGCGTTTGGAAATTAAGGAAGTGGCGACTTTCCCCAAGAATCCAGAACCTGGAATCATTTATCTTCGCCTGACTACTATTCAAACCCTCTCTAATGAGCTTGGAGAAGGGCGGGAGAATAGCTTGACTTATGAGGACTTGGCTAAGCAGAAGATGGTTATCTTGGCTGATGAAGCTCATCATTTCTCTGCAGATACCAAGAGTGGGGCAACGCCTACGGAAGCTAAAAATTCTAAGGCTTGGGAAAGTGTGCTAGATCGTATTCGTCAAGGCAATGTTGAAAACCGCCAGTTTGAATTTACTGCCACCATTGATTTGCAAAATGAATCCATCCGAAACAAATATGCATCAAAAATTCTCTATCAGTATGATTTGACCAGTTTTGTAGAAGGTGGCTATTCTAAGCGTGTCCGTTACTTGCAAGCCAATTCCGATGATAAACATAAGATGGTCAATGCTATCTTGCTTTCTCAATACCGTAAGCATGTGGCTAAAGAAGCAGGAATCAAAGACTTCAAACCCGTCATTCTTTTCAAGGCTAACAAAATCATCTCCTCGCATCTTGCTCATCAGCAGTTTGTCGAAATTATTGAAAATTTGACGAAGGAAGACTTGCGTGACTTTATGAGGCAAGGGAGAATATCTAGTAGTTCTCCTACTTTAGAGAAAGTTTATGATACTTTTCTAGCACGTGATTTGGCACAAGTGGTTGTGGAATTGCAGTCAGACTTTGCTAGTCGCAATATCATCAACGTCAATGACAGTGACCGAAATTCTGAAGGAATCCTTGGCGATACAGATACAAAGAATGCACTCAATAGCTTGGAAGAGCCTGATAATCCTTTTCGTGTGGTATTTGCCGTTGCTAAACTTTCTGAGGGTTGGGATGTGCTCAACCTCTATGACATTGTCAGAATCAGTGAAGGTGCACCAACAAGTGGGAAGACTTTGAAAAACGGGACTAACTCTGAGGCTCAATTGATTGGGCGTGGGGCACGTTACTATCCTTTTGAATATCAGGGAGAAAAATCCTTCCAACGTCGCTTTGATAAGACCAACAGAGACTTGCAAGTTTTAGAGTATTTGGACTATCATACCATTAGTGAACCTGTTTATCTGACCAGTTTGAAAGACTCCTTGGACAAGATGGGACTTCCTGTTGAAGACATCACAGACTATGATATTTTCACCGCAAAGGTTAAGCCGGCTTTTAAGAGAACTCAAGTCTTCAAAACAGGGAAGCTTTACTATAATGAAGTCGAAGAAGTGCCTAAAGAAGACTGGGATTCCCTTTCTAAATATGGCATTAAAATTGCTGATATTCCTAAGGTTGATATTTCACAAGGGGTTAGCGAGTCAGAGAGAGTAGATGAATCTTCTAAAGCGGAGACAGAGTTAACTACTTTGGAGCTATCTTATGATAATAATGTCTTGCTGAAAAAAGCGATTGCTAGAAATCCCTTCTTTAGATTTAATAATCTGAAAGGGTATTTGCCTAACCTCAAATCCATGCGTGAATTTTTAGATGATGCGAACTGGCTAGGAGCAATTCCAGAATTGAACATTACCTTATCCAAAGGTCAAGAATTGACACGAGAGCGTGAATTGCAGGCTGTTGAGAAGTATTTGGAGTATATCCAACGTGCCATTCTTATGAACTATAAGAAGCAACGTGGCACGAATAAATTTGTCTCTGTCCCTGTTTCTGAGATGGTTGTGGATTATGAGAAGCGCGTGGCGACAACTTCTAGAAAAGAAATCAGTGAAGTAATCATGCCTCATGATGCTAAGAAAATGGATTGGTTCCCCCATGACAAAGCTGTGGTGGACAACTTGGAGTGGAAGCCTATCGAAGAAGTTATTCAGCCTCATATTGCGAAGCTCCGTGAAGAGTACGATGATGTTTATCTGATTCGTAATGATGAACGGTTGACTCAGTTTGCTCTGCATGATTTTGGTCAGAATATCCAAAGCTATGCTGGATTCATGCCTGACTTCATTCTTTATCTTGGAAGTTCAAATGAGATTATTCAAGTCTACATTGAGCCTAAAGGACAAGCTTTTGTGTATAAGGATCAGTGGAAAGAAGACTTGCTGGCTAAGATAAAGCCAGCAGAGATTATCGTTGAAGATGACAATGTCCGCTTGTACGGCGTGAAGTTCTATACTGGGGATAATGGACGTGAGATTCTGAAAGAATTGGATACTAAGGCCAAATGGACGCTCTAAGCTTGTAAAAGCTATAGAAGAGGAATTTGAGAACCTGCTTTAGCCAGCAGAATGATAGGGTAAAAACGTATGAATTGATGTGCTTTACGTCTAATCTCATGCGTTTTTTGACTAAGAAGAAAAATCGTCTTAGTTTCGCAAGATTGTAATTACTGAATGTCGTATCACGAGTTGTGCTATAATAAGGTTATGACAACTTCAAATATAGACCGTATCTCCAATGTCATCCGCACACAAGATATTTTGCGCCGACATAACTTTAACTTTAAGAAAAAATTTGGGCAAAACTTTTTGACCGACCATAATATTTTGACTAAAATTACAGAAACGGCAGAGCTCTCCGAACAGGTGAATGTGATTGAGATTGGACCGGGTATTGGCTCCTTGACTCAGTATTTACTTGAAGAAGCAGCGGAAGTCATGGCTTTTGAAATTGACAAAAGCTTGATTCCGATTTTGAAAGAAACTTTGGCATCTTACGATAATTTTCAGCTGGTGAATGCCGACGTTTTAAAAGTAGATATTCAGGAACACATAAAGAACTTTAAAAATCCTGACCTGCCTATAAAAGTTGTGGCTAACCTTCCTTACTACATCACCACTCCGATTCTCATGCATTTAATTGAGTCGAAGGTTCCTTTTACAGAATTTGTAGTTATGATGCAAAAGGAAGTGGCTGACCGCATTGCAGCACGGCCAAGTACAAAAGCTTACGGTTCGCTTTCGATAGCAGTACAGTATTACATGGAAGCCAAAGTGGCGTTCACAGTACCACGCACAGTCTTTGTACCTGCTCCTAATGTTGATTCGGCTATTTTGAAAATGACCCGGCGTGCGCAACCTCTAGTTGCCGTTAAGGATGAGACCTTCTTTTTCAAGACAATGCACAGTGCTTTTGTCCATCGCCGTAAGACCTTAATAAACAATCTGCAATCTGCCTTTGGTAAAGACAAGAAAACGCAAATTTTAGAACTGCTAGCGCAGGCAGATATTTCTCCAAGTATTCGTGCAGAAGCACTTTCAATCCCCGAATTTGCTCGTTTAGCGGATGCTCTACTCCCACTGAAAGAAGGTTAAACTGATGGACAAGCTGTCGAATATTTTTCAAGCCATAAAAGATGACCCCCAAAATGCAGCCTATACAGAGCAGGGAATTGATCCCCTTTATTCCGCTCATCCAGAGGCAAAAATTCTCATTGTGGGTCAAGCACCGGGGAGACAAGCGCAAGAAAGTCATCTTTTCTGGAACGATCACTCAGGAGAACGTCTTCGTGACTGGCTGGGGATTTCTTATGAGACATTTTATAGTTCAGATAAGCTGGCTATTTTACCCATGGATTTTTATTTTCCGGGTAAGGGAAAGTTTGGAGACCTGCCACCACGCAAAGGCTTTGCTGAAAAGTGGCACAAATTATTGATTGATGAAATGCCTGAACTTGAACTTATTATTTTGATTGGTTCCTATGCTATTACTTATTACCTGCATTTACCAAGAAAGATGCGGGCGACAGATGCTATTCGTGATTTTAGACAGTATTTGCCTCACTACTTCCCGATTGTCCACCCTTCCCCCCGGAACAATATCTGGTTACGCAAGAACCCTTGGTTTGAGGTAGAAGTAGTGCCAGAACTGCAAACAAGAGTAAAAAAACTCCTCGACACCTAGGCCGAGAAGTTTAGTGTTTTAATAAAAGCAGAAGAGACACCTTTTAGAAGTACATACGAGGGTTTCTTTTTTTCTACTCAGTAAATTTATCATACGTCATTGTGATGTGGTCAATACCTGCCTCCTTAAAAATTTCACCCTGAACTTCAAAGCCAAATTTTTCATAGAGTTCTTTTGCACTGAGTTGAGCGTGAAGGGTCAAAAGAGTAATATCAGATTTTTTTGAAAATTCAAGCAGCTGTTGCAAGAGGGCGTTCGCGTAGCCTTTACCCCGTGCTTCTTTTAAAACAGCCATGCGCTGTACCAGAGCATGTGTTTTATCGCTAGGATCGACCAAAAGACGAACGGTAGCCAAGGCCTTGCCAGCTTCATAACCTACAAAATGAACCGAATGCGCTTCGTCAACGGGACTACCAACCTCCAGTTCAAAAGGGACACCCTGTTCCTTAACAAAAACAGTATTACGGATGCGTAACGCCTCACAGTATATTTCAGACATGGTGTCACTAGTTTGCTTGATTTGCATAAATTTCCTCTCAAAATCTTGAATTTGCGTAAAAATCTTATTTCAATTATAATATAAATAACTTTAAAAAGAAAGAAAGGGTCTCTTTTCATCTTTAGGTAGATATTATGTTTAAAAACAGTAAATTATTTTTCTGGACGGTTGAGATATTAGCAGTGACGCTGCTTATTTTTATGCTTATGCAACTGGACTTTCTCTTCCAACCCATCCAAACTCTTTTAGCTTTGCTTTTCATTCCATTTATTATAGCTGGCTTTCTTTATTATATTTTCAAGCCGGTGGTTATTTTTATGGAGAAACGCTGGAAAATCAAGCGTTTCTTTGCAATTTTGATTGTTCTGCTAAGTTTATTAGGAATTGTGATTTGGAGTGTTGCTTCAATCATTCCAAATGTTGTTTCTCAGCTGACCAGCTTGATTAACGCCAGCTCAAGAGCTGTTCCTGAACTCCGTGACTGGATTGCTTCCTTGCAAAGTGACCCACGTTTTTCTGCCTTTTATCGTCAGTTAGACATTGACAGTATAGTTAGCAATATCAATCTGTCTTATACAGATATTTTAAACAAACTGCTTCAGAATTTGACAGGAAGCTTGGGGAGCATTGTAAGCATCATTTCATCAGTGGTTATGGTTGCTATCCTAGTTCCAATCTTGCTTTACTACATGCTTAAAGACGGTGAAAAACTGCTTCCTACTCTAAAGGAGACGATTTTTAGAGAAGATCCGCTCGGCATCATCGAACTGTTAGAGAAGATGAATGCAACGATTTCTCGTTATATCTCTGGCGTGGCTTTAGACTCGCTGCTGGTTTTCATCTTTGTCTTTGTTGGTTACATGCTCTTTGGCATCCCTTATGCTTTCTTGTTTGCAAGTTTTTCAGCAATTACAAACCTCATCCCGTATGCTGGACCTTATATCGGTGTAATACCTGTTATCTTTACTTTGGCCTTTACTCAACCTTGGACAGCTGTTCTCGCGGTAACTTATGTTTTGGTCCTTCAACAGATTGACGGCAATCTTGTTTATCCAAAAATAGTAGGGAATGCTGTGAAAGTCCATCCTGTTACAGTCATGGTTTTGATGCTGGTATCTGGAAGTTTATATGGTATTCTAGGTATGATTATTGCTATCCCCGTTTATTCACTGGTCAAAGAGATTGTGAAATTCCTTGCTGGTCTATGGCACAATCATCGTGAACAGCAAAAGAAAAAAATTATTTCAAAATAATAAATTATGGTATAATAATCTTCATATTACAAAAAAATAGGAGTAAAAATGGCACACCCTGACCCCGAGAGTAGCTCGGTAATTTTACAGATTTTGTTACTTGTTTTTCTTACTGCTTTGAATGCATTTTTCTCAGCAAGTGAGATGGCGCTCGTTTCTTTATCACGTTCACGCGTGGAGCAAAAGGCGAGTGAAGGAGACAGTAAATATCAGTATTTACTGCGTGTAGTTGATAATCCGACACACTTCTTGTCGACGATTCAAGTTGGGATTACTTTCTTGAACATCTTTGCAGGTGCAAGTTTGGCTGATACTCTAGCTGCACAGCTTGCACCACTATTTGGTGATACAAGCTTTGCGCAAACATTGAGTAAAATCATTATCTTGGTTATTTTGACTTTCTTTACGATCGTGTTTGGTGAGCTTTTCCCTAAACGTATTGCGCAAGCTCTTAAGGAAAAGGCAGCTTTAAAAATGGTTCGCCCTTTGATGAGTATAGGTGTTGTTTTAAAACCCTTTATCTGGCTCTTGACGATTACTATCAATGGCTTGGCGCGTGTTTTTCCTATCAAATTTGATAGCAGTGATGATGATATGACACGTGATGAAATCGAATATCTCGTTCACACAGATGAAACAGCGTTGGATGATTCAGAGCGTGAAATGATTACAGGTGTTTTCAGTCTTGACGAGCTTGTGGCGCGTGAAATCATGGTCCCTCGTACAGATGCCTTTATGATTGATATCAATGATGAGCCACGGGAAAATATCGAGAAAATGCTCAGCGAGTCCTACTCGCGTGTCCCAGTTTATGATGACGATAAAGACAACATCTTAGGAATTATTCATACAAAACGTCTCTTGGCCCGAGGTTTTGCGGACGGCTTTGATAACATTAATTTCCGTGAAATGCTGCAAGAACCGTTGTTTGTCCCTGAAACAGTGTTTGTGGATGACTTAATGCTGCAGATGCGTAATACGCAAAACCAAATGGCGATTTTGCTTAACGAATACGGCGGCGTTGAAGGTATCGTTACTCTGGAAGACTTGATTGAGGAAATCGTTGGTGAAATTGAGGATGAAACAGACGTTGCTGAAACAGATGTTTATAAGATTGGTGAAAACATGTATGTTGTGCAAGGGAAAATGACAATCAATGACTTCAACGACGAGTTTGGCACACATTTAGTCAATAATGATGTGGATACGATGGCCGGCTTCTTCCTTTCAGAAACAGGGCAGATTCCTGAGAAAGGGCAGCAAGTGATGTGTGAAATCGACAATGATGAGGATCACTTCTCCTTGACTAGTCTTGAAGTAGACGGAAACCGTGTCTTGAAACTTCGGGTAGAGTTTGATATGGAGCCCTCTGAGTAAAGCTGTAAACGAAATAAAGAGGTTCTGTATAATCTGTGGTGGTAGATTAAAATCTA
>NZ_WIVG01000046.1 GCF_016758115.1 Lactococcus garvieae
TTTGTTTTTCCTCTTTTTTAGTTTTTTCGATTAGAAGTGATGGTGAATAGGAGCACTTTCAGGCACATGGCAGCAGCACACGGCAAAAAACGTCCCAGTTATCCGGAACGTTTTGGTGCATGCAGAAAAGAGCGACAATCTACCGCCTGTTTATGTGCTGTGCTGTGCTGTGCTGTGCTGTGCTGTGCTGTGCTGTGCTGTGCTGTGCTGTGCTGTGCTGTGCTGTNCACATTAAGTAACACAATATACATATTATATAATGTTATTGTAATCTTTTTCTTGCCAAATTCAAAATGATATTTAAAAAAGTATCCAGTGACAAAGAAAACAATAATACAAAGCCAAAGAAGGAAGATATTCTAATTTCAGACAAAATGGAAAAACAAAAATTGCTTACCTGCAGCATTCCTGTGTATTAGGTAAGCAATTTTTCATCTTTTTTATGTTTTTAGACGGCTCATAATCTGTGGTAAACGTTGAATATTATCAAACACTACCATGAAGATAGCCGTTCTTATAGGAATCTGTACGAGCAAAGGAATGCGCGTAGCCAACAGAACTTTAAAAGGTGTCTGATACATGAGTGAAAGCCAAAAAGTATTGAGTAGCACTGTTTGAAGAAGCATTGTTACACTCACAACAGCTAAAATATAAAGCCAATCTTTAGTTCGCGTTATGCTGAACTTCTTGTTGTAAAAAGCCCAACCATAAATAACTCCGACAATGACAGCTGTTACAGTCATACCCGGTGAAGAGATACTCCCTCGAAAAAGTACACCTAGGATATCGCCTAGTCCTAGAGCTACTCCCGCCCACAAAGGGCCAACAAAGAAGCCAATCAAGCCATCAGCCACAAAGCCTGGCGATAACTTCCAAAGACTACTCCCAAGAGTAAAAGAGCGTAAGATGATAGACAATGCCAACAAAATCGCTAAGAAAACAAGCTGTATGAGTGACAGCTTCACAGTAAACTTTTTCATATAGTACCTCCCAAGGATCTGGTGAGTAACTGATTATATGAGAATCAGCGGATGCAAGCCTCTACCGCACTTGAAAAATCAAGTTTCGTCTGTGAACGACATCCCATTTCACAGCACTTAACGCATCGGCCCTACTCTGTTTATTTTTTACCTCCCTAGCTTATCATAAGCTTTGTTCAGATACTTCTCAATTTCAAGGCTTTTCTTTTACATTGGATTTTAGATGTTTACAGAAGTTTGCTTCATAAAATGAAAAAGCGCTCAAAAGTCAGTTTTATCCAACTTTCAAGCAACATTTTCCTTCTTAAAGTTCTTTTTCTACAGCAGCAATTGCGTTCTCAACAGCACGCTTTTGATTGTTAATCAATGCTACACGCGCATCGATTTGTTTAATCGCCATCTCAATAGAACGTTTGAGTCCTGGATTACTTAGTTTTGGCTCAAAGAACGCTTTATATTCTTCAAATTTTTCAGCTGTCTTGAAGACATTACCTGGGTAAATAACAAATTTATCATAACTCATGTCACCACCAAGTTTTTCAGCGAGCCACTCCCAGTTTTCACGTTCCCAAGTCCATGCAGCATCTTGGGCAAAATCTTTTGATAAGAGGTAGAACCATGAGAAAGCAATATCTTGTGGTTTCACAACATCAGCGTTCTTGAAGTCCTTCAAGAGGCTGTCGATAGCAGCCTCATCACGTATGTTAGCCACAGCTGCTGCCAACTCACGTTTTAACTCTTGCAAGCTTGTTTTTGTATAAATGTCCATGTATGAAGCTACAAGGTCCGCAGAGTTTGTAACTTTGATTTCGTTATTCAGAATGATTGGACGAATATCCGCAGGAATAGTCGCTACATTGTCCTTATGTGCTGCATAAATTTCGCTTGCTTTCGCTACTGCTTCAGGATTTTCAGCATAAAGTATGCGAGAAAGTACTGTTCCGCGTAGTGTCTCATCTCCAGCAGATTCTCCTTCTTTTTTCTCCCAACCTAGACGGGCATAGTTTTTCGCAAATAATTTGCCAACAAGAGACTTGTATGATTTTTCGGTCTCTGATTCATCATCAACGAAGATATCCAACTCTGCAAAAATTTGATTGAGGGCTTGGTTAACGATATAGCTTTCTTCATTGGCGAAGGCAGGTAAAATTTTCACCACATCAGCATAGCTAATGACCTCACCTTTAGCAAGGTATTTGCGGTCTTGCAAAATTTGGAATTTTGTAATGTCTTCAAGATTTGCGAGGTCAGCCAAAAGATTATCCAAAAGCTCGCCTTTGTAATCAATAATATAGTGCGCTGCATGCGCTTCATTGAAGAAAAGCGGTTGACCTGCATTTTCAGCCTTAAGAGCTGCATAACCCGGAATTTCAACCTTTTCCGTAGTCAATGTATCTGGCAAGCCTTTCCAGTTCGTATTCAATGGAATTTGCCACAAACGCCCTTTATCCTCACCTTTACCAATGAAGAATTGCTTTTGACTTAAGACCAGTGTGTCATCAACAACTTCCGCAGTCAACACAGGATAGCCGGGTTGGTTAACCCATGAGTTCATAAATGCGCCGACATCCTTACCTGACGTACTTGAAAGCGCCGTCCAGAGATCTTCACCTACTGTATTTCCATATTGGTGTGTTTCAAAGTATTTGTGAAGTCCTGCTGAGAAGTCTTTATCGCCGAGCCATTTACGGAGCATGACCATCAGGCGAGAGCCCTTGGCATAGACAATGGCAGCATCAAAAAGTGTACCGATTTCGTCAGGATGGTTCACATCCACGTGAACAGATTGAACACCATCTGTAGCATCACGATCTAAGGCAAGACTGGCTTCTTTAACAGAGAAGCTTTCCCAAACTTTCCATTCAGGTTCAATAGCATCAATCGCCACATATTCCATGTTGTTGGCAAAGGATTCGTTGAGCCACAAGTCATCCCACCAGCGCATGGTTACCAAATCACCAAACCACTGGTGCGCCAGCTCGTGCGCAATGACTGTTGCTACATACTGTTTGCTGGCAACTGTGGCATTTTCTGGGTCAACCAGCATGCAGACTTCACGGTAAGTGATACAGCCCCAGTTTTCCATCGCACCTGCTGAGAAGTCAGGCAGCGCAACATGCCAGCTGTGTGGCAATGGATAAGGTGTTTTATAATAGTCCTCGTAAAATTCAATCGAACGAATCGCGATATCTAAAGGAAAGTCTAAGACCTCTTCTGAATGTGCCTTTGTTGAGAAAGTTCCTACTTCAATACCAGACTTGGTACGTCCTTTTTTATACTGCATGTCACCGAAGACGAAAGCAAGAAGGTAAGTACTCATACGAACTGTACGTTCAAAAACGTGAATGCCTTCGATATTGAGAAGCTCTGGCATATTAGAAATGATAATATCACCTGGTTCTTCATCAAACTTCACAGAGAGGTCGAATGTAGCTTTAGCCTCTGGCTCATCAATAGATGGGAAGGCTTGACGTGCAAAATGCGACTCAAATTGCGTACCGATAAGCATTTTCTTCTCACCGTTTACCTCATAATATGAAGGATAAATCCCCATCATATTATCTGTAATCTTACCTTCATACTCAAAAGCTACAGTGACTTGTCCTTCATGACCGACTTTAACCGCGATTTCTTCATTGGCATCATCTACAGTAAAGTCTGCCTCAACACTAAAAGCAGAAACCTTAGTAATATTCAAATCTTTTTGGTGAAAATAAACAGTGTCTGCCTTGGCTTCACCTTTGATAGCTATTTGACCTTTGAAAGTTTTAGCCTTACGGTCAATATCAAGGAAAATTTTATAATTTTCTGGTACAAATGTTTCGATTAAACGTTTTACTGCCATAGTTTTTTCGCTTCCTTTTTAGTTAGTTTAACCAATTATAGCAAATTGTTTAGAAAATTTCGAGAAAATAAACAAATTTTACTGCATATTTCAAAACAGGATGAAAAAACAATTTTTTCTGGTAAAATGAAACTATGAAAAAAACAAGATTTTCGGTAACCCTTGATGAAAAGGGAAAGCTTCTCTTAGAGCTTGCATCTGGCGCAAGTATTCGTATTTTTGAAAGCCACAATAGTCGCTTTACCCTACAGGAAGGCGAAATATTTTTGTTGGTGAAAAAAGGACAGATTATTATGATTGCTGCGGATAAAAAGTTAATCCCTAAACTAGAGTTTGACAAAGTAATCGTCCTTAATCCGAGTGCTTACGATATAGACAGCAACTATCTAGAAGCCTTTCTGATTGAAAAGGCGCAGGAAGCAGGGATGAAACTGGCAGCTCAACCTGAGTCTCTCAAGATTCCTAAAAATATCTACCAAGCCTGCAGTAAAGCGGCGGCGGAATTTCTACCTAGTTTGGAAGTTTTCGGGTTTAAGTTTGCGAAGAAAAAAGCTTTCTCCGCTAAGGCACAACACCGTTGGAAAAAGGCAATTTCTGATATTGAATTTCACATTAAACATGAGGGAACATCTGGGACTGTTATTTGGCAAAAATCTACTGAGATGCGTCTTCTTGCAGGGGCAAAGATTTTGCCTGATGATGCTGCTCCAAAAAGAGCAGATGGAACCTTTGGCTTGGCAGCAAAATTTACGTTCGCACTTCGAGAAGAAAATAAGGACAAGTTTGACCCTAAAACTTGGACAACTACAAAGGATATCATCTTACGCTCTGTAAATGAAGTGGGACATTTTCTTTATTTTGCGGGGACTAACAGCTGGTTGGAAATGTTTGATGATGAAGGTCGCTCTATACATGAACTAACTGTTGTCAACTAAGGAGCACTTATGATTGACTATACTTTGGAGCACAAACCCTCTTTTATATTATCTGCCTACGGCTTTCCAGTCCAAGCTTCGCTTCAAGATTATCGCACCTTGTTGCTTGAAAAGGAACTGTTTGAGAAGACTTTACGAACGGATGGGAGTTTTGACAAACTCAAAAAGCTGGCCAAAAATGACCGAGAATGGTCCGTCAATGATGATTACTATGGAAAAGCTTGGAATTATTTTGCAGTGGAAACCAGAAAAACAGTCAAGGATGATAGCCGCTTGATTAAATTCCCTGAGAGTGATTACATTGTTATTGCTGCTATCGCAGATAAGGAAGCAATCTTCGAGCGGTTGTCTCATCAGGCTTTCCGAAATATCCTGCCAGCAATGACTGACTATGCTTACCTCGGGGGCTCAAATGCTGCTTATCGGCAAGAGAGAGGAGACGGGAGCTATTATGGAGAATTTTGGCTTCCCGTTGTGAAAAAATAAAAAACCTCAGAAAAAGAAGGCGAAAAAATTTCGAAAAAGCGATGAATGTATTACTTAATGCGTAATGCGCCCTGAATATTTTAACAGTTCTTATACTGCTCTTCACTCCTTCAAGCTAGAATGACATGTAAGAGCTTCTCTTGTTCTCAGGATTTTTTCATGCATTTGTCTTATAAAAAAACTCATTTCGTCAAAGCACATCATAAAAAACGCTTAACCACAGCATTCTCATACATGGGGTTAAGCGTTTTTTCATTTTTGAAACTTTTGTCTCACTCTCTTGCCCTTATAACAAGAAGGTGCTTAAGAAAAGCACCGAACTTTCTTACATATCACGAAAAACAAGACTTGGACGGGCATTAAGCGATAAATCTGCAAGATTTCCTTTTTCCATTTCAATAGAAGCCGCAGCAGCAATCATTCCTGCATTATCACCACAGAGGCGAAGGGGTGGCAAGATAACCTTAATGTCTGTCATATCGGTAGCCAAGCGCTCGCGTAAACCTTGATTTGCAGACACACCGCCTCCAACAATCAATGTCTTCGCTGGGTACTGTTCAAGTGCACGTTTTGTTTTTTCAATAAGAACATCTACTACCGCCGCTTGAAAGCTTGCCGCGAGATTTTCTAAATCATCTGCAACTAAGTCCTTTCCTCCTTGCTTTGCGTTATGTACAAGGTTGATAAAGGCAGATTTGAGCCCGCTGAAAGACATCTCGAGACCGTCTGCTGCAGTCATCATCGCACGTGGGAAAGCGTAAGTATCTTTCCCTTTATGCGCGAGCTCATCAATTTCTTTTCCTGATGGATAAGTCAAGCCCATCACACGTCCAACCTTATCATAGGCTTCACCTGCGGCATCATCCCGTGTTTCACCTATTTTCTTGTAGTTGCCCTCAGTTTCAGCATAGACAAGCTCCGTATGTCCACCACTGACTAGAAGCGCCATTGCTGGATATTCGATCGTATCCACTAATGCAGCTGCCATAAGATGACCAGCCATGTGATTGATCGGAATAAGCGGTAGTTTATGAGCCCAGGCAAAAGTTTTCGCCGCCATAATCCCAATCAGCAAAGCACCAACGAGACCAGGTCCTTCTGTTACAGCTACTGCTGTAAGATCAGAGGCCACGATGCCAGCTTCATCCAAGGCTTCATCGATACATGCTGTGATTTGTTCAACATGGTGACGGCTGGCAACTTCTGGAACCACTCCACCAAAACGTTTGTGGCTATTTACTTGACTCGCGATAATGTTAGAAAGAAGCTCTGTTCCATTTTTTAAAACAGCAACAGATGTTTCATCGCAAGAAGTTTCAAAAGCTAGTATATATTTATCCTTCATTTTATTGTATTTTCCTCATCAGAATCGCATCTTCTGTCGGGTGCGAATAATAGTTTTTTCGAGTATGAAACTTTTCGAAATTATATTTTTGGTATAAATTTTGAGCAGGTATATTTGATTCCCTAACCTCTAAGAAAATCGTTCCCGAAAAATCCTTTATCTGTTCCATCAGGGCACTGGCAATTTTTTTACTTTGAAATTCCGGTTTAACTGCAAGATTGGTGATTTCCATATCACCCATGATAAGCTGAACAGATAAAAAACCAACAAGCTCTCCCTCAGCTTCTGCTAGAAAATACGTGTCCGTTTTCAGGTTCTTCATGAGATATGCTTCAGACCAAGGCGAACGACCGTAGCAGTCTTTCAAAATTTTTTCTAGCTTATGCGCTAACTTGGCTCTATCCGAATTTTGAACATCAAGTCGCTTAATTTTTAGATTCATTTTTCAACTGCCTTGACATCCACACGGCATCTCCACCATCTTCATAATACTGTGAAATCAGCTTACCTGTTGAGAAACCCAAGCGCCGATAAAGCCCTTGAGCTTTGGTATTGTCACGGCGCACTTCAAGCGTTACCTGATTCTTGCCGAGTAAGGTCATCAGTCGAATCATCTGGTTCACAAGATGAGTTCCCACTCCCCGCCCTTGATAGGCGACTGAAACAGCAAGGTTAGTGATATGAACGACCTTGCCCCGCTCTGTAAGACGAATTCCAATAAATCCAATAAGTTTTCCGTCAACTACCGCAGACACGAAAAAGGCATTTTCATTCTGAACAATTTCATGCTCAAAATGTGAAAAGGTCCATGGAACTTCACCATTATAAACGTCACGCTCAATAGCTAGCATCTCAACAATGTCTTCACGTTCTGCTAAACGATATTCAACACCATCAATATTAGACTTTAACTCAACTTCATCCATATTTAGATAGCGGCGTGGTTCAAATCCTTTGAACATATTCGCCAGCAGCGCTTTCAGCTTCTTCATGTGTCTCCAACCATTTCTCTTCTGCTTCAACTTTTTTCAAATAATTTGGAGCAAAGCCATGAACTTCCACCGGTTCAAGACTTTTTCCAAGACGTGCCATTTGATAAGCCGAGGGTAATTTTTCTAAACTGTCTTCAATAATCTCAAAATTCGCAAACTCTGCCGCTTTGATATCAGCTACAAAATTCTCCGTCTCTCCCGTAAATACAACCGGCAGATTTTTATCTAATTGCTCTAAGAATTCACGAAAAGCGCAATGCTGACCGGAAATAATTTCCTCATCTCCCTTATAGAGGGCTGCATAAGCATTGCCACGACGCGCATCCATCACAGGGACGATGGCTTTATTTGTTTTCAACCTTTTGGCGATAGCTAAGAGGCTTGATACACCCACAAGTTCTTTATTTAAACTGTAGGCCAACGTTTTCCCTACAGTAGCTGCCAGGCGCAAACCTGTATAAGAGCCTGGGCCTTGTGCGACAACGATCCGATCAAGCTCACTTGCTTCAACGGCAGCCTGTTGCATCAAGAAGTCCACGGAAGTCATCAGAGTCGTGCTGTGATTTTTCTTTAAGTTTAGAGTAATTTCTCCCAATAAGACATCATTGTCAACAAGTGCCACAGATAGTGCCTTACTGGAACTGTCAAAAGCTAAAATTTTCACGAGTTATCTCTCCATTCTTCCTTATTTCTACCCTACTCTAAGGTTCGCTGCTTCATTGTAATCGCTCAGGTTCAGAAAACATATGCAACTTCTCTTTATAATCTAGGAGTATACGACAGTTTCTATTATAACATTTTTTATATTTCTTGAAATTTTTTTCTTTGATAATGACGAAAAATAGGATAAAAAGAAGACAAATAAAAAGAGCTTGCGATAAACAAGCTCTGTAGAAACCCTTTAAGACGGTTGGTTTACATATGTAAAAACAGATATTGCTGACTCATCTTCTAAAGGGCACCGCAAGCTCTTCTTGACCCCAGCATTAAAATGACATCAGCAACGACCAGCACAGCAACAGCTTGAAGCTTAGCAACTGATAAAATGGAATAGACTCCCTGCGCTGGCACATGACCTAAACGTCAAAGCTGAATTGCGAAATCCCTGTCTCATTCGGAAGTGTTGTGCGGAGAAATGAGTCAAGCTCCCTTGATTTTTTTCAAGTGGCTGACTCATCCTATATCAGCAAATCATCTTAATTTATCCGTAACTATTCAGACTTAGTACGTTTTGCACCATATAATGAATACAAAACTAAACCAATAAGTAACCAGATAAAGCAATAGAGTTTTGCCAATCCATCAAGGTTTTCAAAGACAATGACTGAACCAATAGCTCCTAATGCTGGCAACCATGGATAAAATGGCATTTTATAGCTTGCTTCAGGCAAGTCTTTTCCTTCACGCGGACGAAGTGCAAATATTCCGACGGATACGAAGATAAAGGCAACCAGCGTTCCTGCTGAAATTAGCTGTGCGAGGAAAGTGAACGGGAAAAAGGCACCGATAACTACTGAGATAGCAGTTAAAACCCATAAAGCGTTAGATGGATTTTCACGTTTATCGATTTTTCCAATGCTTTGTGGTAGCATACCATCACGTCCAAACGCGTAGAGCAGACGTGAACCTGCAAGAATCATTCCAAGTAGAGCAACGAACATTCCTGTGTCTGCAACTATTGACACAATTTGTGAAAGAAGTGGGAAACCAGCCTCTGTAAGAGCCCATGATACAGGAGCCGCATTGCCAGCATATGCTGAATAGTGATGCATTCCTACAAGAACGAGTGTTACTGCTGAAAACAAAGCAACAGCAATGGCGAGTGAGCCCAAAATTCCCAATGGCATTGTGCGTTTTGGATTCTTCGCCTCAGCTGAATTAGCCGCAATAGAGTCAAATCCGATGTAAGCAAGGAAAATCATCGATACTCCTGCAAGGATACCTGATACACCACCAAATCCTGTGTTTGGATCATGTTTAGGAATAAATGGCACATAGTTTTGCGGTTTTATAACTGTTAAACCAACAACGATAAAGGTAAGGATAGCCAATACTTTTAAAACGACCAAGACCTGCGCAACTCTCCCCGCATCGCTCGCACCACGCCAAACGAAAAACGCTGCAATCAAAATAACTGCTAATGATATAATATCAACGATTCCGCCATTCGTTCCAAATGGATGTGCTAAAGCTGCAGGCAAATGAATATTAGCCGTTGCAAGCAAATGTTGGAAGGTAGCTGAAAAACCTGAACCTACAAAGGCCACAGCAATAAAATATTCTGCAAGTAAAGCCCAACCTGCAATCCAACCAAAACCTTCTCCAAATAAAATAGAAATCCATGAATATGCAGAGCCCGCAAATGGCATAACTGTTGACATTTCAGCGTATGCAAATGCTACCAAGCCTGCTACAACAGCGGCAAGCAAGAATGAAAATACAACCGCTGGACCTGCAAACTTCGCTGCAACAATACCTGGCAATGTAAAAATTGATGTTGAAATTATTGTCCCAACACCAAGCGCCAAAAAGTCTTTGACACCAAGTTTTTGTTCCAGCCGCTTGTCTTTTTGGCTGTATGTTTCAAATTTTGCTTTCGTGGAAAACCCCATAGTTTTTTTCCTTCCTAGTGATTTATTTTTGCAAATCATCAAAGATGAAGACGAGGCAGCTAATGTTATCCATCTTTATGCTCTCCATTTGCTTCCTGGACTGTCTTCCCAGAGTTTAGGAAACTATGAACAAATGACAAGCACCACTTAAATGATGATATTAATCGAATAATTTCGCAGTATAAATTTTTCTGACTCTATCATTTTAATAATTTACATCATTAATCTTAACATTATTTTGGAAATAGTTCAAACAATTACATAATATTTCCAGTATCACATCTATTACTGCCTTGTTTGACTTTAGCTTCAACTTTTCCCTTGTAACCTTTGCTTTTCATTATCTATAATTTATGCTAAAATGAGGATAACTGTAAAACTGAAACATTGAGAAACGAAAGAAAGGAAGGCGAGTGTTTACTCGCCCAGATATAACATGATTTTCAAAGTATTTTACCAAAAAGATAAAACCCGCTCACCACGTCGTGAAACAACAGAAGTTCTCTACCTCGACCTTGATGTTACCGATACACGTGAAGGGATTATCTTAGCCCGTGAACTCCTCGCTGCAAACACGGACTACCTCGTTGAATTTATCGATTCACTTTCAGATGAAGCTGTTGAATATGAAAAAGAAAACGGTGGTCTTGAAATTACAAGCTTTTAATTTTAAAAAATAGGTAAATGCGAACATACCTTACCATAAGATTTACAGCAAAACACTTTAGAAGGAGACGCGAGTCAAAAATCTAAAGTGATTTTGTCATACAACTATATAATGAATAGAAAGAAAAAAATGATTAAACCACTTAAAATAAATAGCGATGAAGTCGCAGTTTACGCTATAGGCGGACTGGGCGAAATCGGAAAAAATACTTACGGTGTCGAATATAAGGATGAAATCATCATCATTGACGCGGGTATAAAATTTCCTGAGGATGACCTCTTAGGTGTTGACTATGTTATCCCTGACTATAGCTATATTGTCGAAAATGTCAACCGTATCAAGGGACTCTTTATTACGCATGGACACGAAGATCACATTGGTGGGATTCCTTTCCTCCTCAAACAGGCAAACATTCCTATCTATGCTGGGCCTCTGTCACTTGCTCTGATTCGTGGAAAGTTGGAAGAACACGGCCTTTTGCGTGATGCAAAACTTTTTGAGATTCATGCGGATAGCGAAATCAAGTTTAACAACTTGAGCCTCAACTTCTTCCGAACAACCCACTCTATTCCAGAACCTCTGGGAATTGTTGTCGAAACACCCCAAGGTAAGATTGTTGCCACAGGTGACTTCAAGTTTGACTTTACACCTGTCGGCGAGCCTGCCGACCTCCATCGCATGGCAGCTCTTGGTGAAGAGGGTGTTCTACTGCTCCTCTCTGACTCAACAAATGCGGAAATCCCCATCTTCTCACACTCTGAGAAAGTTGTTGGTCAAAATATCATGAAAATTTTTGAGCGTATCGAAGGGCGTATTATTTTCGCTTCTTTTGCTTCAAATATCTTCCGCTTGCAGCAAGCGGTTGATGGGGCTGTAAAGACCGGACGTAAAATCGTCGTCTTTGGTCGCTCCATGGAAAAAGCTATTGTTAACGGGCTTGAACTTGGTTATATCAAGGCTCCGAAAGGAACCTTCATTGAGCCAAATGAAGTTAACCAGTACAACTCTAGCGAGCTCCTTATCATGTGTACCGGTTCGCAAGGTGAGCCGATGGCTGCCCTTAGTCGTATCGCAAACGGCATGCACCGTCATATCACACTTCAAATGGGTGATACAGTTGTCTTCTCGTCTAATGCTATTCCAGGAAATACACACGGTGTTAACCAGTTGGCGAACACAATCACCGAGGCTGGAGCGACTGTCGTTTATGGCAAGATGAACAACATCCACACCTCAGGTCACGGAGGCCAGCAGGAGCAAAAACTCATGCTACGTCTCATCAAACCAAAATACTTTATGCCTGTCCACGGTGAATACCGCATGCTTAAAATCCATGCTGGCCTCGCCCAAGACACTGGTGTGCCAAAAGAAAATTGTTTCATCTTGGAAAATGGTGATGTCCTTGCCCTGACAGCAGATTCAGCCCGTTATGCTGACCATTTCCCTGCTGCTGATACTTATGTCGATGGTTCAGGGATTGGTGATGTAGGAAATGCTGTACTTCATGATCGTCATGAACTTGCTGAAGACGGTATCGTTCTCGCTGTTGCAACTGTCGATTTCAAAAACAAGACTGTTCTTGCAGGACCTGATATGCTGAGTCGCGGCTTTATCTATATGCGGGAATCTGGTGATTTGATCCGTAATGGGCAACGTGTCCTTTTCAACGCCATACGTGAGGCAATGTTAAATACAGAAAATGTCAATGAAGCCGCTGTTGCCCGTGCAATGCGTGAAGCTCTTGCTCCTTTCCTGTACAAACAAACAGAACGCCGTCCACTAATTGTGCCAATGATTATGACGCCTGACGATAAGTAACGTAGAAAAGCCATACGTGCTATACAGCATATGGCTTTTTTTATGGCTCTTAAGGGTTCGTTTAGCTTTTTTTGGTACAGTTAAGAAAGTAAAAATATTTTTAATCCCCCAAGGAGCCCCATGAACAAACTTTCCAAAATTATCTTCACTTACTATCTTTTCTTTCTGTTTTGGGGCATTCTCTTTAAGTTTAACATTCAGGATACGCTGAATATTGCCCAAAACTTTCCCACACGAAGCCTCAATCTTTCACCTTTTTCTGCCTCTGGTGGACGTTTAGAAGTTATCTTCAACGTGCTTATCTTTATTCCTTTCGGCTTCTTTAGTATTTACCTATCAAAAAATAAATCCTTCCTTGGAAAACTCTGGATGATTTTTGTTGTGAGCTTCTTTGTGGAAATTCTCCAATATTTTTTAGGTATCGGAGCCAGCGTGTAACTGACTTAATCACCAATACTTTTGGAGGGCTCATCGGAATCATCATTTACCAGATAACACAGAAAAGTAGAAATGCTCAGAACTTTGTCCACCTTCTTTTTGCTTTTTTCCTCGCCTTCTTTACTTTTTTAATCCTTTCTCACTAAAAAAGCTGACCCATGTCAACCTTTTTCTATCTTCGCATATTCTTCCGAAAATCTTTGATGGAGCAGTTCCTTTTCGTCTTCACTAATAAAAGCTCCATCAATGGCATAGTGATTAATTCTTTCAAAGTCACTGATTTGGAAATCATACCAGTTCGCAATTTTCTCGTATTCTTTTTGGAGGTTTGTATTGCTGACGGTGCGATTGTCTGTATTTATCGTGACATGAATTCCACGTTTATAAAGAGCCATAAAAGGATACTCAGACAGTTCACGAATCGCTTTGGTCTGGAAATTACTGCTTGGAGCCATTTCTAAGACAATTCCCAACTTTGTCAATATTTCTTGATATTCTGGAATATCTTTAGTCATAATGCCGTGCCCGATGCGGGTTGCACCCATCTCTACAGAATCAATGATATTCTGCGCACAGCCGGGACACTCGCCAGCATGCAGGGTAACTTGTACACCACGACTGGTCACTTTTTCCAATAATTTTTTAAACTTAACTTGGGGATAATTGACTTCATCACCTGCCAAATCAAAGCCCACCAAGTGTTCGTCATCTATCTCATCAAAAAGTGGCAGCAACTTTTTCAAGCGCTCTACAGGAACTTGGCGTAAGCCACAGAGCAAGATATTCACGACAATATCAAAATCTTCTTCTGCACGTGCTGCCCCAGCAATAACAGCCTCCACAGCTTCTTCAAGACTCAAATTTTTCTCTAAATGTTGACCAGGTGCAAAACGTATCTCCATGTACTTTACATTGTCTTCCGCGGCTTGGCGTGCTACATCATAAGCCGCCAATTCTAGATTAACATAACTTTGAAGCAGAGGAAGAACAAAGTCAAAGCGTTCCAGATACTCCAAAAGACTTTGTGTTGTTTCTGGAGCTTGAGCGTGTTTGAGGATTTCTTCATCGCTCATATTCAAATCTTTTCCTATGTTATTTGCAAGTTGCTTGATGCAAGGCAAACTGAGAGAACCATCCAGATGACAGTGAAGTTCAACCTTTGGCAATAAAGCAATCGTTTCTGGTTTAAGCATGAGATTATGGCCCCCGTAAAAATATATTTTTTCTATTTTACGCTTTTTTCTTGAGACATGCAACTCTTTTTCTTTTACTGAGAGGCGCTTTTCTCTTTCATTACGAAAAGCATATTCACTGGCGCAAGCCAAGAAAATCGTAAATAATTCTCAACATCAAAAAATCATATCTTTCTGATCCGTAGAATGTCAGAAGATATGATTTTTGTTTTAGGAGTTTATGCTTTAGTTGGGTTGGTTGATGATGAGGGCAGGGCGAAGACCGCCAGAGGCATTACTAGACCCCTTAAGGCGACCACCCGTCAGTCTACCAGCAGCGCTCCCATAGTGCATATTCCACCCACGATTATCAACTCCAGAAGTACGCATCCACCACCAAGTATCGTTAGCACCTACGCGTCCCATGTGGTTAGGAAAACCTTTCCCAGGACCTGACAGGCGAATCACGTCTGCAAGTGAGAGTGAAAAGGCTTGTCCTGAACCACTTGAGGCAATTGTAGTCAAATCATTTACAGCTGCGCCAAATTCTGTTTCATTAAAGTTGGAAGGCAACCAACGTACCCCATAGGCTGGATCCCACACCATCTTCTCATCAGCAACATCAGGTAACTGTCCTGCTTCTGGGAAAGATACTGGCCGGACCATCGTTTTAACATCACTCGCAAGACCATCAAACCAAGTGACAAGTGCTTCATTTTGTGCATTCCAAGAAACAAAACGTATCGCCTCATTCCGGATAATCATATGATTCCCAGAACCCATGTTTTCAAGGTAGCGGTACTGCTCCCCGGCCATGGTAAAGATACGGCCCGGACGCATGGTTGAAAAGTCAAAGTCTGCTGGTGCACTGTCTTCGTTAGGGAATGGGTTCGGGCCGTCATCATACATCACCCCGTTCTGGATGCCACGGAGGAAGTCTTCCAGCTCCGCATGGTGTTGCTCCCCGTCAT
>NZ_WIVG01000047.1 GCF_016758115.1 Lactococcus garvieae
GCAGTAGATTTTAATCTACCACCACAGATTATACAGAACCTGAAATGCTTGTTTTTGTTTTTAGAATCTAAAGCTAATCTATAGAGAGTGATGATTTTATAAGGATGTGTGAGCTAGAGAGACTTTGAACTTTGAAACGGATGCCTTAACAATTAAAAAGAATGCATCAATCAATTCGTTCTAATGTTGGATACCTTTTAGTGCTTAGGGAACTTTAAAGTAGGTACTGTACAAAAATATTTCCGTGTTTTATAATAAAGATTATGTTGAATGAGAAGGAGAGGAATTTATGGATTTAAAATTATCAAATAAGTTGGCTTTAGTGACTGGTTCAACCAAAGGGATTGGTCGTGCGATTGCAGAGAGTCTAGCAGCTGAAGGCACTAATGTTATTATCAATGGCAGATCACTGGATGTTGTTGAAAAAGTAGTTGAGGATTTAAGTAAAAAATACCCGCAAAGCGCATTTTATCCGGCAGCTTATGATTTATCAGTAGAAAAAGAACGGCAAGCTCTTTTCCAAGCTTTTCCAGAAGTTGATATCTTAGTCAATAATATGGCGATATTTAACGACGCAAAATTTGAAGAAATAGACCTAGATGAATGGCGCCGTTATTTTGAGGTCAACTCTATCTCTGGGATTGCCTTGGCAAAATTTTATCTTCCTAAAATGCTTGCTAAAAATTCAAATGGTCGCATCATCTTCATTGCATCAGAAGCAGCGATTATGCCAAGTCCAGAAATGCCACATTACTCTATGACCAAAACGATGAATCTGTCTTTGGCGAAATCTTTAAGTCGTGAAACAGTAGGCACGACAGTAACGATTAATACGGTGATGCCAGGTTCAACATTAACAGAAGGTGTCGAGAGTTTACTGGCATCGCTTTATCCAGAGTTGGATTCTGTTGAGGAAAGAAGCCGAGCCTTCATGGTGAACAATCGTCCAACATCAACGATTCAACGTTTGATTCATCCCGAAGAAATTGGCAATTTTGTCGCTTATGTGGCAAGTCCTCTTGCAGGTGCCTTTTCTGGCGAAGCACTTCGAATGGACGGCGGACTTGTTCCGACAATTTTTTAGATAAACAAAAAATCATTGGTCATCAAGGCCAATGATTTATTTTTATTTACGATAGCGTCGTGTCGAATTTTTTAACTCAGCAAGGCTGTAAGGCGTAGGATCAGAGAATGTTTGATCAACATGTGCATCCAGACTTTCTGAGAACATTTCCTCATATTCTGGAATTGAAAGTTTTCTGCGATTGTCTAAAAGGGCTTGGTGTTCTGACTTGCGGAGATGCTGCTCAAAGCCTTCAACTAATTGACCAGAGAAAAATTCGGCAACTGTTCCAGAGCCGTAGCTAAAGAGACCAATCTTATCGTCTGCTTTTAAGTTTTCAGCATTTTCCAGTAGAGAAATCAGACTGAGGTAAAGCGAACCGGTATAAAGATTCCCGATGCGGCGATTGTAGGTGATTCCTTTTTCATATTGCGCCAGAAGATGTTCTTGAACTTCAGAACTTTCACCTTCAAGTTGTGGAAGCAGCGCTTTTTTCCCCATCTTAGTATAAGGCGTATGGAAAGCTAAAGCAGCAAAATCAGAGAAACCTAGTCCAGTACGACGTGCATACTCTTGCCAAACCTTAGCAAAGGCTTCAATGTAAGTGGCATTTGAAAACTGTCCATCAACAGTTGGATAAGTGTCACCAAAAGGACGCCAGAAGTCATAAATATCTTGCGTCAAGCTGACAGAGTCATCATTGAGCGCTAAGATATTAGGGTCAACCGCAATTAACATGGCTACAGCACCGGCGCCTTGTGTTGGTTCGCCACCTGTATTTAGGCCATATTTGGCAATATCTGTCGCGATAACAAGAACTTTGCGCTCTGGATGACGATAAACATGGTCTTTAGCCATTTGTAAGCCAGCTGTTGTGGCATAACAGGCTTCTTTGAGCTCAATGGAACGTGCAAAAGGTTGAATGTCAAGCAAACCATGAACCACAACAGCAGAAGCTTTTGACTCATCAACTGAAGACTCGGTACCAACAATGACCATGTCAATCGCTTGTTTGTCTTCTTCAGTCAGAATTTCAGCAGCTGCGTTGGTCGCAAAGGTGATGAGATCTTGGCTGATCGGATTGACGGCCATTTGGTCTTGCCCGATACCGATATGAAATTTAGCAGGATCAACCTCACGCGCGTGTGCTAAATCAGTCATATCTACATAAGTTTCAGGAACAAAAAAGGCAAGCTTGTCAATACCAATATTCATATATATCCTCCAGTTTATAAGCTTGATAAATTTGTATGCTTAAGCTCCAATTTTACCATAAAAGATTAAAAAATGGAAAAAACTTTTGACTATTTGGGAGGGAAATGTGCTATACTGGGCTTATGAAAGAAATAGTAATTATCGATGCGCTTCGTACGCCTGTCGGAAAATATGATGGTGCGCTGTCAGATAAGACAGCTGCAGAACTCGGTGTTCATGTCGTTAAAAACTTACTTGAACGTCATGAAGATATTAAAGATGACGTCAAACAAGTGATTTTTGGCAATGTACTACAGGCTGGTACAGGTCAAAATATTGCTCGTCAAATTTCAATTAACAGTGGTCTTTCTCACCATGTTCCAGCTTCAACTGTGAATGAAGTCTGTGGTTCTGGTATGAAGGCAGTGATTCTTGCCAAACAACTTTTACAACTTGAGGAAGCCGATGTCGTGATCGCTGGGGGGACAGAATCAATGTCTCAATCTCCAATCATTCGCCACCGTAAATCTGGTGAAGAAGTTCTTACGATGATGTCTGAAGGGTTGGTTGATGCCTTTAACGGTGAATCTATGGGCTTGATTGGTGAAACAATCGCCGAGCAATTTGAGGTTAGTCGTGAAGAACAAGATCGCTTTGCTCAACGTTCACAAGAAAAAGCCCTAGCTGCACGCACAGCAGGCGCATTTGAAAAAGAAATCGTGCCATTTTCAGACTTAGCAGAAGATGAGACGATTCGTGCGAACTCATCACTAGAAAAACTTTCTTCACTGCGTACTGCTTTCAGCGAGAGCGGCAGTATAACTGCAGGTAATTCATCGCCAGTAAACGATGGGGCGTCTGCTTTAATTTTGGCAAGCAATGATTATGCCGAAGCTAAAGAGCTTCCGGTTTTGGCAAAATTATTAGCCAGTGAAGAAGTGGGAATCGATCCTGAGATTATGGGTGTTTCACCAATTAAGGCCATTCGTCAGTTGCTTGAACGTACAGATTTGGATATTGAAGATATTGACCTGTTCGAAATCAATGAAGCTTTTGCTGCTTCCAGTGTAGCTGTAAATCAAGAGCTTAATATTCCAGAAGAAAAAGTGAATATTTATGGTGGTGCTATTGCTTTAGGGCATGCTATCGGTTCATCAGGAGCCCGTATTTTGACAACTTTAGCTTATGCGCTTCAACGTGAAAATAAGCGTTACGGTATTGCTAGCCTTTGTATCGGTGGTGGTCTTGGCTTGGCTGTCCTCTTGGAAAACCCTAATTTAGTTTAATCAATGAATATGAAGAAAAAATTTTATCAAATGAGTCCAGCAGAGCGTCTGGATTTTCTTGACTTAAAGTCAGAAACAAGACAAATTTTAGAAGAAACAGTACTTGATGCGGCTTTAGCAAACAATCTCATCGAAAACCAAATCAGTGAATTTGAGTTACCCATGGGTTTGGCGCAAAACTTTGTCATTAATGGCAAAAAATACCTCGTCCCAATGGTCACCGAAGAACCTTCTGTGATTGCAGCCGCAAGTAATGGGGCAAAGATAGCTGGAGAATTTCAAGCGGTACTTGCAGAGCGGTTAATGCGGGGGCAGATTGTTTTTTATGATGTCGAGCAGGCGGAACAATTAATGCAGACTATTGAAGAAAATCAAGCCGGAATTTTTCGTGCTGCAAAAGAAGCTTATCCCTCCATTGTTAAACGTGGCGGTGGTTTACGACATGTGAGCAGCAGGGCTTTCGAAGCAGAAGGGTTTGTATCCGTTGATTTTAAAGTGGATGTGAAAGATGCGATGGGAGCGAATATTGTGAATGCCATATTGGAAGGCGTTGCTAATCTTTTTCGCACATGGTTTCCAGAGCAAAAAATCTTGTTCAGTATCTTGAGCAATTATGCTACAGAGTCCTTGGTTAAAGTCAGTTGTGAAATTCCCGTTGAGCGACTGAGTAAAGGAAATAATGGACAAGAAGTTGCTGAAAAAATTCAGGCAGCTTCACGTTTTTCTAAAATCGACCCTTACCGTGCAGCCACACATAATAAAGGCATTATGAATGGCATCAATGCAGTTGTTCTCACCACAGGAAATGACACACGCGCCGTAGCCTCAGGAATTCATGCTTATGCAAGCAAGGAGGGGAGTTACCAAGGTCTGGCGGAGTGGCATGCAAAGGACGGCATACTATTTGGAAGCCTTGAGCTCCCCTTGCCAGTGGCTACAGTTGGTGGCGCAGTAAAAGTTTTACCCAAAGCTCAAGCAGCTTTAGAACTCTTAGGAATTACAGAGGCAAAAGACTTAGCACAGGTCATTGCTGCAGTGGGCTTAGCGCAAAACTTGGCGGCCCTACGTGCCTTAGTTTCTGAAGGAATACAGCAAGGACATATGAGTTTACAAGTCCGTGCCTTAGCAATGACAGTGGGCGCTAAAGACGAAGAAATCACTATTTTGAGTGAAAAACTCCGCCAAGAAAAGGTAATGAATCAAGCGATAGCCGAAAAACTTTTGCTGGAAATCCGTCAGAATAACAAATAAAAGTGTTGTCAAGTTTTTTTCTTGACAGGACAAAATTTTATGCTATAATAGTTAAGTAATAAAAAATAGAAATAGGAAATATAACATGTCTGTAAAAATTCGTTTAACTCGTATGGGTTCAAAGAAAAAACCTTACTACCGTATCAACGTTGCTGATTCACGTTCACCACGTGATGGTCGTTTCATCGAAACAGTTGGAACTTACAACCCACTTGTAGCTGAAAACCAAGTAACTTTGAAAGAAGAACGCGTTATGGAATGGCTTAACAATGGTGCACAACCATCTGATACAGTTCGTAATATTCTTTCCAAAGCTGGTATTATGAAAAAATTCCACGAACAAAAATACAGCAAATAATTATAAAAGCGGCAGAGGCCGTTTTTTGTCAATTTCACAATAATTTGGACTATTTTAGTCAGAGTAGAGGTAAGAAATGCAAAAAGATGTGAAAGAACTTGTGATGACTATTGTGAAACCTTTGGTTACAGATCCAGATGCGGTTTCGCTGGAAGTTGTCGAGGGCGAAGAATTTATGGAGTACCACTTAGAAGTGGCTGAAGGAGACATTGGCCGTATTATTGGCCGTCAAGGTCGTATCATTCAAGCCATCCGTACAGTAGTTTATTTTGTACCCGTTGAAGGGAAGAAAGTTCGTCTTTTGGTTGACCAATAAAATATTCTTGTAAACGTATTTTATATTATTGTAGACAAGCAGCCCCGAAATTCGGAGCTGTTTTGTTGTCTTAGAAGAAGCACTGAATAAATGGTTAAAAACATGCCAATTTTGGCTTAAAATGAAAAGTTATTACCCAGCACTCTTAAATAGATGTGTGATGTTTAGTGAAGCATAAGTGAGATATTTTTTGAAAAAGAGTCCTTGAAGTGCAGTGATAGTCTGATTGTGTAGCCATTTTTCCTAGAGTGGATACAGTAGATTCTTAAGGAAGACAGTTGAGAGGTTTAAATTTAGTTTAAGGAATGGTTAACTCAGAAATAAGAAAAAAATAGTAAATTAAAAGTACTGCTTTAAAATTTTTACTAGAAAGCTCCTAATAATTAATAATAATGAAAAGAGGAGGAAATCCATGATTAAGCTATATACGGCAGCAGCTAACTCATCATCACAAAAGGTAAGAAGATGGCTTAAAGAGCATCAACTTGAGTATAAGGAAATAGATTTAACAAAAGATGAACTGACAAAAGAAGAAGTGCTTGCTATTTTTACTTTAACGGAGGAGGGCTCAGATGATGTGATTACGCGTAGAGGCAAAGCAATACAGAGTCTAAAGGAGGATTTTTACTCACTGACCATTAAGGAACTTATCCAAGCCATTGTTGATAACCCGATGTTACTTCGCCAACCTTTAATTATTGATAATAATCATCTTCAAGTGGGCTACCATGAAGAGGACATCCGTAAATTTTTGCCTCGAGAAGTTCGTAAAGTTATGATTAAGGATTTTGCTAAAAAAAGGAAAGCTATGAAATGATATAAGAATATTGGCATAGAAGGGGGTGAAACAAAAGCCGAGAGAGACTGATTTTACTCAAACCCATAAAAGAAAAAATGCTTGACCATGGAATTTTTATGTGCCATGGTTGAGCGTTTTTCATTATTTTTGTACCATCATCCCAAGCTCTTTTTGTTAAAAAATTTTGATAGGCTTTCCTATTCTTTGATAAATCTTAAGATTTCACTTGAAAAAACTTAAAGCTTCTTTGATAAATTAAGGTTAGCGTTAAATATAAAGGAGTTTTATGATGCGTAAAAATAAAAGTCGAAAAAGAAAAGACCACGTAATTCTTTTAGTTCTAGTATCAGCTATTGCTGTTGTCTTTGGTCTGCGGTCATATTTTAGTCAAGTACAAACTACTTTTCTACCTGTTCTAGCAGGTGAGCAACAAGAAGCTGAGGTACAAGAAGAGGCGACTATGATTACGATATCTCTGTCAGACATAGTTGATACAAAAAATTTACAACTTGTGAATAGTGAATATGCTTTTGCTTCTAATGGATCTGTACCAGATTTGGTCAGTAGTAATAACGGTCTTTTTTTAAGAACAGATGTTCTAACTGCTGTTTCTAGCCTTCTCAATGATACGCGTAATGCGGTAGGGGGACAGCTCATCCTTAATAGCGGCTACCGAACGGCTGAAGAACAAGAGCAACTTTATTTTAATACAGCAGATAAAGCCTATGTACAAGAAGCTGGACATAGTGAACATGAGACAGGTCTTGCTGCGGATATCGCGATTCAAAATGTCGCTGATGTTGAAAACTCACCTCAATCACAGTACCTTATCAAAAATGCTTGGAAGTACGGTTTTATTCTGCGTTATCCTGGAGATAAGACAGCAATAACAGGCATTGCAAACGAACCTTGGCACTTCCGTTATGTGGGAGAAGTGCACGCCCAATACATGACAGAGCACGAGCTTGTCCTTGAAGAATATATCGAAAGACTAAAAAAGGTAGGAAGTTATCGTTTGAATAAAGGGGGAAAGAACTACACAGTTCGTTACGAAACCCCACATGATAACCAGTTACAGTTACCAAATGATGCGCAATATGAAATTTCAAGCGATAATACAGGAGGTTACATTATCACGAGTTGGAAATAGGAAGTTCAGAAATTAGACTGAGCATCAAAGGAAACATGATAAAATAGAAATTAAGAAAAGTCCGAAAGGAAGGCACATGGTGTATACAGTTTTAGTATGTGATGACGACCAAGATATCCGCAATGCCCTCAAAATATATCTGGAGCAAGAAGATTATCAGGTCTTGCAAGCCAGTCATGGCAAAGAAGCCATAGAAATTATCGCTCAACATGAAGTCCATTTGATTTTACTTGACGTGATGATGCCTGTTTTAGATGGAATCTCGACAGCCGTGAAGATTCGGGAAACTTCAAATATTCCTATCATCTTTCTATCAGCTAAAGCAGAGGATACAGACCGTGTTCTAGGTCTGAAGATGGGAGCTGATGATTATGTCAATAAGCCCTTTAACCCAATTGAATTACTGGCGCGTGTGGATGCAACCTTGCGGCGCTATGCACGTTTAGGCGGTTTAGAAGGGCAAGCGCTTTCTGAGGAAAAATCAGAAAGTCAGTATCAAAACGGCGGATTAGTGCTGGATACTGTTCAGAAGCAAGCGAGGATTGACGGGCGAGAGTTAACTCTGACGGCGATAGAGTACAAGATTTTACAGCTTCTAATAACGCACTTAGACCAGGTATTCAGCTCAGAACAAATCTATGAGAAGGTTTGGAAGGAATCAGCCTTTCAAGCTAGTAAAACAGTATCTGTGCATATTCGCCATCTGCGTGAAAAAATTGAGATTAATCCGAAAGAGCCACAGTACATCAAAGTTATCTATGGTCTGGGCTATAAAATGGTAACGATAAAATGAAAAAGATAATGACAGCCAATTTTACCAAAATTTTTCTTCTTTTCCTTGCCTTTATTTTTGCTCAAAGTTTTTTCCGGGGGTTAAGCACAACTTATAATTATTATATGGCTTCCTTTTGGGGTAATTTTCTTACATTCAATGCGAAGCTTTCAGCCTTTTTGAGCCCTGTTTTTGCCTTTCTTTTTGTACTTTCAATCGTCAGAGATAAGCGGACAAAGCCAATTTCTCCCTCTTTACGACAGCTTGACTTGTCCTTACTGCTCTTCACTAGCTTCTTTAGCATTTTTATGACTTATAACTTGCTAAGGAACTATGAGTCAGGAAGCTTGACCTTCATTCTCTCCTTGCTTACCATGTTCCTTACGGGTCTAGTTTTCTGGGAAGTTTTTCTGCGCATAAAAGAGAGAAATCTACACTTTCTGTGGCCAACGTTTATTAGAAGAATGGCTGAGAAAAAAGCTCTTTTATTCGCGTTGGGGCTTCCTTTGGCAGGGATTTTCCTTTATTTTTTAGTCTCTGTTTTGACCTGGTTTGTTATCCCTGTGATGCGGACCAACAGTGGATTGATTGTGCGCATGCCTAACAATCACACGATTTTTAATCATTTACTGCTCTCCTCTTTTTTGGCTCTTTTGTTTGCTGCTATGACTTTTTTAATGGATTTTATCTTGAAAGAAGATCAAAACTATGAAAAGACTAACCAAGAAAAACTGCGTGCCGAACGCTTTAAAGCAGAGTTGATTACAAATATGTCGCACGATATGAAAACACCCTTGACCAGTTTGATTAACTACGTGGATTTACTGAAAAAACTACCTATTGACCAGCCTAAATTTAAGGAATATACAGAGGTTTTGGACCGAAAATCCCTTCGTCTCAAACACTTGATTGTCGATTTACTTGAAGCTTCAAAGATTGGAACAGGCAATGTTCAGCTGAATTTTGAGGTTATCGATGTGACCGAAATGCTAGGTCAAATCTCAGGTGAGTTTGAAGAAGACTTTCTCGAGAAAGAATTAACCCTTGTTCTGCGTTTGCCAGATTATCCCTGTTTTTTAAACATTGACAGCCAACATTTTTATCGCGTACTTGAAAATCTCTTGAGCAACAGCTTGAAGTACAGTCTAGAAAAAACACGTGTTTTTCTAGAATTAAGAGAAAAAGAAGGACGAGTTGAAATTCAGCTCAAGAATACTTCCAAGGCTCCTATAGATATAGAAAGTTCAGAGCTAACCGAACAGTTTATCCGTGGAGAACGTGCACGTACACAGGAGGGGCACGGGTTAGGGCTTTATATTTCGAAAAATCTGGTCGAACTCATGCAAGGACAATTTAAAGTTCAAGTTACAGGCGATTTATTTGTAGCAGAGCTGATTTTCTGATATTGTTTTGCAGATACCATGAGAATTGCTATACTGGATGAGCAACGAATAAAAATGTTTAAAAATAAAAAATAGGGAGAAAACCATGCCTGAGACGATTCGTGTGATTGCAGATAATGTCAATAATTTAAAAAATGTATCGCTTGAGATTCCCAAGAAGAAGATTACCGTCTTTACTGGTGTCTCTGGCTCAGGAAAATCAAGCCTTGTTTTTGATACGCTTGCCGATGAGTCACAGCGCCTCTTAAACGAAACCTTGCCAGCCTTTGTTCGGCAGTTTTTGCCTAAATATGAACGGCCCGATGTTGAGCGGATTGAAAATCTTCCAGCCTCTATCGTGATTGACCAAAAAACTCTGGGTGGCAATGCACGGTCCACTCTTGCGACCATTACAGACATTGCGCCGGTTTTTCGTCAGCTTTTTGCAGGCGGTGGACAGCCTAAACTTGGTGTTAATCATTTTTCTTTCAATCTACCAGCAGGCATGTGTCCAGACTGTCAAGGTATTGGTAAAAAACTAGAGCTTAAAATGGAGCTTTTTGTCGATATGGAACGCTCCCTCAATGATGGAGCAGTACTCTTTAAACCCTATCAAAAAATTGTCAAAATGTATGTGGAAAATGGCCTTTTTGATGGTGAAAAGTTATTAAAAGATTTCACAGAAGAAGAGTTAGAACGCCTTTACCACGGCAAAGAAGTCGGAAAGATTAAGATGGGAGAATACAATCTTACCTATGAGGGTGTAGTTGATAAGTTTAACCGTGGCTTTTTACAGAAAGAAGGAGATTTGTCCGCAGCTGCGCAAAAGACACTGGCAACTTATACGCATGAAGCCCTTTGCCCGACCTGTCAAGGCAAACGTTTAAATCAAGAAGCTCTAGCGGTACGTTGGTCTGGCTATGGTTTTGCGGACTTAATGAGCATGGAACTTACGGATTTAAGCGATGTTCTGGCTCAACTTGAGGGAACAGAACATCTCAAACAACAGATTGATCATCTTATTGAGCTTGGACTGGGCTATCTCAGTCTTGACCGTGAAACGTCCACCTTGTCGGGTGGTGAGTCACAGCGTGTTAAGTTAGTGAAACATTTGAATAATGCTTTATCAGACATGCTCTATATTTTTGATGAACCTTCTGTCGGTCTGCATCCGAGAGATGTTGCGCGGATTAATGCTATCTTTACGAAGTTAAGAGACAAAGGGAATACGGTTTTGATTATCGAGCATGATCCAGATGTGATTAAGATCGCGGACTGGGTGGTGGAAGTTGGTCCTGCGGCTGGCGTTCATGGTGGGGAGATTATGTTTGAGGGCAGCTATGCGCAGCTCCTGCAGTCCGACTGTTTGACAGGCAGATATCTTGCTCAGACAACCTCGATTAATGATAACCCTCGCCAAGCGGCTCACTTTTATCAAGGGAAAGTTTCCAGCGCCAACAATCTTAAAAAGCAAGGGCTTGATATTCCGCAAGGTCTGCTTACCGTTTTGACAGGTGTAGCGGGCTCAGGAAAGTCAACGCTTGTGGAGCATTCACTCAGAACTGCATATCCAGAAGCTGTCATGGTGACGCAAGCCAGTTTGGCTGCTAATAGTCGTTCCAACCCAGCGACTTTTATTGGAATTATGGATGCGATTAGAAAAGCTTTTGCTAAGGAAAACGATATGAAGCCCAGTCTTTTCAGCTACAACTCAGAAGGGGCTTGCCCTGCTTGTGAAGGCCGTGGTTCTATCGAGTCTAGTTTAGCCTTCATGGAAACAGTAAAACAAACCTGTGAACTTTGCCAAGGAAAACGTTATAAGGCAGAGGCTCTTGCCTATAAATATCAAGGGAAAGATATCACGGAAGTACTGGAATTAACGATAGAAGAAGCTCTGGACTTTTTCAAGAACATTCCGGCCATCAAGAAAAAAGTAAAAGCCATGGATGAAGTCGGACTTGGCTACTTGACTCTGGGACAGTCCACCAGTACTTTATCTGGTGGTGAACGCCAACGCTTGAAGTTAGCCAATGAGTTTTATCAGAAAGGCAATCTGTTTATCCTTGATGAACCTTCGACGGGCTTACATCTGTCTGATATTAGTCGTCTGATGAAGATTATGAATCATTTTGTTGGGCAAGGCAATACCTTGGTTGTGATTGAGCATCAGCTGGATATTATTCGTCAGGCGGATTGGATTATTGACGTAGGTCCAGAAGGTGGTTCAGCAGGTGGCGAGGTGATTTATGCAGGACCACCAGCAGGATTACGAGAGTGCACAGCCTCACTTACTGCTCAATACATCTAATAGGAGAAATAAAAATGTTACAAGTCGTTTTGCATATCAATGAAAACCAAAAATGGAAAGCCCTTCTGTCCAATGTAGAAAACTTCCAAATCTGGATGGCAGAGCACAAGGAAACCGGGAATATTGAAATTTTAGTGAATGGTGAAGCGGTCGACAAAGTTCTTCAGGACTCATCCGTAAACCTTTCGAAAGTTTTAAAAACAGGTGTAAAAGTTGCCGTGTGTCAAAATTCTCTAAATGCGCGCGCTTATACACCAGAAATGCTGCAAGAGGGATGTGCAGTTGTCCCTGCTGGTATCGTAGAACTTGTCCAAAAACAGCATTTGGGTTTTGCTTATGTTAAACCATGAGTGGCTCAGAGATTTCACATACAGAGAAGTTTGCAAAACTTTGTGAACACAAGAGTAAGAAAAGCGTCACATAAGTTGCGCTTTTTTTATCGTTTCTAGTAAGGGCGCTGATTTTTAAGCGTCTTTCTGATTGCATTAGGTTTCAGTTCTCTTATTTGCTAAAATAAAACTATGGAATGGAGTGATAGATACTAACAGTAAATAAGAGAAAAAAAAGATTTCAGAAGTACAGACTAACCAAAAAATTAACCAAGCAGTGAAAGAAGTATGTGTACGAATAAAATTTATAAAATAAAGAGTTGCTGAGCTTTAACTGTTTAGCAATTTTTTACTTTGTACATTTTTTTTTTAGAGTTAGTCCATGATAAGCTGTTTGTTTGATTTTGAGTTTCTTAAATTTATTGACAGTATAGGAAATAGGATGATAAAATAAGAGTGTGATAAAAAGAACAATCTTTTTGTCGTAATGTAATCTTCTATTTTTGGAGAGGTATAGATATGGATACGAAAAAGAATGCCTTAGTATCAATGGGGATTTTGCTTGCTGCAATTCTTCTTATTATTCTAAGTATTGGAGGGAAATTTTATATGGATCAGAAACAGTTTCATAATGAAATGGTGAAGGTGGTGAAGAGTGAGGAAGCAAGAGAAGTTTTTGAATCTACATTAAAAAAAATAGATTCCCATGCTTTAACACAGGAAGGAAAAATTAAATCCTACGAGATTGACTATGATAGTATTGAACATAGTCCTATGGGTTCGATTCTAGTAAATCTAATAATTAATCATGATACAACGTTGGTAGCTAAATATGATTTAAATAAACGCTCTGGAGATTTAAAATGTGGAGGGGTAGATTTATCTGAAAATTTATCTGAATTGAAAAAGGAGATTCAAAATGATTAATTTTACAGATGAGGAAAGAGTTATTATAGCAGATAAAGAATATAAAAAATATTCCGTGGGAGATGAGATCTCTGTAGAAGATAAAAAATTAGGCTATGTCTCGGAAGTCATAAACAACAAAGAGACAGGTGAACAAACCTATATCATTACAGACGGTAACCCTAAAACTCA
>NZ_WIVG01000048.1 GCF_016758115.1 Lactococcus garvieae
GTCCGCAGCGGTATGCCAATCCTAGGTGAAATGACACCGGGGCAAACATTCTCTATGCGTGGCACGCAGTACCGCTATCTTGAAAACAAGGGTGACGGGAATCATTTGGTAAATACGATAGAGCCTCAGTTCAATAGCCAATGGAATATCAATCCTGCGACGGATAACTATAATGACTCAACTTTAGATAATGGCATGAAGAACTGGCATGATAGTCTGCCAGGTGTTGTTCGCCGTCAGGTCCAGCCAGTGCAGCAGGAGTTTACTGGAGTAGGTCCAGATGCACATATCAATGAAAATTGGTTTTCTAATGCAGAATGGGCCAGTGGATGGATACCAATTGTAGGCGAACCTCGAGCCTTTATTCTAGACTTTGAAAACCCAGCCTTTACGGATGCTTTGAAAAATGACTTTGCGGAGGTGGACTCTCACGGTGAGAAGAAGGCCTTTGCTCTTTCTGTAGCAGAAGTCAACCATCTTTCGGGACCGGGCAAAGCTTTTCCAACTATGGCTTCACGTACTAGTGTAGGAGCAACACGAACACCATTTGGGCCGGGACATCCTTGGTTGGTAATGACATCATTAAATGCTGTACCAGGAACGTTTAATGTAATCAATCATTGGAATACGACGAACTCAGCGATAGGAGGACAGAGGCCCGCCCTCATCCTCCGCGACCAAGACGGTGCATGGACATCAAACATATAGAAATAATAACCCAGTGATTTTTCAGAGGCGAATATCTGGAAAAGTCTTGCAGTGATATGCAAAACAAAATGCTTAAAAAAAATTTAAAAAATCCTAAGATTATGATACAATGGAAAGACGTGTTTGGGAGTTCTATCCATTCACTCAAAACTAAATAGACGATAAGTATAGGTTGGGCGCAAGCTTCAAGAGATTTCCTCCGAGGGTAAGGAGGCGGTTTTTTGATAGCTTGCGCCCTTTTTATTTACATTCTTTTTCTCTAGGTTGCTACGCTCTAGGAAAAAGCAGAGTGTAACCCTAACTGTCGAAAACACAAGGAGGAAGCTTTTGGAATTTTATAAAAAAGCAAAAGAAGAAGTTATTGCGGAGTTTTTGGTGGACCCAAAAACAGGTCTGACTGACGAACAAGTCTTGAAGCAAAGAGAGCTTTATGGCGAAAATAAACTTCCTGATGAAGAGGAAGAATCATATTTAGCAACATTTCTTAAAAGTTTTAAAGAACCGATTGTTATTGTGTTACTCGGAGCGGTTGCCTTATCATTTGTAAGCTCCTACCATGCCTTTCACTTTCAAAATGACAGCAAGCATGGTCTAGAAGCAATGTATGAAGCCATTGCGATCTTAATCTTAATTCTTATCAATGCCTTTTTAGGCTTCTATCAAGAAATCAGTGCGCGCAAAAGTTTAAATGCACTTAAAGAGATGAACAACCGTTATGTGACCGTTTTACGAAATGGGCAGTTTGAAAAAATCTACTCAACGGAACTTGTCACAGGCGATATCGTCAAAGCCTCTATAGGAGATTTTGTCGAAGCAGATGTCCGCTGGATTGAAACCAATGAACTCCAAGTTATCGAGTCACATTTGACTGGAGAAGCAGATGCGATCAGCAAGCATACAGAGGTCATCCACGAGACGACAGAGCTAGGTGACCGTCATAACATGGGCTTCTCCGGTTCAAGCGTTTCTGGTGGACAAGGTTTAGGGATCGTTGTGGCTGTTGGGGAACATACTGAACTTGGTAAAATTGCCAAGCTGATTCAAGCTGTTGAAAACAGAACGTCGCCGTTGCAAAATACGGTTCATAAGCTAACCAAAACACTGATGCAGGTCTCTGCTGCTATCGTTGTCTTTACTCTCGTTGTGGGAATCATCCAAGCTGGAGAATTAAGCATCACATCGATTACATCTGTTTTATCGACCTCTATCGCCTTAGCTGTAGCCTCTATACCTGATGCTCTACCTGCTGTGCTCTCGATTGTTCTTACGATAGGTGCTGCCAAAATGGCGAAGAATAAGGGGCTTATCAAGTCACTTAACAGTGTGGAAACACTAGGAAGCACTTCCTACATCTGTTCAGATAAAACAGGAACACTTACCAAAAATGAAATGACCGTTACACATTTCTATACAAACGGTCAATACTATGAAGTTTCTGGTTTGGGCTATACTCCAGAAGGGGAAATTCGTAGTCTGTCTGAAGACGAGCAAGCTTCTTCGTATTCGGCCTTTATCGCTGGCGCCCTTTTGTGTAACGAGTCAGCTCTCAAAGAAGTTGAAGGAAAATTCGTGCCCTTTGGTAATCCAACTGAAATTGCCTTGACTGTTTTAGGGCAAAAAGCTGGCCGCACAAAAACTCAACTTTTAGAATCGCACGCGCTCATCCGGACGATGCCCTTCACCAGTGACCGTAAAACAATGAGTGTCATCGTCAAAAAAGGCGACAACTACCTTCTCTATATCAAAGGAGCGCCAGATGTTCTGGTTGAGAAAAGCCGTGCCCTTTTGATTGATGGTGAATTAAATACTGAAGAAAGTGAAAAGCAAAAATTTATCACTACCGTAAATGACTATGCCAATGAAGCTTTGCGGACCTTGGCGGTAGGTTACCGTATCCTCAGCAAGGAAGAAGCAGAACAAGGCAAGCTGGAAGATTTAGAGAAAGCTATCATCTTGACAGGTGTCGCAGGCATTATTGACCCTGCCCGTGAAGAAGTTAAGGACTCTATCAAAACATTGCAAGAGGCCAGTGTTGAAGTCGTTATGATTACAGGCGATCATGAGAATACAGCACGTGCGATTGCTTATAATCTAGGTATTGTAAAATCCAAAGAGGCTAAAGTCATCAAAGGTATCGAAATTGAAGAAATGACAGATGAAGAACTTTACGCTGCCGTTAAAACGACAAATGTTTATGCGCGGGTTTCTCCTGAACACAAGCAAAGAATAGTGAAACAACTGCAAAAACACGGAGAAGTTGTGGCGATGACAGGTGACGGTGTTAATGATGCACCCGCCCTGAGAGCAGCTGATATTGGTATAGCCATGGGTATCGCGGGAACTGAGGTAACCAAGGACTCTGCCGACTTGATATTACTTGATGACAAGTTTACGACGATCGAAAAAACAGTTGAAAACGGAAGAACGATTTACGCCAACATTAAGAACTTTATCCGTCATGAGTTGACCACCAATGTCGCAGAAGTGCTTTCCCTGATATTGGGCTTGCTTTTCTTCACTGTAAGTATCGGTAATGTTGACTATACCACACCGACTTTAACAGCCTTAATGGTCCTTTGGGTCAATATGGTCAGTGATGCCGTACCGTCCTTTGCTCTGGGATACGATGTCGCCGAGTCAGACATTATGAATGAAAAAACGCGTAATCCAAAAGAGTCTGTCCTTGCCAACTACACATGGTCGAGGGTTTTGATACGTGGGACAATCATGGGTCTGATGGTCTTTGTCGCCTTTGTTTGGGCAGCAAAACAAGGCATGTCAAGCAATGAAGCACAAACGGTTGCTTTCTTAACATTAGTTTATGGGCAGTTGTGGCATGTTTTTGATGCAAGAAGTTCGCAAACCTTATTCCGAAGAAATCCATTTGGTAACCCTCGTTTAGTGCTTGCGGTGGTCTTTGCAGGAATTTCTTCCTTCTTAGTAACGATCATTCCATTCTTCAACCTTGTGATGGGAACAGCGCCATTGAGCTTGCCTGTTTATCTCCTTGTTCTCTTTGTGCCAGCTTTACCAACCTTTATCTTATCAGGGATTAAGGAAGTCTTTAACGTCAAGATTTGGTAAGAGGAACTTTTTGAGAGGGAATAAGAGATTATGCTAAAATAGCAGTATAAATAATCTCGGAAAGGAACTTTACACATGGAAAAAATCAAAAGTTTTTTCACAGCAAAAAGAATTTTGGTTCTCTTGATTCTTTTACTTATCCTTATCTTTGCCGTTTTGAACTTTGCGCCTGTCAGGATAAATATGCTATTTTTCACTATTGATATCCCCATGTTCTATGGCATTATTGCTGTGGGCTTGATTGGGTTTGTTTGCGGCTATGTAATGCGGGGGCGAAAATAAGGAAGATGAGCGGAAGACCGAAGGACCACTTCGGTCTTTTTATATCGTTTGGTGGTTTATAACAAAAGTATTAGAATTTAGAGAGAAAAGCAAAAGAGGAAAACCACCATGGAAGAACTGATAAGCTATTATATTAGAACGAAAGAGTTTGAAAAACTGCAAGCCATGCTGCAAGACCTGCCAAAACATGAGTTGAAAGAGCTTTTGCTGCACCTAACCATTGATGAACAGGCCAGTCTCTTTGAAGCCCTAGCGGAAGATAAGGCACTCGAACTGTTTAAGGTGCTGCGTATCAGCCAGCAAAAAAATATTTTGTCCACGATTAAGCCGCCTCTGGTACAGAACATCCTGAACCAGCTTTCGCCTGATGACAGGGTGAGGCTTTTTGATCGTTTGCCTGAGAAACAGGTCAAGCGTTTTTTGAGTATCTTAAGCGCTCCAAATCGCGAGGAAACCCTCAAACTTCAAGCCTATAGACCAGAAACTGCAGGGCGAATCATGACGACCGAGTACGTGACGTTGACGGGAGAGCTGACACAGGAGGAAGCCCTGTCTAAAGTTTCGGACGAAGCGCGGCGCAAGGAAAACATCTATATCCTCTTTGTTGTTGATGCGCAGGAAAAACTCCAAGGCTTTATCACTCTAGGGCAGCTTTTGACAGTAAAACCCACGGTACTTATCGAAGATGTGATGTCTCCACAGCCAGTAACGGTTAAAACATCGGACGACCAAGAGCAGGTCGCCCAGAAAGTAAAGGAACTTGACCTGATTGCCTTAGCAGTGACAGATGATGATGAGCACTTGGTCGGCATCCTTACCTTTGATGATGCCATGGAGATTTTGGAAGAAGAGGCGACAGAGGATATTCTAAACCAAGCCGGTTTGTCGGACCTAAAAGATGCCGAAGAGGACCGCAGTAAACTGCTCATCAATGGCAAAATGAACAAGATATTAGCAGTCCGTTTGCCCTTTCTCCTTGCGACTTTGTTCCTAAGTCTCTTATCAGGCTTGGTCATTGAGGGGTTTGAGCAAACTTTGGAATCCATCGCCATGGTAGCAATCTTCATCCCTCTCATCATGGGAATGGGCGGCAATATCGGGACACAGTCTTCAACTGTTTTTACACGTGGCTTGGTTCTGGGGCATATCAACATGGAGGACTTCCTTACGCCCTTCTTCAAAGAATTACGCGTAGGCTTAGCCATTGGCGCTTTGATGGGAAGCTTGGCAGGTCTCATCGCTCTTTTATGGCTGGGGCTTCCGATGCTGGGCTTGGCTGTTGGTCTGGCACTTTTTGCAACGATGACTGTATCTTCGATGCTTGGCTTTTTAGTTCCCTTTATCCTCATCAAGTTAAAAGTTGATCAAGCTGCGGGCTCAGCACCGATTATTACAACACTTAAAGACTTGCTTGCCTTGCTGATTTATTTTACATGTGTGTCTATCTTTTTAGGTCATCTTATGTAAAAGAAAGAGTGAAAAGAGCTTGCCGGTCATGGGATTATTTATAATTTGTTAAAATATAAGGATATGAGATTAGACCACTACCTGTTTTTGAACGGTTGGACAGATAAAAAAGAAGTCAAACGACTGGCGCAGAGGAGAAAGATAAAGATTGATGGCCTTGTGGAGTACAATTTGAGTCGAAATGTTGACCCGCAGATGCACGAGATTTTTGTAGAGGAGCGACAGCTCACGCAGTTTCCCCATCAGTATTTTATGTTGAATAAGCCAGCTGGAGTCTTGTCCGCTAACAAGGACGAAAAACTGCCGACCTACCGTACATTGATAGATGAGGAGAATGATGCTTTATATCCTGTCGGACGTTTGGACTTTTTAACGACAGGTTTATTATTAATCACGGATAATGGACCTTTAGGCATTGACATGCTCAAACCTCAGCAGCATGTTTCAAAAACTTACTGGGTTGAAACTTTGGAAGCACTCGAAAAGGATGATGTTGCTGCGTTTGCAAAGGGTATCGAATTTATCGGAGGAGTACGCACTCAGCCAGCCTTTCTGGAAATCTTAGACGACCATCATGCAAAAGTGACGATTCATGAAGGGAAATATCATCAAGTCAAAAAGATGTTTCTGGCTTTGGGTAAAAAAGTAGAGCAACTGCAACGTCTCAGCTTTGGACCTCTTGTCTTGGATGCACAGTTGAAGCACGGGGAATATCGTCCCCTAACCCTCGATGAGATTCAGCGCCTTAAAGTTTTTATGCGAAAGTAGTATCCTTTGACAGCCTATAGAGCAAGTGCTATAATCAATAGCAATTCTAGCCATACAGAAAGGAAGTCCTTATGTCGATTTATGATTTTACTGTCAAAGGGAGTCAAGGAGAAGATGTTTCTCTCTCTGCTTATGAAGGAAAGGTGTTACTCGTTGTCAATACTGCTACAAAGTGTGGCTTTACACCACAATATGACGGACTCCAAAAGCTCTATGAGGAGTACAAAGATGAGGGGTTAGAGATACTTGACTTTCCTTGCAACCAGTTCAAAGAACAAGCTCCAGGAACAGCCGAGGAGATCAATCAATTTTGCAGCCTTAACTACGGCACGACCTTCCCTCGTTTCCAAAAAATTGATGTCAATGGAGAAAACGAAAGTCCATTATACACTTGGCTAAAAGAGGAAAAAGGTAGCCCTCTAGGCAAGAATATCAAGTGGAATTTCACCAAGTTTCTAATTAATCGCCAAGGGGAAGTGGTTGCACGTTACGCGCCAACCACAATACCCGAAAAAATTGCCAAAGATATTGTACAAGAACTGAAGACAGTATAAACAAAGGGAGCCCAGCGCTCTCTTTTTTTTCATTTTCTGACTAGAATTTATGGGGACTTAGTGTAACATTCTTAAGTTATATTGATTTCATGAGGCAGGTCCTTTACCTTCAACATTTTTATGTTAAAATAGAAGAATGATTTTACTACAAGGAAACGGGATAGCACGCACTTTTGGTGGCGATGTTTTATTTGAAAATATAAATTTTAATCTTCAGGACCACTCACGCATGGCTTTAGTCGGACGAAATGGTGCGGGGAAATCGACTTTATTGAAGATTATCGCAGGGGTTGAGGAACCATCTGCCGGGTCGATTTCTAAAGTCAAGGACTTGCATTTAAATTATTTGGCTCAAGATACAGGACTTTCTTCAGAATTAACTATTTTTGAAGAAATGTTGACGGTCTTTGAAAAACTTCGCCAAACAGAGCAACAATTGCGTCAGATGGAGATGCAAATGTCTGAATTAACGGGTGCCGACTTAGAGAGTTTGATGCACCGTTATGATGCTTTGTCCGAGGAATTCCGTCAAGCCAACGGTTTTACCTATGAAGCAGAGATCAAGTCAGTACTTAATGGTTTTCGTTTTGATGAAAAGATGTGGGATCGTGCCATTTCTTCCTTATCTGGCGGACAAAAAACGCGATTAGCTCTGGCAAAAATGCTTTTAGAAAAGCCTGATTTGCTGATTTTGGACGAACCAACCAATCATTTGGATATTGAAACACTGGCTTGGTTAGAAACTTACCTGAAAAACTATTCAGGAAGTCTTTTGATTGTCAGTCACGACCGTTATTTCTTGGATAAGGTTGTCACTGAGACCTTAGAGATTTCACGCGGCAAGCTGACACGCTTTGCGGGGAATTACAGTAAATATATCGAACTCAAGGCAGAGATGCTCGCCACTGAGCAAAAAAACTATGACAAGCAACAAAAAGAAATCGAAAAACTAGAAGATTTCGTTGCTCGAAACATGGTTCGTGCCTCCACAACAAAACGTGCCCAATCTCGTCAGAAGAAGCTGGAAAAGATGGAACGTATCGAAGCACCAACCGGAAGTGAAGCTGCTGCACACATGACTTTTTCTCCAGCTAAAAAGTCGGGCAATATCGTCCTTACGGTGGAGGATGCAGCTGTAGGCTATGATAAAGTGCTGTCCGAGCCTATCAATATCGATACACGAAAACACGATGCTATTGCTATTGTAGGACCAAACGGTATCGGGAAAACAACGTTGATTAAGTCGATTGTGGGTCAAATTCCTCTTCTTAAGGGTCAAGTAAAGCTTGGTGCCAATGTCGACTTAGGCTATTATGACCAAGAACAGGGACGTCTAACGTCTTCTAATAGTGTTCTTGACGAGATTTGGAATGAACATCGTCTTTTACCAGAAGTAGAGATTCGCAATCTTTTAGGCGCTTTCCTTTTCAGCGGTGAAGATGTGAAAAAGACCGTTTCGATGTTATCCGGGGGAGAAAAAGCACGCCTTCTCTTGGCAAAACTTGCCCTGCAACATGACAATTTTCTTGTATTGGATGAACCCACCAACCACTTGGATATTGATAGCCGTGAAGTGCTAGAAAATAGCTTGATAGACTTTGACGGCACCTTACTTTTTGTCAGTCATGACCGCTATTTTATTAACCGTGTGGCAACCAAAGTCCTCGAAATATCGCCACAAGGAAGTAAACTTTATCTGGGCGATTATGATTACTATTTGGAGAAAAAACTTCAAGAAGAAGAGGCGCATCAAGAAGTTGTTTGGGAAGAAAAGCCAGAAAGTGCGGGTCAGATGGACTATGCACAGCAGAAAGAGGCGCAGAAAATCCGCCGAAGATTAGAACGTGAAGTCAATGCTGCAGAAGAAAAGCTTGCCACTTTGGAAAAGCAAAGCGAAGAAATTTCACACGCCATGTTAGAGGTAACAGATGATTTTGTTAAACTGGGTGAACTCCAAGCAGAGCTGGATCAACTGGCTGTACAAAAAGAAGAAACCGAGATGAATTTACTGGAAGCAATGGAAAGTCTGGAAAGTTTGTGATGCTGAAACAGAAAAAATAACATATCAGAAAGAAATACTATGGAAAAAATTACTTATAACTATGCAAAAATTTCGGATTTAGATGGAATCATGCATATTGAAACAACGGATTTTTCGCCAAATGAAGCTTCTTCACGAGATTCTATGCTGGAACAAATCGAGCGCATTAGCGATTCATTTTTGGTAGCACACAACGAGAGTGGGACAGTTGTTGGATATGTGGCTGGACCTGTGACGGCTGGTCATTTTGTGGAGGATAGAATGTTTGAGCACTCGGAGCGTAACCCGAATTTTTATGGCTATCAGAAAATCACAAGTTTGGCGGTTCATCCTGATTATCAGGGGCAAGGAATCGCCAAGGAGCTGTTGTCACGTTTTATCGAGCAAGCGCGACTGAAAAATCGGCGTGGTGTAAGCTTAACTTGTCATGATTACTTGGTGGGCTATTATGAAAAATATGGCTTTGTCAACAAGGGGATTTCTGATTCTCAATGGGGCGGCGAGATTTGGTATGATATGACTTTAGAGCTTAGAAAATCGCGTTGACAGCCCTGTTTTTTCAAAATAGAGTTTATGATTGCAAACTTCTCCTAAATCTGTTAGACTATAAACGATAAACCTTTAAATTAGCACGAGAGGCTAGCAAGGAAACCGTATAATTGTCTATTTATATAGTATTTAGGAGCATTCTAAGTATTATCGGCATATTTTTTTACGCACTTGCAGCTTTCTGCAGGTGTTTTTTTCTATAATACCGTGCTGTTCAGACTAACTTAAAGGACTAGAAAAGAGGAAAATATGTCATTATCAAAAACTATTGCTGCTGATTTATTAGAAATAAAAGCTGTAAGCTTATCGCCAAGCGCGCCTTTCACTTGGGCGAGCGGGATTCAGTCTCCTATCTACACAGACAACCGTGTGACTTTGGCTTATCCAGAAGTACGTACACGTATTGAGCAGGCTTTTGCGGATTTGGTCAAGGCAGAATTTCCAGAGGTTGAAGTGATTGCAGGTACAGCTACAGCTGGTATTCCTCATGGTGCGATTATCGCTGATTATCTGGAGCTTCCTTTTGCCTACATCCGCAGCAAACCAAAAGATCACGGGGCAGGTAACCAGATAGAAGGTCGCGTTTCTAAAGGGCAGAAAATGGTTGTGGTTGAGGACCTTATTTCAACAGGAGGCTCAGTATTAGAGGCTGTTGCGGCTGCACAACGTGAAGGGATCGAAGTTTTAGGCGTCATTGCCATTTTCACTTATCAACTTGAAAAAGCAGCGACAAAATTTGAAGAAGCGCAAGTGCCGCTGCATACATTGACAAATTATTCTGAACTTATCCAAATCGCTCAGGAAACAGGCTATGTTACAGCAGATGAACTAGAAATGCTCAAAAAATTCAAGGACAATCAAGAAACATGGAATAAATAACATAATAAATATTATGTAAAACACAAGAAAGGAAACAGATGATACTCATAAAAAACGGCCGTGTAATCGATCCTAAGACGGGTTTTGATCAAGTTGCAGATGTGTTAATTCAAGATAAGAAGATTATTCGTATTGCCAAAGATTTGGAAGAAGAAGATGCGGAAATTATTGATGCCAGCAACTTGATTGTTGCACCAGGGCTCATCGATATTCATGTGCATTTCCGTGAACCAGGTCAAACGCATAAAGAGACGATACACACTGGGGCTTTATCTGCAGCACGCGGTGGCTTTACGACGGTTGTGATGATGGCAAATACTAAACCGATTTTATCAAGTCCTGAAGTACTTGCAGAAACACTGAAACTTGCAAATGAAGAGAAGATTCATATTAAGTCCGTTGCTTCTATTACCAAAGATTTTGATGGACAACATTTGACGGATTTTGATACTTTACTGGTGGCAGGCGCAGTTGGATTTTCGGATGACGGTATTCCACTCAGTGATTCAGGCGTTTTACATGAAGCATTAAAGAAAGCCAAGAAAACCGATAGTCTGCTCTCTATTCACGAGGAAGATCCCAACTTAGTGGATACGCTTGGAATCAATGAAGGCGAAGTGGCACACCAATGTGGCCTGACAGGAGCGACAAAGGTGGCCGAATACAGTATGATAGCACGTGATGCCATGCTGGCTTTGGATACTCAAGCCCGTTTACATATTCAACATTTGTCTGCTGGAGAAAGTGTAGATGTAGTTCGTTTTGCGCAAAAGATGGGCGCAAAAGTCAGTGCCGAAGTCACACCGCAACATTTTTCACTGACAGAGCAAGCAGTACTAGAGATGGGGACAAATGCCAAGCTTAACCCTCCACTGCGTCAGACAAAAGATATTGCAAAAATCTTGGAAGGTTTGAAAGATAATACCATTAGTGTTATCGCTACCGATCATGCCCCACATACACATGAAGAAAAAAATGTTGCTCTGGCTAAAGCACCGAGCGGCATGATTGGCTTGGAAACTTCTTTGCAACTTGGGCTTACGCATCTGGTAGCGCCTGGGCATCTCGAGCTGATTCAATTATTAGAAAAAATGACTGTTAATCCAGCAAAACTGTATGGTTTTGATGCAGGATATTTAGCGGAAGGCGGCCCGGCCGATATCACCATTTTCGATGCCAAGAACACTTATAAAGTGGATGAAAACTTTGATTCAAAAGCCAGCAACTCACCATTTATTGGTCAGGAACTTTTGGGACAGGTAAAATATACGCTTTGTTCAGGAGAAATTGTTTACCACTCATAAAAATCTTGCAAGAGCTTACGTAAATTGTTAAAATGATTTTAATGTTTAATAAATTTTATTCTAAGCAATAGGAGAAATCTCATATGAAAATCACTAAAACAATTAATGCTCCTGTCGAATTTGTCTACAATCAGATTCTGAATTCATCACTTTATGATATCGAAAAACATACCGGTCGCAGGCCTGATATCAAGTCTCTTAGTGGCTTTGAGTACTCAAAAACATTTGGCAAAAACCAACATGGAACCATTAAGATTGACGAGGTAGTGACAGCCACCAGTTACGCTTTCACTACGAAAACTATTCGCAACACTTTTCATACGCGCTGGAGCTTTCAGCCGGTCAATGGTAAGCAGACTCAAATAAATATCGAGGAAAGCCGTACTTCAAGCGGAATGATTCAAAAACTGAATGATATGTTTGTTGGAACGCTTCTGGGGCACTGGAAAAAACGTCAAATGGTCGCTATTCTAAATCATATTGAACAAGCTTATAGTGGTGGGAAGTGACGATATGGAAAAGAAACAACATGAACTTTTCGAACTGGCTACGTATGCTTTTAATAAGCCAAGAAGTAAAGAAAGAGAAGAGGCGTTTGAGAAACTTTTGAGTTTTTCAAAACCTTACAGTTACCGGGAAAATGGTGAATTATCCTCTATGATTATCGACACTTCTTTTCATGTCTACTGGAAGGAGGCGAAACTAAAGATGTCAGGGATTGGTTATGTTGCCTCTTACCCAGAATTTAGAGGGAACGGCAGTATTCGCAAACTCATGACCGATATTTTGGAAGACAACTATGAAGCTGGCACTGCCTTAAGCTATCTGGCACCTTTTTCTTATCAGTTTTATGGTCAATTTGGCTATCATTACGCTTTCGACCAAAAAGCTTATACGATACCTGCCCAAGAATTTCCCAAGGGCAAAAAAACAGCAGGACAGGTGCAGCGTCGTACTGTAAGTGAAGAACTTTTTGAAGATATGGCTGAGGTCCATGATCAAGTCTATAACCAAGGTTCTCTGGTCCGTCCGCAACATGTTTGGGAATACTACTTCAAGCATAAAGCACAGCCCTTCTTTGCGACTTATGAGGAAAATGGTAAAATTTTAGGCTACTTAATTTATGAGTTTTCGGATACGGCTTTTGTGATTCGTGAATGTGTGACGTTGACCCAAGAAACTCAAGCTGCACTTTATCGTTTTGTATCCAGCCATGCAGCAAGTTTTGAAGTTATCAAGTGGATAGCACCGTCAAATGTCTTCCTTGAATATGATCTGGCGGAGCCATCGCGAATACAGTTGCAGCTGCGACCCTATATGCAAGCGCGTATCGTTAATCTACAGGCCTTTTTAAAAGTGAACGGCCAACCTGAATTTGCTGCACGTATTGTCGATGATATTTTGCCGCAAAATAATATCTGTGTTGGCCCTGAAACAGACGAGCCAGAAGAAATGACCATTGGTGCATTTACTGCACGTGTCCTACGGGAGAATAAAGCCATTCTTCGTGAATATTTTTAAAGTTATCAATAAAAACGTCAAGTCTTAACATTTTTCGGTTCTGTATAATCTGTGGTGGTAGATTAAAATCTACTGCC
>NZ_WIVG01000049.1 GCF_016758115.1 Lactococcus garvieae
AGTAGATTTTAATCTACCACCACAGATTATACAGAACCATTAAAAAATATTTTAATTATCATAAAATTGGTGATACAATAAACTCATAATGAAAGTGAGGATATATGAATAAGCAAGAATTTATAAATAAAGTACATGGTGGTCTCATCGTTTCTTGCCAAGCTTTACCTGGTGAGCCTCTTTATCGTGTAGATGGAGGTATCATGCCCTTGATTGCCCTTGGTGTTCAGAATGCTGGTGCTGTAGGTATTCGTGCAAATTCAGTACAAGATATTGAGGAAATAAGAGAAGTTGTGGATGTTCCTATCATTGGCTTGATAAAACGCGATTATCCACCACAGAAGCCTTATATTACAGCCACAATGCGCGAAGTTGATGAGCTGGCTGAGCTTAATATTGAAGTGATTGCTTTAGACTGCACATTAAGAGAGCGTCATGATGGTTTAAGCATGCAAGAATTCGTTAAACAAGTAAAGAAAAAATACCCTAGTCAACTTCTTATGGCTGACATTGATACTCTTGAAGCTGGAAAAGCAGCTTATGAAGCTGGCTGTGACTTTATAGGCACAACGCTGTCTGGCTACACAGACGCTACTAAAAATCGGTCTAAACCCGATATTGAACTCATTTCATCTTTGCTCCACGAAGGGCTTCCTGTTATCGCTGAAGGTGGTATTCATAATCCTGAACAGGCTAAAGAAATTCAGGAAATGGGCGTCTTAGCACAAGTTGTCGGCGGAGCTATCACGCGCCCTCAAGAAATTGCGGAACGTTTTGTATCTGCCATAAAATCAGCAAAAAAATAATTTAATTTCCTCCTGTTTATTCTTTAACACCATTCATTACTTATCTTAGAACAGGATAGATGCGGCGTATCGTAATGTTAGGATAGAGAGAAATATTACTGTAACTGAATATGTTGATTAAAACTAGAGCTATTTTAGCTCTTTTTTACATATGATTCATTCTATAAGCTATTTAAAATCACTTGCAACAATAGAAAATACTTGACAATATCACATCCTAATGTTTTTATATATAAAACAATAAAAATAGTGATATAATAAGAGGGTGCAAATAAAATATGAGGTACTAAATATGACAGATTCAAAGTATGCTATGACAGCGACAGAGGTTATGGAAGTTATTCCCAATCGCTATCCTATTATGTTTATCGATTATGTTGACGAAATTTCAGAAAACAAGATTCTAGCGACAAAAAATGTGACAATTAACGAAGAAGTTTTCAATGGACATTTTCCAGGTAATCCAACTTTCCCTGGTGTTTTGATTTTGGAAAGTTTAGCCCAAGCCGGTTCTATCTTGATTCTTAAAAAAGAGGAATTTCAAGGTAAAATGGCCTATATTGGCGGGATTGACAAAGCCAAATTCCGTCAAAAAGTTGTCCCTGGTGATGTCATGAAACTCGAATTTGAAATTACTAAATTCCGTGGTAAAGTCGGTAAAGCCGACGCTGCTGCTTATGTTGATGGCAAGAAAGTAACAACCTGTGAGTTTACCTTCATCGTGGACGAAGCCGCTGAGCAAGAAAAATAATAAAAAAGAGCAGCTGCTCTTTTTTGTTTTAATCTAAAGCCTTGATTTCCAAAATCATGTCACGTAACTGAGCGGCCGACTCAAAGTCAAGCGCACCAGCAGCTTCGGCCATTTCTTTCTCCAGCTTTTTAAGTAATGCTTTACGCTCTTTTTTCGTCATTGCTTCAGCCGAAACTTCTTCAACTTCTCCACTTTCTGTACGTTTCGTAATTGAGATCAAGTCACGGATTTCTTTCTTAATGGTTTGCGGCACAATACCGTGTTTCTCATTGTATGCCATTTGAATTTCACGACGACGGCTCGTTTCATCCATGGCACGCTGCATGGACTGAGTAATATTATCCCCATACATGATGACACGGCCATTAGCGTTGCGGGCGGCCCGTCCGATGGTTTGAATCAAGCCACGTTCATTACGCAAGAAACCTTCTTTATCCGCATCCAAAATAGCAACCAGAGAAACTTCTGGAACGTCAATTCCTTCACGTAAAAGATTAATACCGACTAAGACATCAAAAACACCCAATCTCAAGTCACGAATAATTTCTGTTCGCTCCAAAGTTTTGATATCACTGTGCATGTACTTGACTTTTACACCCATTTCTTTGAAATAGGAAGTTAAATCTTCGGCCATCTTTTTCGTCAAGGTGGTTACAAAGACACGTTCATCTTTTTCAACACGCGCATTGATTTCCCCTAAGAGATCATCAATTTGCCCCATCATTGGCCGAACTTCCACGATAGGGTCAAGGAGACCTGTAGGACGAATAATTTGCTCGACAATCGTCTCTGTTTGTTCCATTTCATAGTCACCAGGTGTGGCAGAAACATAGACAATCTGGTGTACATGACTTTCAAACTCTTCCCGACGAAGCGGACGGTTATCCAAGGCTGAAGGCAAGCGGAAGCCATAGTTGACCAACATGTCTTTACGTGCCCGGTCACCATTGTACATCCCTTTAATCTGTCCCATCGTCATGTGACTTTCGTCAATCATAATCATAAAATCATCGGGGAAGAAATCAAGTAAAGTGAAAGGTGGCTCTCCTTCTGTACGGCCGTCCATATGACGGGAATAGTTTTCGACACCATTACAATAGCCCATCTCACGCAGCATTTCAATATCATAGTTGGTTCTCTGCTCCAAACGCTGAGCTTCTAGGAGTTTCCCTTCACTGCGGAAGACTTTTAATTGCTGTTGAAGCTCTGCTTCAATCTTGGCAATAGACTCCTCCATACGCTCATCATTGGTCATGAAGTGAGTTGCTGGGAATATTGCGAGATGATCTACTTCTCCTAAAACCTGCCCTGTCAAAGCTTCAATTTCGCGAATGCGATCAATTTCGTCTCCAAAAAATTCCACACGAAAGGCGTGTTCATCTCGGGAGGCTGGGAAAACTTCCACGACATCACCACGAACACGAAAACGACCACGTTGAAAGTCAATATCATTGCGCTCAAACTGAATACCTACCAAATCATTCAACAGTTTGTCCCGAGAAATTTCAAGCCCGGGACGCAAACTCACAACGCTGTCTCGATATTCCTTAGGTGATCCTAAACCATAAATACAGGATACCGAAGCAACAACAATAACATCATTGCGCTCTAGAAGCGAACTTGTTGCACTGTGACGAAGTTTATCAATCTCATCGTTTACTGAACTGTCTTTTTCGATATAAGTATCTGAAGAAGGCACATAAGCTTCTGGCTGGTAATAATCATAGTAACTGACAAAATATTCAACAGCATTGTTAGGGAAAAATTCTTTAAATTCACTGTAAAGCTGTCCCGCCAAAGTTTTGTTATGGGCTATGACTAATGTTGGCTTATTTGTACGCGCAATAACTTGACTCATGGTGTAGGTCTTTCCTGTACCAGTGGCTCCTCGCAAAATTTGTGCCTTTTCACCATTTTCAATATTTTCTACAAGTGCCTCAATGGCTTCCCCTTGGTCCCCGGCTGGTTCATATTTACTGATCAGGTCAAATTTATTATCTGTTATACGTTCTATCATTTTATTTCCTTAAATTCTTTCTTAAAATAAGTGAGTACCTTTCGATATACATCTGCTTTGAAACTAAATACATTAAAATCAATAGCAGCAAAGCACACCGGCTTATAGCTGATAAATTCGGGGTGTTCTGTCTTTACGTTAATCAAAGCTTCTGGATGAAGTCGAATAAGAAAATACTGCTGTTCTTGTCCATCATAGCTCCAGTCAGGAAAAGTCATCCCCTCCGGAAAATCATAACGTAAATATTCTGGATATTTTCCGACAATGTCAAACGCATGTGTTCCAATTTCTTCCTCAAGCTCTCTCACTATGGCCTGCTCTGCACTTTCCCCCTTCTCGATTCCCCCTTGTGGAAAGCCCCAAACTTGGGGTAAATCGGCACGTTGGAAGAGTAAAATTTCATTTTCTGCAGTCAGGATGATTGCTGCTGTATTTTTTCTATAAGTTTTCATTTCTGCTCCCTTATAAACCTTCTCTTTAATCAATTTTAACATTTTTGACTGAAAATTTATGCTATAATTAACTGATAGTAATAATAGATCAAGGAAGTAAAAATATGTCTGTACAAGAAAATTTGATCAAAGCAAGTCATCTGATTAATATGGATGATATCGTTCGTGAAGGAAATGAAACCCTCCGCACTGTTGCTGATGAAGTGAGCTTACCCTTGTCTGATGAAGATATCCTTCTAGGCGAAAAAATGATGGAATTTCTCCGTAATTCGCAAAATCCAGTAATGGCTGAAAAAATGCAGCTCCGCCCTGGTGTTGGACTTGCGGCTAATCAACTTGATATTGCTAAAAAAATCATTGCTGTTCTTATCCCTAATGATCCTGAGATTGATGAAAATGGCAATGAAGTAGCCCCAAAAGAAGCTTATAAAATGTCCGAAATCATGTATAATGCTAAAATAGTCAGTCACTCTGTTCAAGATGCAGCTATTGAGTCTGGCGAAGGCTGTCTCTCTGTGGATCGTGAAGTACCTGGTTTAGTTATCCGCCACGCGCGTGTAACAGTAGAGTACTACGATAAAAACAATGACAAACATAAAATACGTCTGAAAGGCTTCCCTTCAATGTGCGTACAACATGAGATTGATCATACAAACGGTATCATGTTCTACGATCACATTAATGAAAAAGAACCTTGGGCTGTTAAAGATGGACTCTTGATTATTCAATAATTTACCCAAGCAAAAAGAATAAGCCATAAATGCTTATTCTTTTTTGTTTAACAATTTTTCAAGCTGTCTTTTCCTTATCCTATAGTCCTGAACATTAAGGATAATTGTTATTATGAGGTAAACGGGGTAAAAAAGGAAAATATATGGGGGGGAGAGCGATTATTATCACAAATCCACTAATTGCTCCAATAAAATAATTATTGACTTGATTAAAGGCTGTGTATTTTGAAGACATTTCTTGGTCATATTTCCGAGCTATATCTTCTTCGTTTAAAATTCTCCAGAGCATGGTTACCGACTCCTAGAGCCTCTAGGAATCCATGCACGGGAATAAAAAACTTTTCCATGAATAATCGCATTTGTCCTAATCATATTTACAGTCGCTCTTATCGTACCACGTGTAAACATAAATAAATTACCAGAAAAAGCAGACATAGCTGTCGAGAGGACATTTATACCTGACTGTGCATATTTTATAGCTTGCAACATACTCCTTGAAAGATAAAGATTATAATTTCCATTTCTACGATTGCCATACCATACTATTTTGGTCACTCCAGCCCCTCTCTGAAACATTATCCTTTTAATCTCAGGTGAAACCGCATAACCTGACTTTTCCAATATTCGTACTAAATCTACATCTGAAATCGTTGCTGTTTCCTGGTTGCCTTCTTGATTTGTAATCATTACTTCATTGACCTGTTGATGAAATTCTTTCAGCTTTTCTGTTTCATAACCTAGAAATAGGGCTTCATTATTTTCCTCTACAGCTGCGTAACTTCCTGCTCCAACCTTTATAGAAAAAATGGGAGAAACGCCTGAAAATAGCAGTAAGATAAGTGTAAATACCAATACTATTTTTTTAATTCTTATTTAACATATTCCGCCTTTCTGAACAATTCATTTCATTATGATAAATTCCTTTCCATAAGTATTAATACGAAAAACAAACATAATATTCACACACAAAAAAAGAAATAAAGGTTGAAAAAACTTTATTTCTTTATCTTTCCAGAAATTTACTGAAGTAATTATTCTTCATCCGGCTCTTCTAAAGTCTCAGTCTCAGTCTCTTCTTTCTTTACTTCTTCAGGCTTATTCACAATAACAATCTTATCATCAACCAAGTCTGCAAGTAATTCTTTATACTCAGGATGCTCGATGTAAAAATCAGCAATGGCATCCTCAATATTGTCCTGAATCGTACGACGGAGTGGACGAGCACCCATTTTTGGATCATAACCCAAGTCAACAAGCTTTTCTTTAACGGCTTGTGTGACATCAAGATGAATGTCATTTTGCGCGATTTGAGCATTGACTTCATCCAACATCAAATCCACAATCTTAAGCAAGTTTTCTTTACTCAATGCTGAGAATTCAATGATGGCATCAAAACGGTTCATGAATTCTGGACTGAAGAAATTACCTAATTCTCCAAGTACCGAATTCGTACGCCCTTCACGCGCAGCACCAAAACCAACGCTTGCTTCGACCTTACCTGTCCCAGCATTTGATGTCATAATGATGATGGCATCTTTGAAGGAAACTGTACGTCCTTGCGCATCTGTCAAACGCCCGTCATCGAGAATTTGCAGGAACATATGCATCACATCCGGGTGAGCTTTCTCAATCTCATCCAATAAGATTAAGCTGTATGGGTTACGACGTACGCGTTCCGTTAACTGCCCTGCTTCTTCATAACCCACATATCCTGGAGGAGCACCAATCAACTTAGCCACACTATGTTTTTCCATGTATTCCGACATGTCAAAGCGAATCATACTGTCCGTTGATCCAAATAGTTCATAAGCCAGTTGTTTGGCAAGCTCGGTCTTACCTACACCAGTCGGTCCAACAAAGAGGAACGAACCAATCGGACGATTGGGTTTGCCGAGTCCAACACGTGAGCGGCGAACGGCTTTAGAGATTTTATCAATAGCTTCATCTTGACCAATAACATGAGCTTTTAAATCCTCTGCTAAATTAATCAGCTGTGTTTGTTCTTTTTCTTTCAAATCACCAACTGGAATATGTGTTTTCTCTTCAACGATTGCTTCAATATCTTTTTCTGTGATATTGGGCATTTCTGTATCCGAAACCTCATGATTTTGCAATTCGCGTAATTTTGCGATTTGATCCCGAAAATGTGCAGCTTTTTCAAAATCTTCGCGTTTCATCGCTTCTTTTTTCTGTACTTCTGCTTGCTCAATACGTTTCTTTATATCTTCTGCGTCTACAAATTTGAGTGTGAGGTTCTTTTTAGATCCCGCCTCATCAAGCAAATCAATCGCTTTATCTGGTAAGAAACGGTCTTGAATATAACGATTGGACAGATTTACAGCAGCTAAGATAGCCTCATCTGAATATTTCACATGGTGATAATCTTCATAACGTTTTTGAATACCACGCAAAATGGTGATCGTTTCATCTACAGATGGCTCATCAACCCTGACAGGCTGCATACGACGTTCAAGCGCTGCATCTTTTTCTATAATTCTGTATTCATTCAGTGTAGTTGCACCAACAAGTTGAAGCTCACCGCGTGCTAGAGCAGGTTTAAGGATATTTCCAGCATCCATATTTCCTTCTCCTGCAGATCCTGCACCAACAATTTCATGAATTTCATCGATAAAGAGAATGACATCATCACGTTTACGGATCTCATCCATCAATTTTTGCATACGTTCTTCAAATTGTCCACGCACACCTGTCCCTTGAACCAAACTTACAACGTCAAGACGGATAACTTCTTTATTTTGCAATTTTTGTGGCACATCACCATCAACAATTTTCTGAGCAAGTCCTTCAACAACTGCGGTTTTACCAACACCTGGTTCACCAATGAGTACCGGGTTATTTTTTGTCCGGCGATTCAAAATTTCAATAACACGTGTGATTTCTGAGTCGCGGCCGATAACTGGATCGATTTCCCCACGACGTGCAGCATCAGTAATATTAACACCAAATTCCTCTAAAAGTCCTTTAGGCGCTTGCCCTCCACGAGGATTTTGCGGGCCACCAGGACCACGCCGACCTGTCTGAGTAGGTGGCGTCATTGAACGTCCTTGATCATTACCATGTAGCGCTTGAAAAATATCTGGAAATGGATTGAAAGGATCATCATTATTAGAAATATTCGTAGCCCCAGCAAATAGGCTTTCCTGACCACCTGATTTCATAATCTGATAACAGTTTTGACATAAATCAACTTGCTTACGCTGCCCATTCACATTGGTGTAAAGGTGAATGGTTGCTTCATTTATCTTACAGTTTTGGCAGAGCATATCTTTCTCCTTTGTGATAATATCTTTTCTATTTCTTTGCTTTTCATTAATTTAAGAATCATGTCTGACTTCTCACCTTTTAGTCTGACCTTTTTTGACCTTTAGTATTTTTATTATATCACTTCTAGAAAATTTATCAAATGTTTTGTCCGATTAAAAGTAATTGTTTTAACTTTTGAAATGGCTGAAGTCTCCAAATAAAGATGCCATATATCGTGAGTTAAAACACCCTCGGTTTCTTTCCGAGAGTGTTTCTGTAGAACTACATAAAGTCACGCAATGGTTTGCTGCGACGTGGGTGACGTAATTTTTTAATTGCTTTCGCTTCAATTTGACGGATGCGTTCACGTGTCACTTTAAATTGTTTGCCAACATCTTCAAGTGTGTGCATACGTCCATCATCGAGTCCAAAACGCATACGCAATACGTTTTCTTCACGATCCGTCAAGGTATCCATAACCTCATCAAGTTGTTCGCGAAGCAAGATGCGGTTCGTATAATCCACTGGACTTTCAATCACATCGTCTTCAATGAAATCTCCTAGGTGTGAATCGTCTTCTTCACCGATAGGTGTTTCCAATGATACAGGCTCTTGCGCAATCTTCAAGACTTCACGAACCTTATCAGGGGTCATGTGTAATTCTTTACCGATTTCCTCTGGTAATGGATCGCGTCCCAGCTCTTGTAAAAGATTACGCTGCACACGGATTAACTTGTTGATGGTTTCAACCATGTGGACAGGTATACGAATCGTACGCGCCTGATCAGCAATGGCACGTGTAATAGCTTGACGAATCCACCATGTCGCATAAGTTGAGAATTTGAAACCTTTAGTATGGTCAAATTTGTCCACAGCCTTCATTAGACCCATATTTCCTTCTTGGATCAGATCCAAGAATTGCATACCACGTCCAGAATAACGTTTCGCAATCGAAACAACCAAACGCAAGTTGGCCTCTGCAAGCATTTGTTTAGCGAACTCTGCTTCATCTCCACCCGCAACGATAGCTTCTGCAAGTTTTGTTTCTTCTTCAAGCGAAATCAAAGGATAACGTCCGATTTCTTTAAGGTACATACGAACTGGATCATCAATACGGACATTTGTCACGATTTCATCCATCGCATTATCATCTAGCTTTTCTTCCTCTTCAGCTTGCAAAGCCAGGGGACTTGGATTTCCTTCCTTATCAACAATTGAAATTCCTGCATCTTGGATTTGTTGAAGTAAATCTTCAATAGCTTCTGCTTCCAAGCCAAACTTAACAACTAACTCATCCGTAATTTCATCATCTAGAGCTTCTTCCAGTGGTTTACGCTTTGTGATATAGTCTGACACTGCCTTATCAAATGCTTTGCTGTCAAATGTATCAGTGTCTTGAATAGCCTTCTTATCTGCTTTTTCTTTAACAGAAGTAACCTGTTTAGAATCTTTTTTTCGCAACTCAGAAACATCAACTTTTTCGACAATAATTGGCTTGAAGTCCATTGCTTTAAGGAGTTTTTCTTCTTCAGCCTCGAAAATAGAACTTGAGTGAGATTTAACTCCCATACCAAGTTCTTGTGCTTTTGCAATTAAAGCTTTATTAGTAATTCCAGTTTCTTTTGCAATTTGACTGATTCTTTTCTTAGTATTACTTGCCAATTTAATCCTCCTCAATGAACAATATAAGCAGCTGGCTCATATTTTTTTCTTCTGATTAATAATTTGGATTGTGAGCTCTAGCTCACGTTCTTTGTTTCCCAATTTTTGGGCATTCTCTAATTGTTTTTGTAGTTCACTGAACTTTATTTGTTCCATTTCCTTAGCAAAAACAACTACCAAATCTTCCAGCTCTTGACTGCTTGTCTCATCTGGTAAATCTAAACTTAAAATTTGATAAAATAAATTTTTCTCCTCCGCATCTAATGACGTGCCAAAGTGAGAAGGATCAATTTCGTCAAAACTCATAGCTTCAAGTATGATTTTTTCAAAAAGATTTTGATAACGTTGGTGGACAAACCGAAAAGTTTCATCGTCCGCAAACTTCTGAAGAACATTCTGATGATAAATCATTCGATTCAAAAGCTGCTCTTCAGCTCGTTCACTTCTCGATAGATGGGGAAGCTGCGGGTGGGCAGGAGCAATTACTTCTTGCTGATGAAGAGGAAAACTTTCATAGTATTCATGCTCCCCTGATATAAATCCAGGATCCGGATAATTCGAAAATTGTTCCTCATCAAAGTTTTCAAAACTCTCTTCAAAATTTCCAGTTTCTGCCCTTGATTTAAGGACGTTTTCACGCTTTAAATTGACAGATTGCTCTACTTGATTATACTCGAAATCAGGTAAAATCTCAACTAATTTTCTTATAAAGGCATCTTGCGCCGTAATCGATGGAACCCTTGCAATTACTGGAGCCATTTGCTCAATAAAATCCAGCTGATTTTGTAAATTCGAAAGGTTCTCAGGCTTGAGATAGTCAATCAAGAACTCTGTAGGTTGTACTCTACCGTTTTCCATAAGATTGGCCAATGCTTCTGATGAATATTTTTTACTGTAGTCATCGGGATCTAAGCCCTCTGGAACACGTACAATCTGTGTTTTATTCTCACCTATCAGGTCAATCGCTTTATATATCGCATTTTGTCCTGCATTGTCACCATCATATATGAGCACGTAATTTTTAGCTATTTTCCTCAAACGTTTAACATGTTTATCAGTCAAAGCCGTTCCCATGGTTGCCACGACATTAAATATTCCAGCCTTATGTGCTGCAATAACATCCATAAAACCTTCCATCAAATAAACTTCACGTGTCTTTGAAATAGTAGGCTTAGCCTTATCGAGATTATAAAGCTCATATGACTTGTCAAAAATACTTGTTGCACTTGTATTAATGTACTTTGCCTTGCTTGTGTCACCTTCTTGCCACTTTCTCCCAGAGAAACCGACCACATGCCCATACTCATTTTTCAAAGGAAACATAATCCTGTTTTGAAAGGCATCAAAAACTTTATGACTAGAAAAATTGAAAAGACCTGAATTTACTTGAACTGTTTCATCAAATTTTCCAGCTAGATTTTCGAAAATAAAATCATTCTCATCTGGTGCCAAACCAATATTAAACTGCTTAATTATCTCTGAAGTAATGCCCCTCTTCTCCAAATAGAGCCGAGCCTGTTCACCTATCTCAGTAGAAGTAAGAACAATATGATAAAGTCGAGCAGCTTGATTATTTATGTCATAGAGAAGCGCATTAGGATTATCCTTTTCTTCCACAGCATTGTTTTCAATGTTTAGTGTAATCCCTGCAAAATCAGCAACATCTTTCACTGCATCAATGAAACCAACCTGTTTGTAATCTTTTATAAAGTCAATCGCATCACCTGACTTACCACAACCAAAACAATGATAAAATCCCTTTTCTGCATTAACATTAAAACTTGGTGTTTTTTCTCCATGAAAAGGACAAAGTCCTAAATAGTTTTTCCCAGACTTGACGAGAGATACGTATTGCGAAATTAAATCAGCAATATTTACCTGATTTTTTAGTTCCGTTAGTTCTTCCTTGGTAAGAAAAGACATAGAACCTCCTCTCTTTCAACTTTCTATATAAAGCATAAAAAACGACTATTCAACAATAGTCGTTATACAGAAGGGGAGTAAGGGATTCGAACCCTCGCGCCGGTTTCCCGACCTAACGATTTAGCAAACCGTCCTCTTCAGCCTCTTGAGTAACTCCCCACCAGTTATTCACAATATATAGATATTATAAACATCCATGGGAACACGAGGATTTGAACCTCGGACCCCTGCGTTATCAACACAGTGCTCTAACCAACTGAGCTATGCTCCCAAATTATAAAATAATTTTTCCCAAATGTCTAGAAAAAACTAAGCGGGTGATGAGAATCGAACTCACAACATCAGCTTGGAAGGCTGAGGTTTTACCACTAAACTACACCCGCAAATGGCGCGAGACGGAATCGAACCGCCGACACATGGAGCTTCAATCCATTGCTCTACCAACTGAGCTACCGAGCCGAAACAAAGGTAAAATGCGAGATACAAACTCACATATGTGTATAAGACCGCTTCCTTTAGCCGGACTCGGGAATTTCTCCAAAAATGGATCTTGTTGGATTCGAACCAACGACCGCTCGGTTATGAGCCGAGAGCTCTAACCAACTGAGCTAAAGATCCAGCTGTAAAACATAATAGCGGCGAAGGGGATCGAACCCCCGACCTCTCGGGTATGAACCGAACGCTCTAGCCAGCTGAGCTACACCGCCAAAATCAAGATAGAAATATCTACCAATCGGGAAGACAGGATTCGAACCTGCGACACCTTGGTCCCANAACAGAACCATTAAAACAAACAAAAAGACCAAGAGTACCAAACCCTTGGTATGAGTGATGCCGAGGACCGGTTTCGAACCGGTACGAAGGTTACCCTTCGCAGGATTTTAAGTCCTGTGCGTCTGCCAGTTCCGCCACCCCGGCAAAATATGGAAAATCTCCCACAAAGGGAGAACTAACAAAGCGAACGACGAGATTCGAACTCGCGACCCCAACCATGGCAAGGTTGTGTTCTACCCCTGAACTACGTTCGCGGATTGCTTTGCACCTTGTCAGTGCTAATGTAAATAACCTTGTCAGGCTTTGCCTATCCCTGCGTTCGGATTGCTTGCGCAATCACAAGATTACTTACATTGAATTATCTGGCTTACACAAGCAAACTTGCGACGCAGATAATTCAATGCCGACTACATGATTCGAACACGCGACCCTCTGATTACAAATCAGATGCTCTACCAACTGAGCTAAGTCGGCTATTAAAAGAAATGCGGATGAAGGGACTTGAACCCCCACGCCCTAAAGCACTAGAACCTAAATCTAGCGTGTCTGCCAATTTCACCACATCCGCTTGACAAGTTCTACAACGCTCTCTACTTCAACCTTAGGCTAAAGTATGACCCGTGCTGGGCTCGAACCAGCGACCCTTTGATTAAAAGTCAAATGCTCTACCAACTGAGCTAACGAGTCTTCTCTTCTTCCTTTCAAGTATCTCTACTCGAAACGGTTCCGACGGGAATCGAACCCGCGATCTTCGCCGTGACAGGGCGACGTGATAACCGCTACACTACGGAACCTATGGGAGTTAACGGGATCGAACCGCTGACCCTCTGCTTGTA
>NZ_WIVG01000005.1 GCF_016758115.1 Lactococcus garvieae
CTCATTTTTTAGCGAGTACCACCGCAGAGTTGACAGAGCCTCTGTTTACTCTGCGGTGGTAAACCGATAAAATGAGTTTAAAAACACGAGAAAGTCATCAAAAGCTGATGACTTTTTTAGTTACGCTTTGTGAGAATTTGTTGGAGCAAAATCCGTTTTCTAAGATGATCAAAACGCCCAAAACCAAAGGCAATACGCTTGATGAGTTTACAGAGATTGTTCTTACCTTCGAGAGCGTCGTTGGAATAGGGCGAAATAAGACCTCGTGAAATGCTCTGCTTGTGTTTAAGCAGATGAGGTTTTTTTGGGGGTATCGAAGGACTACTAAACGCTATTAGTAGAGTGATTTAGTATTTGATAGAGCCTTAAAAATTTTGGAAGGGAGAAACTTAGTGATCCCTTCTTAGCTACTAGTTATACTGGGAGAAATATTCCTCATATTTTTGTTTAATTTAGATTTATACTGATATTTTTTAACAGCTAAAAGATACTTTAGCTGTTTTATTTTTGGTAGTGGAGCTGTTTATGTAGCACTGCTGATAAATGTCAGATAATTTCTATAGATTACTTTACTATGAAAATAGAGAGCCGTATATGCTAGTTTTTTTGTCAAGATGTCAGTTTACAATCTGGAACTTAAAAAATGTCGAGATTTTCTATTATGTTTTAGAAATTTAAGTTTTACATCTATGTCTTAGAGTACGGTAATGTATCCCAGTAACAGCTATAGTTAAGCAACTTTTACGTTCAAGTATCTAGCTATATCTGACTACATTTGATTAAAAGGTTCATAAAAAGTGTCATAAATTTTTACTAGGCAAGGGGGCTGTATATCAGTGATATACGGCTTTTTTATTTGTTTGAACACGCGCATTAAGTGCTTTATTATCTTGTACCTGTTAAGTTAACAGATACGGAACGTTCTTTATGTTACAATTGAGATAGACAGATAAATCACAGAACCCAGCCCATTGTCAGTGGGCTTTTTGTTTTTAGAATCTTTATTAAAGAGTTTAATCACGCGCATTTAGCGCTTTATTTTACTTGGTTTACTATAGTGTGACTTTCACTTTTTATTAGAAAAATATGAGGTCATCTCATTATTTTACACCCCCTTTACTTTTTAAAATTCTGTGCAACTTTTTTCGTGACTCCTCCTACCCTATCCTCCAATGAAAAATATTTTTTTATTTTGGATAGGGGGGGCTTAAAATAGAGGTTCATATCAAATACAGATAAGAGTTTCACTGTTTAAATAAGCGCTAAAGTATCTATCTGTGTTATAATAATTACGGTAGATAAATCATATGCCTAAGTCTCGCGTCCACAAGTGGGCGTTTTTTTATTTGCTTTGTATCAATAGGCAGAAACGCTCCATAAGCTCACAGTTTGAACGCTGTGAGCTTTTATTATGGTCTAGGTATAAAAATATTAAAGAGCGAGTAAAAGCGCGTGAGAACGTAAAAAGCCTGTTCTTCATAACGGACTTTTAACCCTATTTCTCGCCATATTCTTTGGCTATCTTTTTGACTTGTTTAATAGGCTCAGTACATAAGCGTTGAACTGCACTATAAGACATCTCTTTTTGTTTTGCTACTTCGTTAATGTTTAACTCATCCACGAACCGCAACCTTATTAACTCTATAACTTCCTCGCTTAGAGGTTCAAAGATTTCGTCTAACTTATCGATTGTTTGCCTGTTCTTCTTAATCTGTGTATCATCTCCGCCGAACCGTTTAATATAGTTCTCCGCACGGCTGGTAGACTTTTGTATAAATCCTAGTAAGTAGAACCGTATCAAATATTTGTAATCGCTCATGGTAGAATGCTCCTTATGATATAATAATGGTGTTAGTAACATAGTATTTGTCAAGCCCATTGCCAGCGGGCTTTTTGTGTTTGAATAACTCGCGATACCTTGTACTAACCTTATACTAATGGTGTAACTGTTGGTGTAGAGATAGGTGTAACATCTGGTGTAAGGTTAGGTGTAGAAGTTAGTGTAAAACCTGGTGTGGCAACCTTACCAAAACCTTACCATATTTTTGTACGCCTTTGCTTTAGGACTTTTTTTGTCAACAAAAGTCAACATTTTTTTAACAACCTTAGCCTAACCTTAACCCCCTAAAGTCTCTGTACCTCCCCAAAATCTCCCTGCTTACCTTACCGTAACCTTACCGTCTGAGTGAGGACAAGGGCCCTATATTATGCACTTTTAGATAATAAATATTGCTCCTCCACCTTAGGGAAAACTTAGGGGGATGTTAACATCATTTTTTTGCTCACAACTTACTTAAGCCATTTTTGGCTTCTGCTCATTGTTCAATGATACGTGCCTAGCTTATGCTCTCATATTACTATAAATAATTAACCAGCGCATTTTTGCGCGCGTTCATTTACATAATGAGTCTACAAATATTACTGAGAGAACTTTTTCCCCAGCTAAATTTGAGGACACCGCAATTTTACTCATGTTTTTATGTCCCTTTCTCACTAAAATAAATGACAAGTTTTAACAGGTTTTCGTCTCTCTTTTTATGGTGTCCGAAATGTCCGGATGATTGTTTTTTTTTGCTCACATTTGCAACTCATCAATATCTCCTACCTTGCTAAAACCTTGCTAAAAAATATGGGGTGAACTTTTGAGAGGTTGACCTATTTTTAAGAAAAAGGTAAAACAGTTGCGCGTGAGGTGCATGTTAACCAGTCGTACCCCTAAACTATGAAAAGCCCAGTCCATGGACTAGGCTATTTTTTATTTATCAAAGAGCGAAATCTCTCCGCCCGTGTCCTCCCCGTCATATCTTACACCCGTCTTATGCTTGCGCTGTAGTGGTCTTGCTCTAAAGCCTAAGAAGGAGTTATCCGCATTAAAGGAGTCACGCTTGTTTATCTGTTCTGGGGAAAGTAGCTCAAATTCTTCGGCCAATTGTTCTAAGCCTTGACTGGGTATGCCTGCTATAAAGTCACAGACCTTGATTATCTTGTTTAGCAATAGTTATTGTTCCTTTCCCTTTCTGGTTTCTGTGATGTGTCTGCTTACAAATGCTAAGGTATCGCCGCGCAATCTCACAGGCTTTTCTTTCTAGGGTCGCCCAATTTTGTCCTACCCTTTCCTTTGGAGCGTTGCGGACGATTATAGGTGATGTTCTATTTTACCTTGTGGCTTTCTCCCTAGACTCGCTTAACGGTGACGATACTCCGCAAGTTAAATATCTCGTCTTCAATGGTTAAGGTCTTACGGGTAGTGTTGAGTGCTTTTTTAAGTTGATTGTAAAAAGTTTCATCATATTCTCGGGTGATGTAATTTTCTCCTGTGGTACAGATAACTACTTTCCTATACTTCATAAATAGACCTCTTTTCTTTAAAATTGGTATAGCTTATTTTCCCCCTTTTTTGGAGTAGAGAATTTTTAGTTATTTTTTTAGTATTTTGAGTATTTTCACGCCTCTTGGATACCAAAAAGGGACACCTCATAAACCGCACTGTTGAGCCTAGAATACTCAAAATACCGAAATTTTGGTATTTTTCTCTTAAGAGAGAGAAGAAAAGAATATATGAATAAAAAAATTGGTATAGTTTCATTAAAAAAGATGTAGAGTAGATAGATACAATAACTTATAAATTTGTATCTCTTATAGAGAAATACCGATTTATTGGTATTATTGGTATTCTTTACTTTAGTAGTGCTATTTGAGCTTATTGGTAAAATAGTATACTTTGGTATTTTTAAGGCATTTGAATACCATTTTCTCAAGGCGGGGGAGTTATCTCCATTAAGCTTTCAAGGTAAGCAATCATAGCCTTACCTGCTCGGCTTGCATTGGCAATGACAAAGGCTTTCTTAGAGGTGTAGCGCTGTTCCTGCTGGAGAAAAACCTTCCTATTGACCTGTTTCCAGCCTATATTAAACAAGGCTTGTTTGCGACGTTCCCCCTTTCTGCTCCCTTGGTAAGTGTCCTTAAGAAGCTGAACCAGCTCGGGATATTCGCCGTAATAAATCACATCAATGCCCTTGCTTCGTTCTTCAAGAATAAAGACTTGCACATCGTCAAATTCAAAAGTTTCGCTGTTAAAGTTGTTCATCTCAACATTTTTGAAATTAAATTGATAGTCTTCTGTTTTCCAGTAGAGGAAAGAGCTGATTAAGGCAGCCACTCCCGCGCTTGCTTTAGCTGTTCGACTGGTGCTTTCCTTGGTGTGTTCGGTAAAAGCTTCCCAGTAAGGTTTAAAGATTGCTTCACGAACCTTGTCGCTCTCGCCTTTTGGCCTATCTCTAAAAGAAATATTTACGGCTCGGCTGTTCATGTCTGAGGAAAGCAAGACCGCCTCATTACTGTCTATGGCAAGAACACCCGTCAAATTGACGTCCGCATAGTTTTGGCCAATTAAACGGGCAGGATGTCTACTTTCAGTTGCCAATATTTTAAGGTAGCGTTCTAGCTCCCGGTTAATTTCGCCTGCTTCGGTCACAAGTAACATCTCCCCACCGTCATAGCTTGCCCAGGCAAAGTCACTCATCTTGCCTTTGAGACTGTCTATGTCTATATCTTTGGTTTCAAAGATTGAACGGATAACCTTATGCCTGAGCCCTTTTCCTGTACGTACACCCGATTTACTGATAAAGAAACGGGTTTTTGTAATCTCGCGACAAGCCACAAGCATAGTGTAGACAGGTTGTAGCTTTGCATTGTGTAAGCTGTCGGGGTCATCAATAACCCTATCAAGGTAATTATCATAGGTCTTCATACAGTCCATGACCTCCCGCCATGTACAATCGAAAACCTTGAAATAGGTTTCGTCATCTTGAATCGTTCGGTCTGGCATAAGCTTTTTCTCTTGTAGATCAAGTTGAAAGTCCTGACAGGCGATAACTGCTGTTTTTATTTCCTTAATCGGCTTTAACTCTAAATGTTCATGGATAAACTGGATAATGTCCACAAGCTCCCGAGTAGAGAACCTGTTCCCCTTTCCGCCCACCTTATAACGGCGAGAAACTTCAAATTCTGAAAGCAATTGAAATTGACTGTTGTTAATCAAGTACAGCGCCTTGTTATAAAAGGCAATTGTCCCAAAGAGATAGTCTAGAATTGTCCTTATGTATCGAGGTATGGGCTTGTTTGATGTGACCACTTCGATTTTTTCCGTGCCGTCTTCTACTCTCTTTTCTTTCGTGTTTGCGCCCCCATAGAAGATAGACAGGGTGCTTATGCCGTTGTTTAAGAAGAGACTAGGGCGTTTGACCCGTTTCTTTTCTGCCCCGTCAATCTGGATGTAGGGATATTCATACAGGTCATTCTGCAAGACTTGAACAAAGTCCAAAGCCTTAGGTATTTCTGCACTGTCCACATTGTCGAACTGTTCCCAAGGCAGGGTTTTAACCTTGTCTAAGTTTTTGACAAGTTGCCCTCTTACCTTTTTTAGTTCTTCCAGTTCTTTTATTCGTTGTTCTGTTCCTGTCACTCCGTATCCTCCAACTGTTCCAGCCAATCCAACTCCGCAAGATTATAGCCGTCCACTGCGCGTGAAATACTGCTTCCCGTGCGCATTTTCTTAAGAATACCTAGCCGTCTTTCTTCTTCGCTCGTAGGGATAAAATAGCCGTCATCTACTGAGCCAATTGCACAGCCCATGCTCTGTAGCCTCTCTATCCTAGCTTGTAAGCCTCGCCCTGTGAGGTTGAGTTGTCGTTCTAGAGTGTTAAGCTTAATGGCTCGGTCAATCCCTTGATGTGACTTCATAGCCTCTAGAATAGCTTGGTCTGTTTTTGAAAAATCTGTAAGTTTCATTATTTCCCCTCCCTGCCTTTACTCCATATTTTGTCAATTTTAGCGTACAAAGCGTTTGTAAATTCATCCGCTAAATTGTTTATAGTTTCATAAGTTACATCGTTTAAAACCGTTCGTTTCTGGATGGAGTTGAGCAATTTAGACAATTTCCGTCTCATTTCAGCTTTTTCTTCTGCGGTCATATTCATGTTGCCATTCTCCTTAATTTCGTTTATTTTGTTAAAAAAGTACCGTTTTCGATAGGTACACAGACTTCTAAAGTCCGCTTAGTATTATTTATCGCCTAACAATGACAATCGCCAAATTTGCCATTATACGATAATTTTTCGCCATGTTTTTTCTGTACTTGTTTACCTTGTATAAGTCCTTGCCTGACTTTTTTATTTAAGTGATAAAAATTTGCGTATCTCGTCCCTGTCGTAATAGACTTTACGTGTGTTTTCAATGGGAGGCTCGTATCGTTTTAAGCCCTCATCTTCCCACTTGTCCAATGTCCCCCAATCAATATCAAGTTCTTTGAGAACTATACTTTGAGGGATAAGCCCAATCTGAGAGTGTTTTTTATCGTCTTCTTGATTGATAAAATCTTGAATAGCTTCAAGTATGGGACGCGCAATATCACGCGCCAATGTCTTTATAAACTCTTTGTCAAAGATGTTCATCTTTGTCCCCCTCGTCTATTAATTGCGCTACAGTAACTCCGAAATATTTTGCAATGGTTGATAATTCGCTTAGTTTAGGTGTCCTCTGACCGTTTTCCCAAGTAGAAAGAGTAGATTTTGCTTTACCTAAGGCTTTTCCTAATTCTTCTAGTGTCATTTTGTTGCTTTTTCTTAAAACTCGGAAATTTTTTGCGAAATTCATATTACACCGCCTTTCTGTCTGTTGTAAGTTCAAGTACTGCAGTATTGAGCTTACTAATATCAATGTTTAATGCATGGGCTAGTTCTGCTCTATCGTTTTCTGTTAGCGCTCCGATATTGTTCCGGTGTTTTCTGCGTTGTCGTTCCTGTCTGACCCCACGGCTAAAGGCGATTTCGTAAATAGTCTCATAGGCAAAAAGTCGATACCATTCCGCCCAAAAGTTGCCAATAGAATCAGAAGCCAATCTTTGTATATCTTTTTCTACAAGTTCAGCAAGCACATATAATCCGTCTGGTAATTTCGAGTTTTTACTTGCCCTATAAATTTCTTGTCTGACTTGATGACGTTCTAAAAAGCCTCTGCGAACAGTTATTTTCTTGGGCAAGACGCTTTTGTTTATAACATGGGTATGCTTGGAAGTTTTGAGAATTACAGTATTTTTCATAGGCATAACTTTCATTTTTTTCATCATGCTTGCACACCTCCGATATATTCCACTTGGTAACAATCCCCTAAGAAAGTGAATGTGACAATGCTTTTCCCGTCAAAGAGTTTGTCTGTATTGTCGTCTACTTCGATATGGTGGCGGGCTTTAGGCAAGCACTGAGTAAATAAAAGTTTTGCTTCGTCTATGCTTATATATTTTTTCATTTCTTTTTTTCCTCCAATTTGGTACAATTAGAGCAGAAAGCGCGTGATTGTCACGGGTTTTCTGCTTATTGTTTTAAAAGCTGTCCTCGCTCGCCAAAGTTTCGGACAGTTTTTTTGTTGCAATTTTTTCCAGCATTTCCTTAATAAACTTGTATTCAAGATTAGCCATAATAAGACCAATAGCAACTTGTTCAAGCTCTAAATAAGTTTTTTGTTCCGTTGATGTCAGTAAATTAAGCATGATGTCTTGGGTTACATCTCGCGCTTTGACTTCCTTTACAGCTTGTCCAGTCGCAAGCTTAATTAAAAGATTGTTCATAGTAGGGTATGGAAACTTAGGAGCATTCTTCCAGTTGTGAATAGCTTGGTTAAGTGTACGCTTCACAGCTTTTTCTTTAATTCGGCCAATCTTTCGGGCTTGTAGCTCTTTTTCCATTTCGTCAAATCGCTTCACAAGAGCCAGTTTAAAAGCTCGGACTGCTTCAGTATTATCAAGCCATGTAATAAGTAACATTGCTTGATTACGATTGAGTTGATAAATTTTTGTAGGACGACCACCTCTTGACCTTTTGTGAGGTTTTGTCATTTCAAATGACAAAACTCCCAACTCTTCGAGGTCTTGCTTATTATTATCAATCAGCTTACGAACTGAAATTCTATTAAGTCCAGCATGCTTTGCAATAATAACGTGATTAGTTACAACGGCTGCTTTACTCATATCTGGACTCGTTAAAAATGTTAATTTTTTCATTCTTCCTCTTTCTAGCGCACGCGCTTTAGTTTCTGTTTGGACATAGCATTTATAGCCTGCTTGGGGCTTGTTGTTCTTTTAGTGGTTTTTAGCAATCGCTAGGCATAGGTTTTAGTCAGTAAAGGTCAGTTGATTTTGTAAGCTTCACATACTGCGCTGATGAAAATATTCGCATATGGTGTACCTTTCTGTTTGCCTAAAAGAATTGCGGATACATCTTGTTTAGGGTATCCAGTCAATCGAACTAAGGCTTGTTGTGTCCAGCCTTTCTCTGACAAAAATTGTCTAATTTTTATGCGGTATTCGTTCATATTCTTTGTAGTGTCAATCATTGTTAAGTGTTCCTTTCTTTTTGTGTGTAAGGTGTTTTGTAAGTATATTTGTGTGTTTTCATTTGACAAATGAGTACACATTTACTACAATGAATGTATAGTAAAAATCGTATAGAAAAATTGCTTAATAAACTAATATCAATGGCTGGCGGGCTTATTGAATTTGTTTATAAGGGCTTTTTGCTTACGATTTATCTTACAAGATTATTGTATAATATCTGTACTCACTTGTCAAATTTTAAGTACATATTTGCTACAAATAATTTTCTTGTACTTTCTGAAAGGGCGCTACTAATGAATTTGTACGAAAAAATAAAAGAGCTTGCAGCTAAAAAAAATATATCAATAAGACAATTAGAAGAGAAATTACAACTTGCTAATGGAACTATAAGGCGCTGGGGTAAGACTAACCCTTCTACTAGTGCTGTTACAAAAGTTGCTGACTACTTCAACGTATCAATAGACTATTTGCTTGGGCGCGAGGAAGCAAAGCCTGTAAGTGAGCCTATAGACTTGGCAGAAGTCGCAAATTCTGATGATGACGCTATCTTTGATAGTATTCTTAGCGCCGGAGGTCGTCCCTTGACGGACAAGGACAAAGCCATGATTAAACTTGTATTTGCTGACCGCTGGGAAGAATTACAACAAAAAGCAAAAGACTTGAAAGATAGTGAAAAATGAGGGCGATAGATGAAACAAGAAGAACTAATCGCCCTTGTAGTGGATAAGGTTGAGAAATTAGGTATAGACTATAGACCCTTTGAATACGATAATCAAAGAGCTTGGATAGATACACGTCTTTGTATTGGAGGTTATAACCCAAACACAGCCACACCCTTTGACCATGCACACGAATATATGCATGCCTATTACAATGACAATAGACGTCAAGGCGAGTGCGATACAGTAAGCCGCGCAGAACGGAGAGCCAACAAAGAGGCTATCCTTATGTTGTGGGACTGGTTCGTCCAATGGGGTGGCACTTTCGATGATATACCCCACTTCTGCAAAGTGACAGGATGTCCGTATCAAATGACAGACAGACTTATTCGGTCAATGTGCTATGATGTGAGCGACAAGAGCTTTAAAGAGTGCGCAGTTGAATACGTCAGTCAATTTGATGTCATCACGCGCGATACTCTCAATATCTACAACTTTTTAGACTATTACGGCTATCATCATAATGCTTATGATGAGGCAAAAGCTCTACTTTTTGAGCTGTGCTGGTTCGAGTTAGCAGTGTAAAAGAACAGACCTTATTACAGGATGAGGATTTTTTTGAAATAAGGGCGTATCTGTATCGCTTTAAACCTTTATAAATAGAGTATTAAAAAAGAAGATTAAGGAAAATTTAAGGAAGAATGAACGAAAAAGTAAAATGGGCGAATGAAGATTCCGTTAATGATTGGGTCAATGAACAACTTAAAGCAATAGGATTAAAAAGGGATATTGATTTTTTTACAGAATCAAATATGACAGACTACCTTAAAGAATCTCTTAAAGGTTCCGCTAAAACCCTCAAAAAAACGAATTTTGGAAAGCCAGATTTTCATACACTCAAATATGATATCCCTGTTGTTATTGAAAACAAATTTAAGCAAACCAAACTTATTTCTCAAACAAAAGACGGTATAAAATTTGATGATAAGGCAATAAGTGGGTATGCTGTGAATGGTGCATTATACTACGCTCGCAATATGATTTCATCAGGGCGATATAGCGAAGTCATTGCTATCGGTTGTGCTGGAGATAGTCCTACTAATATTGAATTTAAAATTTACTATGTTTACGGTTTTGGTGAGAATTCTTTTAAAGAAATGGAAGAGTATAAAACTTTTGATTTTCTCTCAAGTAAAAATACTTTTAAAGAATTTATCAAAGACGCTACACTTACTGAAGAAGAAAAACATGACATTTTAATTCAATCAAAAGAACAACTTGCTAAATATTCAAAAGCATTAAACAAACTTATGCATAATCATAATATAACTGCTCCTCAGCGCGTGTTATATGTATCAGGTATGCTTTTATCAATGCAGGATGTAGATAAGCGTAATCAAGGTTTAGCTCCTGAAGATTTACGAGGAAGAGCTGGGAAACAATCAGACGGAGCACTTGTTGTTGCTCAAATAGAAGTCTTTTTGGATAGTCGAGAACTTCCTATCCCTGAAGATAAAAAAAGATTAATGCTGTCCTCATTCAATGAAATAGCTAAAGACTCCGATAGAGATAAACCAACTGTTTTAGACAAAGAAGTAAGCAAATTTATTTCTGAGGATAAAGCTTCTGCCAATAAGCAAATATTTACTTTTATCTATGAGTACATTTTTAAATCAATAGACGGTATGGCTGGAACTTTAGATATTATGGGAGAAATGTATTCAGAGTTTCTAAAATACGCGCTAGGAGACGGAAAAGAAATAGGAATAGTGCTTACTCCCCCTTATGTAACTAAAATGATGGCTCAAATTCTTGGAGTTAATAAAAATTCACGAGTTATGGACTTAGCAACGGGCTCGGCTGGATTCCTTATTGCTTCCATGGAATTAATGATTGCGGATGCAGAAAGTCAAGGGCGCAAAGGTTCTGAAGCAGCAGAGAATAAAATTAAAGAAATTAAAGAAAAACAACTCTTAGGAGTTGAGCTTAATGCAGAAATGTTTACGCTGGCTGCTACTAATATGATTCTACGGGGGGATGGTTCTTCTAATATACAAAAAGGTAATACTTTCGATACTCCCGCAAATCTTTACGATGATTTTCAAGCTGATACTTTGCTTCTAAACCCACCTTTTAGTTTTGAAGAAAACGGTATGCCTTTTATTAAGTTTGGTTTAGAACGTATGAAAGAAGGCGGTTTAGCCGGAATCATTATTCAAGATTCCGCAGGTTCAGGAAAAGCTGTTAATTCCACTCAAGCCATGCTTAAAAATAATCAACTTGTAGCTTCTATTAAAATGCCCGTAGACTTGTTTATGCCTATGGCTGGGGTACAAACATCTATTTATATTTTAAAACATACAAATAAACCTCATGATTTCGATATTCCCGTAAAATTTATAGATTTTAGAAATGATGGCTACAAGCGAACAAAACGTAATCTACAAGAAATTGATAGTCCAACAGCTCGTTATTCTGATATTGTTAAAATCTATAAAGCAGGTAAGAATGCAAAGAATTTACAGGCAGATTGGAATTTAGAGGAAATCTATATAGAAGACCAAATCACAAATTCTGGTGCTGATTGGAATTTTGACCAACACAAAAAAATAGATACAAAGCCAACTTTTGATGATTTTAGAAAGACTGTTTCCGACTATTTAGCTTGGGAAGTAGAACAGATTTTAAAAAGTGAGGATTTCTCGGGAAAATAAATCGCCAATCTATGCAAGATAAGCTTGAACAGCTTGAAAAGAAGTATCGTATAGATTGGCGAGAATATAGAATAGGTGATTTGTTTGAAATTAAGAATACCTTTAGTTTTAATAAAGATAAGCTTGTTCCTGGGAATGAGTATGACTATATAACTCGAACTTCTCAAAACCAAGGAATCTTACAAAAAACTGGATTTGTCAATCTGGAAAATATAAATCCTGCAGGCGTCTGGAGCTTGGGATTGTTACAAATGGATTTTTTCTATCGTCAAAAGCCTTGGTATGCAGGGCAATTTGTAAAAAAAGTGCTTCCTAAAATTGAACTCTCCAAAAGAGCAGTTCAATATTTCACAGTTTTACTAAATAAACAGAAAGCTGGTTTACTTTCAGGCTTAGTTCGAGATGTTGATAAAACATTTAAAGAAGCAATAGTAAATCTTCCAACTCACAACAATGAAATAGCGTTTGATTACATTGAAGAGTTTGTAAATACGCTCGAGGCGGAACGTCTCGCTACGCTCGAGGCGTACTTATTGGCAACAGGTTTGAAAAATACAGAACTTACTTCTGAAGAACGCTCAGCCCTTGATAAACTAGGGGGGGCAGGTTCTGTTAAGTGGCGTGATTTTAGAAATGATGAATTGTTCGATGTTTCACCGTCAAAATCTTATTCTGGTTTTAATGATGATAAAATCTTAGTTAAAAATGGAAAAACGCCTTATGTTTCTAATCAGTCACAAGATAATGGTTATATTGGTTGGAGCAATTTGGAGCCATTGAATGAAGAAAATGTTATTACTTTGAGTGATACATGGCAGTCTGAACGAACTATTTTTTATCAACCCAAAGCATTCATCGGAAAAAGCCATCTACAAGTAATGACCCCACTTATGGAGGGATTTGATATGTATTCTGCAATGTTTATCATCTCAAGTTTTAGAAAATCAATTTTGAAAATAAATTATGATTATGGAACGAAGTTCAACCGTGCTAAGATTAAAGCAACTAAAATTCAGTTACCAGTAAAAGAAGATGGATTGCTTGATTTTGAGTTTATGACGACCTTGATTAAAGCCATGCAAAAAGTTGTTATTAAAAACGTTGTAATATATTTGGATAAGCGTATAGCTTTAACTGACGAGGCCGTTAAAAAGTTTCATTAAGTTTTAAACTTTAGTATTTCTTAACAAGATAAAAAGCGCCTAAGCGCGTGCTAACCTCCCTCTTAATTTGTTCATAAGAGAAAAAGCAATAAAAATAAAGAAAGGAGAACCTATGGGAGTCTCTCGTATAAGTTCAAACAGTATGGTCGCTCAAGAAGCTGTCTCTAAACTGACACGGCTTGACGGTGCTGTTCTTCAAAATGAAAAGGTAGAATTTTCAGGCAGTACAGTAGCTTGCATGGAAGCAGGGCAAAAACTTACCAATCAAATGCTTAATGCTTTGGGAGATTTTGTCGGAAGTGTTGAAAAGCAAGCCCATAAAATCACAGGCTTGGCACAAAAGATAGAACATGACGATAAAGCAGACAGTCAAAGCTGGGGGTTCTAATGGCAAAAGAAAAACATGCAGAAGCCTTGTTTCTTTTAAATCGAGAGCTTGCACAAGAAGAACAGTCTCAAGATGAGTTATATCAAGAAGAAAAGCATATCTATCATCAAGTGGAGCAGTTTCAAGAAGATATTAACCGTCTTTTTAGGCAAGAAGAAAGCTATTATTCTGAACTTCAAAAACAAGGCGTTTTATCCTCTCCTATGGACTTTGCCTTGAATGAAATAAAGAGAGAAATAAGAGATCTGACTGAGCGACAAAAAGAGCTACTTACAAATGCTTATCGTTTGGAGAGAAACAAGAAGCAAGCCAAAATAGAACAACTTCAAAAAGAAAGGACGCATTTGCTGTGAAATATACTAAGAATGACGGTCAGCTTTTAAGCTCCGCCCTTAAGCATAATCTAAAAATAGCAAATCAGATTGTAGAAGATGTTCAAGGGGGAGTCAACCACCTTTTAAACCTGTTAGAGTCTGGGGCTTTATCTGGGCAAGCCTATCATGCTGCAGCTACTCTTTTCAAAGAGATTGTAACCCCCGCCGTTCAAAAGCTGAAAGAATCAACGCGAACAATCAAGGCAGAACTCCAAACTTTTGACCAAGCCCGCCGTCAATTTGACACTTACCCCGACCCTGTTTATGACGAGGAAGTCTATGAGCGCCTTTTAGAGTTAAAACGCCAACAAAAAGCGAGAGTTGACCTCCAGCTTGACATGTTTAACAGCTTGTTAGTCACGGGGCTGGCTAAGGAGGCAATAAAGGACTTTGTCTATGAGGGGCAAAGGCTACAAAGCGTATCTGCACACTATGAGCAAGAAATTCAAGAACTTGAAAATAAACTGCGTATCTTGCATGACTTTTCAAGTGCGACCGCGGGACTTTTTCAAGAGAGTCTGCAGGCTTTCCAAAGTGCTATGCATGGTGCAAGGGCATTAAGCTGGGGGAGTTTTGACTCTCGGGGACGGTTTAGAATGCCCTCGGATGTAGACTTGTCTTGGTATAAAAAGATGACAGGAAAATCAATCAGCAAGAACTTACTCCATGCCCCGAAACACATCAAACTTGGTGAGATAGAAATGGCTAAGGTTTCTCAAATGAATGCGAAAACGCAAGCACGTCTTAAACGCCTTGCCAAGGAAGCTGGGCTTACTTTAGCAGAAGCTATGGCTCTTTATATTGAGGCTTCTAGGACAGTGCTTACAAAGACTGGAGAGGGGGCAGGTAATGTTTGGGATTTTATTTCTAAGGAGTTTGGAAAACTAAACCCGCAAAATAGAGTTAAAGGCGGGGATATTATCAAAACAGTTGTTTATTATACAAATAGTGGTGAAGTAAAGATAATTTATAATGAGACCCAAAATGTAGTACTTTCTTTTGGTGGTGGGGTTATGGCCAACATGAATAAGTTTAACGGCATTAATGCTGACTCTGGTGTAGAATATGTAGCACCTCAAGAACAATCTAAAGGCTGGAAGAAAGGGCAAGAACAACAAGCAGAAAAAGGACAAATGACCTTAGATATTTTAGGAGATTTGACATCAGCCAAAGATTTTGTTAATTCCTATAAATTTGAGGAAAAGGAAAGTATATCCGGAAAAGAGTATCTTGATAATCTTGCCAAGGAAAAAGAAAGAAAACTCCAAGAAGAAGCTATAAAAGCACAACAAAGAATATCTGGCGGAGGAAATCCAGCCAGTCTAGGGTCATAAGATATGGATAATGGAACAGATTTTGAAAATAAAATTATTGATGAAATTAAAAATTTGATTATTTCGGACAGCTCTTTGACGTATGGTGAACGAAATACTTTTGATCGGTTTATTATAAAAATAGAACAAGGTGAATCTTTTGAAAATGCTGTGGGGAAGCTTTTAAAAAACTTAAAAAGATTGGAAAATAAAGAAATCCAAGTTTCCGGTCTTACTCCTGGAGCAAAAAAAATCTTTGAGCAATTGTATGGTAAGTATGATATTCCTATAAAAACCGATAATTATTCTGTTTTTACAGGCTCTGGTGCAGGTAGAAGATTAACAAATAAAGAACTAATTCAGGTTACTATATTCTTGGTTATTGTTATCTTAGCCTATATCTTGTATCAAATATATTAAAAATAAGAGTATTGAGGGACTCCCCACATTTTTGTGTTGAGTAAATTCTAATGTTGTTAGTCTTTTTTGATTAACAGGTCAGATTTTGTATAAATGCTGTCATGTTATAGCATTTGATATTTTATGAAATAGATAGTCCTGTCTATGTTCTATTTGATATTTTAGCGAATAGACTAAAGGTTTAATATCACGCGCATTTAAAACAGTATAGGCGCGTGAGTAACTGCTATGTGCAAAGCTGAACCACGTTAAAAGCTGAATAATAATCGCTGTGTTGTTTTATATAAATTAAATTCTATATATCATCTTTTTATCTTGTATAAGTCCTTGCCTGGTATTAGTACAAAAGAAAGAGGTTGATTATGAAAATAGAAACAATCACAAAAAAAGACGGTACAACAGTGTACCGCACAGCAGTTTATCTTGGTGTTGATAGTCTAACAGGGAAAAAAGTCAAAACCTATGTCACTGCTAAAACAAAGAAAGCTTTAAAAAGTCTTTCTGATATAAAGATAGCAGAATTTGAACGAAACGGCAAGACTCGACTGAGGAAAAAAGTAGAGTTTGATAATTTCGAGAGCTTGGCCAATGCTTGGCTAGAGGACTACTTGCTTACAGTAAAATCAAATAGTCAAGCAATGATGAAATCACACTTTAAACGCTATATTATCCCTGCCTTGGGCAGTTATAAGGTTGAGAAGATAAGCGCACCGCTTTTACAGTCAATCGTCAATGACTGGGCTAAAAAAGCCAATACAGCTTCAATAAGTAAAGGGAAACGCCCTGCGGGGGCTTCCTCTAACTATGGTGTCTTGTTGAACACTGTACAACGAATCTTAGACTATGCTTTTCAATTGGGGGTTATTTCAAATAATCCCGCTCGCATGGTTATTGCACCACGTTTAAAGGCGAGAGGGAAACAGAAGCTAAAATACTTGGATAAAAAGCAATTAAAAGCATTCCTTAATTATCTTGATAGCCTAGAGCAGACAGACAAGAACGTCTTTTCAGTTACCTTGTACAAGTTGTTACTTGATACAGGTTTGCGTATAGGGGAAGCCTTAGCCCTCAACTGGTCGGATATTGATTATAATGACAATATCATCCATGTTAGTAAGACCGTTGACAGGCTGGGGAAAGTACAAGACAGCCCTAAGTCTAAGAGCGGTGTTCGTGATATATCTGTTTCTCAACGTACAATGCTTATGCTTAAGCAGTGGCAAAATAGGCAAAGAATCTTACACCAAAAGCATAGGCTATCCACTCATATTGTTTTTTCATCATCAGTTGGTGGCTATCTGTCTAGGGGATGTGTATCTCGCACGCTAGATACTCACTATAAAAATGCAGGTCTAGCCCTCACAGGCTTTCATGCTTTCCGTCACACTCATGCAAGTCTTTTACTTAATGCTGGAGCAGATTATAAAGAAATTCAGCATAGATTAGGTCATGCAAAGATAGGGATGACAATAGACACATACAGTCACCTTGCGCCCGATAAGGCAAAAGAGACGGCCTCGATTTATGAACAAGCGCTTAAAAATTTGGGGTAAAACTCAAAAGGTTCATAAAAAGTGTCATAAATTGATAAAGTACATCATTCTACAATATAAGCTAGGGGCTTAACAAAGCCGTCTCTAGCTGTTTTTTCTATTAAGTTTCCTTATTTATTTAAGAAATAAAAATAATTTGATAATCATTTTTACGCGAAGCTATGGTATTCTACTGTTAGGAGTAGAGATAAAAAAGAGGGAGGAAATTTATCATATAGTTAGTGATTAAAAGGTATTTGAGAATTAGAGAGGAGATGGAGGCAGATGCTGAATAATAACTTGGATAAGGAACAGTTGGAAGAAATATTTCATTCGGTTCAACATATTGTATGGAAGAACAGTCATTTAATTAAGATAAATCTTTGGACAATGGATGATTATCGACAGGAAGGACGTTTGGTTCTCTATAAATTGCTTGAGGATGGTGTGACTCATGAAAAACTATATTGTCATTTTAAAGTACGGTATAAACAAAGACTAATAGATATAAAAAGAAGAGAGCGAGCGTTTAAGCGGGGTTTTGACTGTGGGAGTGGTCTGGATATATACGAGTGTTCAGATGCCTTGGAAGGTAAAGCTGACACTCCTGAACACATGTTGATTTCAGCAACTCTGCTCGAAGAGGTTCTTCAACGTTTGAGTTTGAGATATCGTAAGTTACTGAAAAACCATCTGTCAGGCGGTGAATTACATAGGATGGAAAAGTATCGTTTAAAAGAGAAAATAAAGCAAATATTATATGAAAAAGAATAACCTTTGCGACAAGCCTGATAAACTTAGGAACGTAATTTTTGATGAAAATAAATTATTTTAATAAAGGTAAGCAAGCTTTTACGGTTTTAGAATAAAATAATACTAGAGTCACCGTTTCATTCTCATAATTTTTTGTGCATTTATCGTGCCAGATAAAGCTTGTAAAGAAAGTTTTGCCTAAATTGTGATATAATTACTTTATTAGTGAATAAAAAAATATAGGAGATTTCCAGAAAATGGCAAAATTGACTGTTAAAGATGTAGATCTTAAAGGTAAAAAAGTTCTTATTCGTGTGGACTTTAATGTCCCACTTAAAGATGGTGTAATTACTAATGATAACCGTATTACTGCAGCTCTCCCAACAATCAAGTATGTACTTGAACAAGGTGGACGTGCAATCCTCTTTTCACACCTCGGTCGTGTTAAAGAAGAAGCAGACAAGGCTGGAAAATCTCTTGCTCCAGTGGCAGCAGCTTTGAGTGAAAAATTGGGCAAAGAAGTTGTCTTCCCAGGTACTACACGCGGTGCTGAGTTGGAAGCTGCTATCGCTGAATTGAAAGATGGCGATATCTTGCTTGTTGAAAATACTCGTTTTGAAGACGTTGACGGTAAGAAAGAATCTAAAAATGATCCTGAACTTGGTAAGTACTGGGCTTCGCTTGGAGATGGTATCTTTGTAAATGATGCATTTGGTACTGCTCACCGTGCACATGCTTCAAACGTAGGTATTTCTGCAAACGTTGATAAAGCAGTAGCCGGTTTCTTGCTTGAAAATGAGATTGCCTATATTCAAGATGCTGTTGAAAATCCAGTTCGCCCATTTGTAGCAATCCTCGGTGGTTCAAAAGTTTCAGATAAAATCGGTGTTATTGAAAACTTGCTTGGTAAAGCAGATAAAGTTATCATCGGTGGTGGTATGGCTTATACATTCTTCAAAGCACAAGGCATCGAAATTGGTGATTCTTTGGTTGAAGAAGATAAGCTTGACTTGGCCAAAGAATTGCTCGAAAAAGCAGACGGTAAACTTATCTTGCCAGTAGACTCAAAAGAAGCTAACGCTTTTGCTGGTTATACTGAAGTAAAAGATACTGAAGGTGAAGCAGTTGATCCAGGTTTCCTCGGTCTTGATGCCGGTCCTAAGTCAGTAAAACGTTTTGCTGAAGAACTTAAAGGAGCTAAAACTGTTGTTTGGAATGGTCCTATGGGTGTCTTTGAAAACCCTGACTTCCAAGCTGGTACTATCGGTGTAATGGATGCAATCATCGCGCAACCAGGCGTGAAATCAATTATCGGTGGTGGTGACTCAGCAGCAGCAGCAATCAACCTCGGTCGTGCAGATAAATTCTCATGGATTTCTACAGGTGGTGGAGCTTCTATGGAACTTCTTGAAGGTAAAGTTCTTCCAGGGCTTGCTGCTCTCACAGATAAATAATCACATGAAAAATAAACCCTCGTCTTGTCAGACAGATTATAGCTGAAGTCTTTTGACTTTGGCTTTTTTCTATAGTCGAATGATGAATAAGGAGAGGGATAGGGGTAAAGGAAGTAGGCCTATAAATTTCCTGTGTCTTGATTTAAATTAATAAATGAAATGACAAGGTTTTTATCTGAGGGCAGTAAGCATTGTATGACGTAAATAGGCTGCCTTTAAATTGAGGGATGAACGACTTTTTTTGATACAATAATATCATGAAGAAAATCACAGTAAAAAAACAGGCAGCAATAAAACTTCGTCGTACTTTTCCGTTAATTGTTGCGGATGATTTGAAGTTTCTTCCAAAAGAAGATTCTTTTGTTGACTTTGTTGATGAGAAGGAAAACTTTTTGGGGAGAGGATACTTATCCAAGCAAAATAAGGGGGCAGGCTGGGTCTTAACCCAAGCACAAGAGGACATCAATCAAAGTTTTTATAAAAGAAAGTTTGAGAATGCCAAAAATGACCGACTTTCTTTTTTTCAAGATGAGTTGACAACAGCATTTCGCTTATTTAATGGTGAAGGTGATGGTTTAGGCGGGGTAACTGTCGATTATTATGCAGGTTATGCTGTCTTTAGTTGGTACAATGCTTTTATTTATGCACAAAGTTCAGATATTATCGCTGCTTTTCAGTCCGTTTACCCAGAAATTAAAGGAGCTTATGAGAAAATTCGCTTTGAGGGGCTGCACTTTGAGAGTCGTTTTCTCTATGGTCAAGCAGCTCCAGAGCCTTTAGCGGTAAAGGAAAATGGTGTTACTTATGCAACTTATCTGAATGAGGGCTTAATGACCGGTATTTTCTTGGATCAGAAAAATGTTCGAGGAGCTTTGGCAAATGGTTTAGCTGTGGGTAAGACACTTCTTAATATGTTCAGTTACACGGGTGCTTTTTCTGTAGCAGCTGCCTTTGGTGGGGCTAGCCAAACAACCTCAGTGGATCTAGCAAAGCGTTCTTTGGACAAAACACGTGAACAGTTTGAAATGAATGGTATTGCCCCAGAAACTCAAAAAATATATGTCATGGATGTCTTTAACTACTTTAGCTATGCCAAGAAAAAGGAGTTGTGCTATGACATTGTTGTCTTGGATCCACCAAGTTTTGCACGAAATAAGAAAAAGACCTTTTCTGTTGCTAAAAATTATGGAGAACTGGTTCAGCAATCTGTGGACATCTTGAATAATAATGGCCTTTTGATTGCTTCTACAAATGCTGCGAATATCGGTCGGAAAAAGTTTAAAAAAATGGTTCAAGAGTCTTTGGAAGATAAAGGTGTAAGTTACGTTATTTTTCAAGAGGAACACTTGCCTTCAGATTTTAAGGTGTCTCAAACGTTTCCAGAAGGTGACTATCTTAAGGTCTTATTTATCCAGATAAAAAAATAAGATTTGAAAGTGGCTGGGCCGACGGCCTTGAAAATGAAAAATGCTTAACCATATGCATAAGAATGCAGAGATTAAGCATTTTTTTAATACGTTTTGAGTAAAATCGGTTAAAGTCTACTTTTGTCTCAAAAAGGAAATATATCAGTGGCCAATGCCGTACTGATACTAATCTCTCTTTTCTTAAAGTTTAGGGTTATATTATATAGGCAAGAAACTGCTTACTATAATCAAGAAAATCAGAAGAACAAGCCCAATAACCCAAAATTTATTGTGGGAGAGTAGTGCGGCATATTCACGAATGAGTGCTGTTGGTAAGAAATAGAAGGCAGTTGGAGCACCAACACCTTCCGCCTTAAGATGGACCCTCCGAGCATATAAACGTGCTCGAAGTACATGATAGTTATTCGTTGAAAAAATAATAACAGGATGCCGTTTATTATATTCAGAATGGTGTTGCCAATCCTCCTCAATAAGACGCTTTGAGAAAAGCATGTTTTCATAAGTTGTTGTTGACTGGTCTTCCATGATAATATTTTCTTCAGGAATATTTTGAGACAGGAGATATTTTTTCATAGCAAATGCTTCGGAAACGGGCTCATCATCACCTTGCCCACCACTGACAATAAATTTAGAAGCAGTATTTTTATAAAAATACTCAATTCCCTTGTCTAAACGACTTTTTAAAAGCGGCGGAACCTCTTCGCTAGAAATTCCTGATCCAAGGACGATAATGTAGTCAATTTGTTTTTTTACTGGGAACATCTGATACATCCAAGAATAAAGCAAGTAGGCCATGAAGATGAAAGTAAGAGTTAAATCAAGCAGCAAGAAGAATATTAAAATAATGCTGAGAAATAAAGGAACATTTATAAGCCCTGATACCAATACTAAGAAGAGAGGGAAGCTGACAATGAGATTCAGTCCTAAAGCAGCAGAAAGTTTGGCAGTCAGACTTTTTCCTTCTCTGGTCCGCATCGTTTGTGAGTTTAGGATGAGATAAATACAAAGAGCTAAAAAAACCAAAGGAATGAGAAAATAAAATATTCCCAGAGAAATCGTGGAGCCGTGAGTCGTTTTCTCATCAAGAAATGCTAGTCCCAAGAGCAGAAGGGTAAAGAAAGAGAGCATTAGACCTGCAGCTAAAAGTAGTCCACCTATGATGCTTCGATCTTTAAATCTTATAAGCAGATAACCTATGGCAGCAATGACTAGAAAGAACATTAAATAAAACATTATATCCTCCAATAACTAAGTCCAGTATAACATGTTTACAAGCTTTGAAACTAGAATTTTGTATTGTTTTAAACATCTTGAAAAAATTTACCACGGACCTGCAAATAGTTACAAAATTTTATGACGTAACTGTCTTAAAAGTGCTTGGAAAAGGTATTTTCTTTGACTTAATGAGAATAAAATGAAGGGAAGGAAACAAAATAGATCTACTTGTGGATGATTGCAAGTAAAAGATGAGAGTACCAGACATCAGCTTTCAAAAATGGACATATAATATTCAGACGAGGACAAAAAAGAAAAGCACCCGTCTACTGTGCTTTTTAAGGTATAAGAAACATTGATAAGTTATTTATGCAGCTGCCTTTATGCTTGATAAGGCATCTAACAAAAATGTTTTAAAAATCTCAGTATATAAGTCGGGGCTACTGGAAAGGAGTTGGGGCAAAAGTCGGTTTTTGATCAGTTTTAGCAAAAATAGAAAAAACAAAAATGCTCAATCAGGGCATTATCTGCCGAAATTTAGCGTTTTTTTCATTATTTTGGACTTTTGCCCCAGCCTCTTTTTATACGACATATAGATATAATTCTATTTTTATTGCACAATATATTGTGTTTTAAAAAATATGTAAAGTTTTTCAGCAGACTCATATAAGTCTGGGATTTTTTTCTTTTAAAATATTTTATATTTTTTCTAAATAAACAATCGGGCATGTCTTATTTAAATCAAGTTACAACTGTTCCCATCCATCTTTTTATCCTTTAAATTCAAGAAACTATAGGTAGTTTCGGAAAAATATTCTTCACCAGCTTTAAGCATAACTTTTTCTAAGTTATTAGCTGGGTATTGTGTTTCAAAAGTAATTCCAGAATATTTTGGTTTATTCTCGAAATGTATTTGTGGCTGATTCAAGGTAAATACGACAGCTGCAGGTAATGTGGTATTTATTTTAACAGCTCGTCCACTTTGAGGATGACTGATTATCCCTACTTTTTTCTTGTCTAATGAAAAAGTAGTGTCTAAACCATCAAAAGTGCTTAAATTTTTTAATGATTTTCCATCTAAATCTGAAAAATCAAGTATATCATCCTTTGTGATTTTGGAACTGCCGATAATTACTTTTTCTGTATTTTCTACAAAATATTGATTGCTTGAGAGATAAAGAGTGTGACTTTCAACAGTCTCTTGATTGTTTCCGCTCAAATTAAAATAGATATGATTGGTTGGGTTGAAATGAGTCTTTTTGGTCGCAGTAGCCGATATAGTCATTTTTAGCTGCAAATGCTGATTGATAGAATAAATGACCTTTACTTTCAAATGGTTTTCAAGATCGTTTAAAGTAAAGATAAGCTGGGTTTCATCTGGTAATTCATCAATTTCAAAGTCCCAAATTTTCTTATCGTATCCAGTATTTCCACCATGGAAATGATAAGGTGGTCTGTTTACTTCGAGAGAGGTATCATTAATTTCATAGCGACCAGCTAAAGGACCAATGATACTCCCTGAAAAAGTTCTGTTTTTTATCCAGTACTGTCGTGAATGAGGGGCTAGTGTTATATTTTCCAAATTACCCATACAATCTGAAAATTTTATTTCAAAGATAGAGGCACCGAGACTTGCAAAAGTTATTTCAAATTTATCACGGATATTAAACGTGATAAAATCAATGCTTTCTTTTGTTTTCTCTACAGAATAATTAATCATATTTTTACTCCTTTTTTATAATCATAACATATTGTTGAATTTTATTTTCATAAAGATTGACACATTTTGAAAGAAATGCTATTACATAAAATGTAAGCGCTAACGAAAAAGCAAGGAGTAAATGATAATGAAAACAAATTATGATGTGATCGTTACAGGTGGTGGCATGTCTGGTGCCTTCGCTGCGATTGCAAGTGCACGAAATGGAGCTAAAACGCTGATTATTGAGCAGTATGGCTATTTCGGAGGTTCTTTAACAGCAAATGGTGTCGGCCCTATGATGACTTTTTTTGCAGGAGAAAAGCAGGTTATAAAAGGTTTGGGTGAAGAGATGGTCCAGCGCATGGTCGAAAAGGGTTACTCGCCAGGTCATGTGCTTGATTCTACCAATTATATTTCGTATTTAACACCATTTTCAGCAGAAGGTTTGAAAATTGTTTTGGATGAAATGGCGCAGGAAGCAGGATGTGATATTCTGTTTCACACTAATCTTGTGTCTGTTGAAAAAACGAACAGTAAAATTTCTTCTATTACTGTATTAAACAAAGATGGACTGACAAACTTGACAGCAAAATACTTCATTGATGCAACTGGGGATGCGGATTTAGCAACTGAGGCGGGAGTTCCATTCCAACTGGGGCGTGAATCTGACCAAGCGATGCAGCCGATGACGATGAATCTTAAAGTTTATGGTGTGGACACACAAGAGCTTAAGAACACGGTTCTGAAAGATCCAGAGAAATTCCCACGGCTCAACCGAAATCTTAATGTAATGAAAAATACGGAAATCCTTTCATTTATTGGTTTTGATGAGGAGTTTAAAAAAGCCAAAAAAGAAGGACGTCTCAGTATCCCCCGTGAAGATATTTTATTTTTTGAAACAAATGTCCCTGGTGAATTCATTATTAATACAACACGTATTATCAACGAAAGTGGTGTCTCCGCAGAAAGTTTGACCCGCGCAGAGATGCTCGGCAGAAAGCAATGTGCAGAGTTATTTAAGTTTTTAGTTGAAGATATTCCTGGATTCAGAAATGCGAAGATAGTATATACAGGACCAAGTATTGGTATCCGTGGTACACGTCAAATTAAAGGTGTTTATACGCTGACTAATAAAGACGTCCTGGAAAGAACGGATTTTAAAACACATATTGCTCATTCGGGTTACCCCATTGATATTCATAACCCTAAAGGTGAAGGAACAGTTTCAGTTCATAGTGCACAGAGTGAAGAAATAGAGCATGAGAAGTTTGATGCAAGTACTTTTGATAGCTATTACAAAATCCCATATGAAATCATGATTACTAACGAGTTAGAAAATCTCATAGTAACAGGACGCTGTGTTTCTGCTTCCTTTGAAGCGCAGGCAGCGATTCGTACGACACCAACAATGACTGCGCTCGGACAAGCAGCTGGTCTTGCTTCTGTCCTGGCTTTGAAAGAAAATCAGTCTGTTAAAGAAGTCGATGTCTCGGCATTACAAGATATACTTATTGCACAAAAAGCTTATATTGAAAAATAAAAAGGAATAAAAAATGGAAACTTTACAGTTAATCGGAATTATAGTTGTTTTCCTCGGCGCAGTAGCCCTGATGATGACACGCAAGTTGCCAACAATCTTGGCACTTCCAATCATGGCAATCTTAATCTCTGTTATTGCAGGTGTACCTTTTATGTCAGAGGACCCAGAGAAATTTACCTTGGTTAAGGGTGTTCTTGAAGATGGTTCAATGCGTATGGCCACAGCTATTTCAGGCTTGATTTTTGGATCACTTTTCGGAAAAATATTGACAAAAATTGGTGTTACCGAGCTGATTATCAAAAAAGCTGCAGAGATGGCTGGTGATAAAGCATTACCGCTTGCTCTCTCTTTCTTAGCCGTAGCGTCAGTTATTTTTACAGCCTCTAACGGGCTTGGAATGGTCATTTTGGTTGGAACAATCATTATCCCAATCATGATATCTGCGGGTCTTTCTCCCATGATTTCTAGCATCATTCTTCTTTTGGCCAATGGTATTGGGGTAACTTTCTCAGTCTCTACTCTTGCGGTATATATTGATGTGCTTGGTCTCCCCCTTGAAACGGTGACATCTTATTCTTGGATGGTGGGACTTCCCTTGATTATCATGTCTATTATCATGGTGGTTTACTTTGTAAAATTTAACGGAAAACGTAGAAAAGCTTGGGCGATGCCCGCGAATAAAGGGCGCAACAATAACGTGCGCTCAATTGCTCTAATTGCTCCAATCGTACCAGTTGTTTTAGTTTTTGCTTTCAATGTGCCACTTGTAGCAGCTATTATTACAGGTATTCTTGCTGCTTTATTATTAAGTACTCCGAAGAATCCAATTCATGTTGTATCCTCAGCATTTGTCGAAGGGATTCAGGATATTGCTGGAGCAGCAGGCTTGATGATAGGTATTGGTATGTTGCTGAATGCCGTCATGTCAGTAGAGGTTTCAACCATCTTGGATGGCGCAATTGAGGCTATCATTCCTAACGGTCCAATCATGTTTGTTGTAGTCTTCGGTTTGCTTGCTCCGCTTGCAATTTATCGTGGTCCATTAAATGTTTGGGGTCTTGGTTCAGGAATTGTTTCCTTACTTGTTGCTGGTGGTATGAACCCAGTTATGGCAATGGTTGCTTTGCGCTTGAATTCTAACGTACAAGCAGTATGTGATCCTACAAACTCACATAATGTCTGGGTGTCAGATTTCACAAAAACAGATGTTAATGATGTGTTGAAGAAAACGATTCCTTGGATTTGGATTTCAACAGTTATTGGTTTGATTGCTTCAACTTTCTACTTGTTTTAATACTTAATGCGAGGTGGGAGTAAACGCTCATCTCAAGTATTTTATTTGCTGGCAAATTTGTCAGAATGTTACTAGATTTTAGAAAAGAGAAAAATAAAGAAAATGGGAAAAAAGGTAAGAATTGGTATTGACGTTGGAGGAACCTTTACTGATGCAGTAGCGATTGATAATGACAGTTATGAGGTCATTGCCAAAGTTAAAATTCCAACCACTCACTCAGAAGGTGTGGCAAAAGGAATTGTGAACATTATCGATAAAATCTTGACAGAAAATAATATTGCGCCGTCCGATGTAACTTTCATCGCTCATGGGACAACTCAAGCAACAAATGCACTTTTGGAAGGCGATGTTGCGAAGGTCGGTATTATAGGCATGGGAACGGGTATGGATGCGCGATCTGCCAGGAAAGAAACCGCAGTTGGTGATATTGAGCTGGCACCGAACAAGTTTCTAAGCTCAGAGCATACATTTATTGATTCTTCGAAATTAGATGATTTGGCTATTGAGACATCAATTAAAGAGTTTATGGGTAAAGATGCGCAAGTTATCGTTGCTTCTGAAGCTTACTCCGTAGATGATCCTGAAAATGAAGAGCTGGTTATCAAACAAGCGCAGGAAAAAGGTTTGTATGCGACAGGTGGACATGAAATTTCACAGCTTTATGGTTTAAAAATGCGTACACGTACGGCGGTTGTCAACGCTTCGCTCATTCCTAAGATGATGCAAACGGCGAATATGACTGAAGATGCAGTATTGAAAACCAATATCCAATCTAACTTGATGATTATGCGCTGTGATGGTGGCGTTATGTCAATTAATGAAGTGCGCCAACGGCCTATTTTGACAATGTTGTCTGGTCTTGCTGCAGGGGTTGCGGGGGCACTGATGTATGAAAAGGTATCAGATGGTATTTTCTTTGAAGTAGGCGGAACCTCTGTTGACATTTCTGTAATCAAAAACGGAAAAGTAATGATTAAATATGCGCAAGTCGGGGGACACAAGACTTACCTTCGTTCACTAGATGTTCGGACATTAGCAGTTGCAGGTGGCTCAATGATTCGTGCTAATGATGGCAAAATTATTGATGTCGGACCACGCTCTGCTCACATCGCGGGGCTTGATTATGAAAACTTTACAGAGAAAGAAAATCTACTTAATCCTGAAATCGCGTTTGTTTCACCACGTGAAGGTGATCCTAGCGAGTATGTGATTATTAAAGGTGAGAGCGGAAAACAATATTCATACACTCTTGCAGGTGCAGCTAACTTACTTGGATATGTTCCGGATGGTGACTACGCTCAAGGTAATACAGAAGCGAACAAATACGCATGGGAAGCTCTAGGTAATTATCTGAAAATGACTGCAGAAGATGCCGCACGCGAAGTTATTCGTTTGGCCATTGATAAGTTAGAGCCAGTTATTGATGACTTGATTGCTGAGTATGAGTTGGATAAGAATTTTATCACCCTTGTTGGAGGAGGAGGCTCTGGAGCGATTGTTGTTCCTGCCCTTGCTGAGCGCTATGCTATGAAGTGGAAATTAGCGCAAAATGCACCATATATCTCAACTATCGGGGTTGCCTTAGCTATGGTACGCGAGCAGATTGAACGCTCAATTGTTAATCCTACAGAAAAAGATATCAAGAAAATACGCGCTGAAGTTATTGAAAAAATTGTTCAGTCAGGAGCGAATGAAGAAACTGTAGATGTCAATATCGAAATTGATACACAAAGAAATATTGTTCGTGCCGTTGCTACAGGAGCAACCGAATTGCGCCAAAAAAATCTTGGAGCCGAAGAAGTAACAGAAGAAGAATTAAAGAAGTTAACTGCTGAAGCGCTTTCTGTTGATGCATCTACTGTTGAAAGAAAAGCTCAGATTGGTCGCTGGAGCTTGATGAATTCCTTAGTTATAAAGAAAAAACTTTTCTTTAAGAGCAAGCAAAACAATATCTGTGTCATTGATCGCGAAGGTGTAGTACGCTTTAAGCAGAGTAATGCCCACTCTTTTGTTTTCAAGAAAAATCAAGCGGATTCAGATTTCTTACAGTTTGTTGATGAACATACGATTTATTCTGATGCCAATGCGACCATTCCGAAAGTTTATATATTTTATAAGGAAAAAATGTTAGACTTGACAGGAATGCAGACCATTGAGCAGTTGACATCAATCTTGGATGTTGAAACAGAAAATTTGAACGATACAGAAGAATTAATCGCGGTTGCTTACAAATAACTAATTTTTAGGAGAAGCGTATAAGATGAATTACAGATTTTCAGATGAATTTTTAGCCTACTTGGAATTGAAACAAGATATGCTTTTTCATAAAATACCTGACAAAAAGATTTCATATTATATTTCTTCATCCTTGGAGAAAGGCAAGGCACTAGCTCAGAAGTATCAGGGGAACACTCTGGAGGATTTATTTAAAAAGCTAGATATCTTGGTAACTCCAGCAAAAAGCGAGGGTTCATTTTATAAAGTGAAGTTTCGCGCTCAGTTTGAGGTTGATGCAAAGGGAAACAAGGAGATTGTGATTTACAATCGTTCTATACAAGATCTGGCGGATAAAAACGATGTGACTTTCGAGGGAATGAAAAAAATTGTGCTAGCCCATGAACTTTTTCATTTTTTGGAAGAAACACTTGATGAAAGTGTTTCTGAAAACCTTGAAAGCATTGAGTCCTTTAAGTTTTTAGGCTTGTCTAGAAAGGCAAAAATATCGCGTGCTAGTGAAATAGCAGCTAATGCTTTTTCCAAAACATTTTTGAAGCTAAACTATTTGCCAAATTACTATGATTACCAATACATTTTAAAGACAAATCAGATGAAAGAAAATGAACTTGAAGAAGAGTATCAGAATTTTGAAAGGGTTTTCAAAATGAATAATTAAAAAATCGTGTGTCAGATACACGATTTTTTAAAACTAGAGTAAGGAGACATATATGAAATTATTAGGAAGCATTGAAGCTGGTGGGACAAAGTTTGTTTGCTCTGTAGCAAATTTTGACTATGAAATTATTAAAAGCATACAATTACCAACGACGAGCCCAGAAGAAACTTTGACAGCAGTGATAAAATTTTTTGAGAAATATGAACTGACAGCCTTAGCAGTAGGTTCTTTTGGACCAATTGATATTCAAGAAGATTCTGAACGCTACGGATTTATTACCAGTACCCCGAAATTAGGGTGGAAAAATACGGATATAGTTGGACCTCTCAAATCAGCATTGAAAGTACCGGTTGTTTGGACAACAGATGTGAATAGCTCTGCTTATGGCGAAAAGATGTTTGGCAATGGTCAGGGCACACATTCTATAGTCTACTTTACCATCGGTACAGGTATAGGCGGAGGCTCTGTTCAAGGTAATCAGTTTATTGGGGGCATTTCTCATGCTGAGATGGGACACGCAATTGTCGAACGGCATGAAAAAGATCGTGATTTTTTAGGAGTTTGTCCGTTTCACGGTAATCGCTGCCTTGAGGGCTTGGCGAGTGGTCCATCGATTAAAGCACGAACTGGCAGGAGTGGAGAAGACTTGCCGGTAGACCATGAAGTCTTTGACTTAATCGCTTATTATGCTGGGCAAATTGCTTACAATACTTATGTTAATTTGGCGCCTGAGCGGATTATTTTTGGTGGCTCAGTTTTACAATCGATAGATATGACTAAGGTTCGTAAATATTTTAATGAATTTAATAATGGATATGTTCAAACATCTGATTTGGATGACTTGATTCAAATTAGTGGTGTAGCAGATAACGGTTCAGCAACCTTTGGAAACTTTGCTTTGGCCTTAGAGGCACTGAAAAAATAAAAAAACTGGAGTTGTAAATCCCAGCTCTATTACATGTCTTACCATTCGTATCGCGATGAATCCGCGGCTTGGAAAGAATTGATGATTGTATCACTACTTAGTTTTCTTTGGCGCAGTGCACGATTATCACGAAGTATTGTCGCATATATGATATCAAAAATGAGTGAGATCATAGGTGTGTTTGAAAGAGTCAGGCTGTTATTGGCCATGACATGATCAGGCGTAATCATCTTAATATCAATCAAATTATCAATTTTTGGATTATCATTTGAAGACAGTAGCATTGTTTTGATATTATTCTTTTTAACGTTTGCCAAGAAGGGAATGATATCTTTGGTCACAATAGATGGAACTACTGCTATGAGCAAAGAATCGCTAGTCATATTGCTAATGGAAAGTTGGGCCTCTAATGGTTCTTTCAAGTGAGTGACTTCTAAACCAATTTGCCTTAGTTTGAAGGCAAACTCATCACAGATAAAGGAAGTGGGATAAATTGATATCAAGAAGATTTTTCTAGACAGAACAATTGTAGCAGCAGCCTCTTCAATGGTTTTTTCGTCAAGCAGGGCACAGGTGTTGACAGCCATTTTTTGGTAATCAGCAGTGATATACTCAAGTAAATTGGAGTCATCAATGTCCTCTTGGTTAAGTTTTTCAAACTGAGTTGTAGATTGTGCAAGCGCAATTTTGAACTTATTGAAACCTTTGAACCCGATTTTTTTGCAAAAACGATTGATGCTAGCCTCGGAAGTATTGATTTTTTTTGCTAGTGTAGTAATTGTATTGGCAATAACAAAATCGGGATGTTCAGTTACAAATTGGCTGATTTCGTACTCACTAGTTGTAAATGTAGATTCTAGTGATTTAATTTTTAATAAGACTGCAGATTGCATAGTAAGGTCCTTCTCCCTATTGTGTAATTCATTATATCAAATTTAAACTATTTATGAAATGGGAAGGGAAATACATGAAAGGGTTGGAAATAAAATGGATTGGTCTGGAAAAAGAGGGCAGTGGTTTGGGGATTCAATTAGTGAACAGGATGGTAAACCTTATTCTGATACAGGTGAAATTGCTATTGGTTATCAAACTCTAGTAAAACGTGCACTGGGATTCAGTCATTTGGAGAATTTGGCGATATCTGGGCGACCTGTAGCGAATGGTTCTGCAAATGGTTCAGGGACAGTTTCGACTGTTTTAGAGGAGTATATCCCGAGTGACTTAGTCGTGATTGCAGGTGGAACTAACGATTATCGTTTAGATCGAAAAATCGGTAAAATAAGAAAGGAAGGCTTTGATGAGGACACTTTTATTGGTGCCTTTCAAACAGCAATAGAACATATTAAAAAAACTAATCCTAACCAAGTAATTGTCCTAATGGCACCGCTTCAGCGTGACAAAGATGGCTATAACTGTCAAAACCCTAACCTGATTGGCAATTACTTGAGAGACTATGTTAGAGCAATTCTAGAAATTGGTAATTATTATGACTTACCTGTGTGGAATGGATATGAAAAATCAGGTGTTAATGAGGCAAATGTGGGTCAATTCACTTATGATGGCTTACATTTGAATAATAAGGGATATGAGCGAGTTTGTGCAAGTTTGATTGTTTTTTTGGAAAGGCTAAATTGCTGAATTTTGGGAAATAAATGGTTATCTCAATAATGCAAGAGGCATAAGTTGAGGATGTTGTGCTTTAATTATGAATATATATAGGTGTGGATAATCTGGTTTGGAAGGATATTTATTTCAAGACAGGGATTGTGGATTGGAGCCATCGCCTTGAGAAAGATTCTCAATCTGGGAAATAATGCGTGTCAGAGGTATGAAAAATAAATACCGTTTCCGTTATCTCCAACTGAACGAAAGCCTCTTAGAGGAGTTACGTCAGTGGAAGAAGGAGCAGAAGGTTCTTCTGGCAAAAATGAATATTGAGCAAGCAGAAAATTAGTTTCTCTGTAGCTTTACCAGTCTGATGCCGTGGTGTCCACCAATCTTTAGAGAGACTGGCTCAATCGAAAATTGAGGAAGGTGGAGCAGGTTTACAACTTACCTCATATGACCCCTCATGGTTTCAGACACACCTTTATCTCTGATTCTCTTAATGCAGGTGTCAATCAATTCTCCTTAAAGGGGATTGTGGGACACTCTCCTGTATCCAATGTGACAGAGCATACCTATGGACATGTGAATGCGCAGGCTCAAAAGTCTGTTTTTGAAATGGTTGAAACCGCGCGCAGGGGATGGTACACTCTGGAAAAAAAGAAAAGCACCCGTCGTCGAAAACTAGTGCTTAAACCTTGTTATAATGCGGAAGGCGGGACTTGAACCCGCACAGCCAAGATAGGCCACAGGATCCTTAATCCTGCGCGTCTGCCAATTCCGCCACTTCCGCGAAATGGTACCTTAACATGATACCATTTCGATAAGAGGAATGCAAGAATTAACTTATTTATAGAATTTTTTAGTGTAAGTACTTAGTATTTCATATAAGAAGACATTTCGGCGGCATGGTTGCCTGCAACATGTCCTGTAACAAAGGCACAGGTGATATTATATCCCCCAGTATAGCCGTTTATATCCAGAAGTTCCCCTGTTATATATAAGCCAGGGATTAGCTTACTCTCCATCGTTTTAGGGTTAATCTCTTTGAGATGAACACCACCGCCAGTGACAAAGGATTTTTCGATAGGGAATGTTTTGCTGATTTGAATGGATAGAGATTTGAGAAGGGAGCAGAACTTTTCGAGCTGCTTTTCCGTTAACTGTTTAGCAGGTATATCTGTATCAATTTGGGCTTGATGCAGTAAGAAAAGTAAAAAGCGTTCTTGAGTCAGTGAGGCAAAGGCATTTTTTACAACTTTATTATTGCCGTGTGCCGTTTGCTTTAATTCATTGAGGAGCTGTGCAGTAGATATGTCGGGAAAACTGTCGAGAAGGACAGTTACAGTTTCAGCTCCCTTGGCAAGTTCTTGATTAATAAAACTTGAACAACGTAGAGCAGCTGGGCCACTGATGCCAAAGTGGGTAAAAATCATATCCATCCGGTGTTCAACGAGAGTTTTTCCCTTGCTGTTTAACACACTCAACCGAATATCACGAAGGGAAATGCCTTGTAAAGTTCGCTCACTGATAAATTTCTCTGAGGAAACAAGAGGAGCTTCTGTGGGGTAAAGAGGCGTGATAGTATGCCCTGCCTTTCTCGCCAACTTATACCCATCACCAGTTGAACCTGTTGAGGGGTATGCCCGTCCTCCTGTAGACAGAATAACGCATGGGGCTTTGAAACTGTCACTTTCTGTTTCCAGCCCTTTGATTGTCCCATCTTTAATATTGAGCTGAGTGACAGCAGAACTCGGAAAATAGTCAACACCAAGTTCTTGTAACTTATCAAAAAGAGCATCAACGATTGTTTTGGATTTATTAGTTATGGGAAACATTCTTCCATGGTCTTCTTCTTTAAGAACTATGCCATTTTTTTCAAAGAAATCAATAATATCAAGATTGGAAAACTGGGTAAAAGCACTGTGCAAAAAGCGCCCATTGCCAGGGACGTGGGCGATGATTTCTTCAACTGAATGACTGTTTGTAACATTGCAGCGCCCGCCGCCAGTCATCAGTAACTTTTTTCCCACTTTTGGATTTTTGTCTATTAAAGCTGTATGTGCTCCATTTTCAGATGCAGCTATAGCTGCCATCATGCCTGAGGGACCAGCACCAGCAACGATTACATCATATTTTTTCATAGTTTAATTATACCATTCCAGTTGTGTTGCATTTATTCAGTAAGAAGAGGGACGTCAGGGAGATACAAAACTTAAGAGTAATTTCTTGGCCTAAAAAGAGTTTGGGTATGCAGTTTTCAGACTGTTACGGGTCTACGAGTTATAGTAAATCATGTCTAGCTAGGAACTCATGTGCAACAGCAGCGGGATCTTTTTGTTCAACATTGACCGCATAGTTCATGTTAATCATTTCTTCATCGGTGATTGCCCCTGCAAGTTTATTTAAAATCTGTTCCAGTTGAGGATATTTTTTGAGTAGATTTTTGCTCATCAATGGAGCAGCCTGATAAGGTGGAAAAAGTTTTTTGTCATCTTTGAGCACGGTAAGCTGGTATTGCTTGATTTGACTGTCAGTAGAGTAAACTTGGGCCAGATCGATATTGTTACTGTTTAATGCATTATAGATAAGGCTTGTCTGCATTGTTTTGACATCAAAGTTTAAGCCATAAAGACTTTGAAGTCCCTTGTAGCCGTCTTGACGATTTGCAAACTCTAAGTCAAAGCCAGCTTTAACAGCAGGAAGTTTATGAAGGTCTGAAATAGTTTTAAGATTATATTTTTCTGCATAGTGAGTTTTAACAGCTAAGGCATAAGTATCTTGAAATTTCATCGGTAAAAGGTAGGCAAGATTATCTAGCTTGTCAATACCTGCGCGTGCTTCTTCATAAACTGTTTGGGGGTCAGTTGATGTGGTTGGATGTTTTAAGAAAGTTGTCAAGATAGTTCCTGAAAATTCTGGGTAGATATCGATTTTATTAGATTTTAGGGCATTGTAGAGGAAGGTAGTATCCCCAAAGTTCGGCTTAAGAGTCACCTCAATATCACTGTTTTTTTCAATCACTTCCTTGTACATATTAATCAGCAAGGTAGGTTCAGCACCAAGCTTACCAGCAATGGTAATTTTTGGATGATTGTTTGCCTGAGGATTATAATAAGAGGCTAATAAGAGTAGAAGTCCAGCAAAGAAACTTATCAGTATGGTTTGGAGCTTGGCTTTTTCCAAGAAGCGAAGCAAGGTTGAAAATATAACAGCCAGCAGTGCAGAAGAGATAGCCCCAATTAAGATAAGATTGACATCGTTAGAGTTGATACCTAAAAGGATAAAGTTTCCAAGCCCTCCTGCTCCGATAAGGGCGGCCAATGTTGCTGTTCCGATAACCATAATGCCACTGGTTCTTATGCCGGCCATGATAAATGGCAGGGCAAGCGCCAGTTCAAACTTCATTAAACGTTCACGCCGATTCATACCAAAGGCTCTTGCAGCCTCAATCAGGGAGCTATCAATCTGTTGAAGCCCTGTATAGGTATTTTGGATGATTGGAAAGAGAGCATAGACCACCAGAGCAACAATAGCAGGTAACGAGCCAATCCCAACGAAGGGAATCAAAAGTCCTAATAAGGCCAAGCTAGGGATGGTTTGAAAAATCCCTGTGATTTGCAATAGAGGCTCAGCTAATCTCGAATAACGTCTTAAGAGTAATGCCAGAGGAAGTGCAATTAGTATGGCGATAAAAAGCGAAACTAAAGAAATCTGGATGTGTTGCAATAAGGCAAGCCAAAACTGAGACTCCTGCTGTTGAAAGGTGTTAATCAGACTGTTCATATGTATTCACCTCCATACTTTTCAAGACATCTGTCAAGGGAGTATCACCTGAAAAATGATTGTCTGCAAGAGTTTTTTCAAGGTTTTTTAACTTATATCGAGAGAAATCTTGCTGATAGTCAGTAAAAAATTCAGCGACAAATGGATTAGCAGGTGCATTTAAAATCTCCTGTGGTTTACCAATTTGCTGGAGCCTGCCTTCTTTGAGTATAGCGATACGGTCAGCCATTGCCATTCCTTCAGACATATCATGTGTGACGAAAACCGTCGTGATTTGCAAAGTTTTTTGCAAGTCTTTAACAAGTTCTTGTAACTGCTTACGTGATATAGGGTCTAGGGCCGAAAAAGGCTCGTCCATTAAAATAATTTTAGGCTTGCAGGCGATAGCTCTTAGAATACCAATTCGCTGTGCTTCACCTCCAGAGAGCTCATGGGGATAACGGTTGAGATACTTATCTGCGTCAAGCCCAACCAGTGGCAGAAGTTCAAGAACACGCCGACGGATTTCGCTTTTGCTCCAGCCTTTCATTGCAGGAATAATCCCGATATTTTCTAAAACAGTCATGTTAGGAAAGAGCGCTATCTGTTGAAGAACGTAGCCTATTTGTAGACGGAGTTCTCGTAAATTGATGGTTTGGATATCTTGTTTGTCAATAAAAATCTGTCCTTGATTTGGGTCAATCAACCGATTAATCATCTTAAGTAATGTTGTTTTCCCGCCGCCAGAAGAACCAGCAAGTACAAAAAATTCATGACTTTCAATAGAGAAGTTAATATCTGAAAGTACAGCCTTTTCTCCGTAGCTTTTGGTGACATTTTTGAATGTAATAGTCATAGCACAATTTTAACATTTTCTCTTTCACTTTTTTGCTCAAATGACTCACTCTTTCATTGAAAACTAAAAGAGTAAAAAGAAAAATCCTACTTGAGGATTTATTTAAAAGCATTTTCTAGTGTTTCAATGACCGCCAGAATTTGCTCATCTGAAACTAACTTTTCTTCACCGTGGACTAAAGAGTTATAGGCTGAATCATAAACACGACCGTAATCCCCAGAAACTGTCGGGATTGTCTTTGCGATACGATCGCCGTTTTGGTTATAATAAGTTAATTGTGCGAAGTCTTGAGGTGTATCGGCACCAAAACCTTCGTCTCCTGGAACTATTCCTGCCTTGAGATCATTTTCCTGCTGATCAACATGCTCTTTAATTAATGTTCCCCTAGAACCATAAATCACCCATTTTGGACGACTGACAGCAGCTAGTTCTGTGGCTTGCACAGTTGCTCGGAAATTTTTATAAATCAAGTTGACAGAGAAGTAGTCATCTGTAGCAACCGCGTCACGTGTAGAACGTACGTCGTATTGAACGGTTTCAGGTTTACCAAAGAGTGAAACCATCTGATCCACCAGATGGACACCATGGCCGTACCAAGCACCGTCGAAATTCTCTCCCAGACTTGCATCTGCTGGACGATAGTGATCCATTGTTACAGTTAGGTCAATCAAATTCCCTAAATAGCCTGTTTCCAAAACCTTTTTAACCGTCAGAAAATCGCTGTCAAAGCGGCGGTTTTGGAAAGGCATAAAGAAGAGATTTCTTTCTTTGGCAAGTGCAACCAGTTCTTTGGCCTGCTCTAAAGTTTCTACCAGAGGTTTATCGCAGATAACATTTTTTCCTCCAAGCAGCAGTTTTTTACTGGTTTCATAGTGGGCAGAACCGGGGGTGACAACAATAACTAAGTCAATGCTCTCGTCCTGAATAATGTCGTTAATATCTGTTGAGAAGACTGTACCATTTGCCTCAAGCACAGCTTGCTCAGGACGTTTGCCTAAGGTACGATTAACGATGCGCGAAATGTTGAAGTGGTCACGAATTTTAACGTAGGGGATGTGATAACGATTGGTTGATTTGCCAAAGCCGACATAGGCGATGTTTAATTTTTTCATGCTTTTTTCTCTTTTTTCTTTTGAGACAAATATTGTTTTTTTAATGCCTCAATTTTGGCTAATTTGTCAGTCTTAGTTTTTGAATTTTTTTCGTGGAATTTTTGGACAGCAGCTTGTCCCTTATAATCTAGCTGGTATTTTCCCATGACTTCCTTTCCTTAACTTTTAGTTTACTGGTCGGCGCTCAAAAGCATCAGACGAGATGCCTTTGCTTAGGATTTTTTTCGCCCACTCTTTCGCTGAAAACAGTGAATGATCTCGATAGTTTCCACACTCTTTTTCTGAAACACCAGGAACATCGTCCCAAGTAAAGCTATCTCCCGCAAGCTCTTCCAAAGAAGAAGTGATAACTTTGGCAATTTGTTCAGAACTGGGTTGGCCCCACATAATCATGTGGAAACCCGTGCGACAGCCAAACGGTGAGAAGTCAATCATACCATCAATACGATCGCGGATTAAACTCGCCATTGCGTGTTCAATGGTATGTAAGCCACTTGTTGGTATTTCTCCATGATTGGGCTGGATAAAGCGAACATCAAAGTTTGTGATGCTATCTCCTTTAGGTCCAGTTTCTGTCCCGATTAAACGTATATAGGGTGCTAAAACTTTTGTATGATCAAGTTGGAATGATTCGACTTCAGCCATTGTTTTTCTCCTTTTTCCTTATTATTTATGAACAGTAAAAAATTTTAACTTTTCATTTGATAATTTGTTCTTATTGTAGTGTTCTCATCTTTTAGGCTCTGCCTAAACAAACACCCTTATTATAACACATTCCAGCTTAAGTGTTTTTCATCTGGACTTTTTGTAGTTTTGATTATTGGATAAGACCAGCGTGTATGGTTTCACGTAAAACAATGGCAGTGAATTTTAAAGGGGCTTTCTTTGTCCAAGTTTTCCGAAAAAACTGTTGTATAATTACTAAATAGTTTTAACTTAAAAGAGAGGGATATTTAAAAAAGACGGGAGGATATACTTAAAAATAGTCTAAAATACTTGACGAGGGAAATACTGTGTTCTGTAATCAAGTAATACAGCAGGGTAAATTTCTCCTTTTTTCTGCTGCAGCAGAAGTTGTAAACGATTTGACTGCTGTTGATTAAAAAGGAACAAAGCAAGCCTTTGCACTATCTTTAGCAGATGTGGTAAAACTTTCCCAACCGAGTAGCGCATTTTCTAATCATGCGGAGCGTGTGACAGGTGGGCAAGGTGATAATCATGGCTGGTGGCTACGTACTCCTGGGATTTCAGGTGATGGCTGGCGTGTGGATGTTGCGGCTAATGGGCGGGCTGGTCAGCTTACTCGCACTGGTCATGTAGACCTTTCTTTAGCATTTATGGGCGTCCGTCCAGCACTTATTATCTACCAGCCAGAAGCTTAAAGAAATCATTTAGCCCTTCCTCTAAAATTCCTGCATTTCAGTGGTGAAACGGGTGAGATGCGGGAAACACCTGTTCTTTGTTCTTCCAACATCCGCGTTCTCCTTCTACACTTCCGAACCAAATTTTTTCGTCTCCTTTCATAAAGTGATAGAATAAAGCGAGAAGTAAAGAAAAGGAGAATTTATGGCACTTACAGAAACTTACACTCTTTCAAATGGTATGGAAATTCCCAAAGTTGGTTTTGGGACATGGCAATCAAAAGATGGCGAGGAGGCCTATCAAGCGGTCAAAACGGCTCTAGAAGTTGGTTATCGTCATATTGATACAGCTGCCGTTTATGGCAATGAAGAATCCGTGGGACGTGCAATTAAAGACAGCGGGATTGCACGTGATAAATTGTTTATCACCACAAAGCTTTGGGATCTTGGAACAACTGAAGATGCAAGAGCGGCACTTGATGAAAGTTTAGAAAAACTCGGCTTAGACTATGTTGACCTTTATTTGATTCACTGGCCGAATCCTAAAGCCTTCCGCCCTAATTTTGCTGAACGAAACGCAGCTGTCTGGAAAGCGATGGAAGATGGCGTGAAAAATAATAAAGTGCGTGCGATTGGTGTGTCAAACTTCCATCCCCGTCATTTGGAACCATTACTTGAAGTTGCTGAGATAAAGCCTGTTGTTAACCAAATCATGGTCAACCCCTCAGATCAGCAAGAAGAGGTCGTTGCTTTTAATAAAGCACACGATATCTTGACAGAAGCTTACAGCCCACTCGGTACAGGCAAAATTTTTGCCATCACTGAACTTACTGATATTGCAGATAAATATGAGAAAACAGTGGCACAAGTCGTTTTACGTTGGAGCCTACACAAAGGTTACCTCCCATTACCAAAATCTGTAACAGCAAGTCGTATCAAAGAAAATGCTGACATTTTTGATTTTGACTTGTCAGATGAAGACATAGCCTTTATCGACAGTCTTCATGGCAAAGCGGGCCTTGCTCGAAACCCAGATGAAGTCAATCATTAATAGGTATATCCTGAAAAAGTACACCAAATTGAAAGATTTGAGTGTCTTTTTTTATAATTTGCAGAATATGTACAATAAGAATAAGGGAATATTAAAAGAATGTTTTATTTTAAAAAAAATATTGCCAAAAGAGAATGAAAGCGCTATAATATACTTGATAAAATTTTCACAAAAGGAGAAACAATTAAGTATGAAAATTGGTGTAATTAAAGACCCAAAACAAGGTGAAGCACGTGTAGGGATGACCCCAGAAAACGCGAAAATTCTCGTTGAAGCAGGGAACGAAGTGCTTGTTGATAGAAATGCTGGTGCGGGTTGTGGTTTTACAGATGATCTTTACGAGGCAGCTGGAGCTCAAATCGTAGATACAGAAACTGCTTGGGAAGCGGAGCTCATCGTTAAAGTTAAGGAACCGATGGAATCTGAATATAAATACTTTAAACCAGGTCAAATTATCTGGGGCTTCCTTCATCTAGCAGCTAATAAAGCCTGTGTTGAAAAAATGATGGAGGTGGGTGTAACAGCTATTTCTGGTGAAAACATCTCCATCAATGGTGTTCTGGAGTTGCTCAAGCCAATGTCAGCTATTGCAGGACGACGTGCAGTAAACATTGGACAATATTACCTTGAAAAACAGCACGGCGGTGAAGGGATTCTCTTGCCAGGTATCGCGGGTATTGAAGCTGGTACCGTTGTTATTTTTGGCGGTGGAAATGCTGCAGAAAATGCTGCTGATATAGCAGTAGCTTTAGGCTGTAAAGTTATTATCATTGAACTTGGAGATGCTCGTATCGCGCAGCTTAAAGAGCGTTATGAAGGAAAAAACGTTGAGATTGTCAAGTCAACAACAGAAGCTTTAGAAGAGAATATCAAACTTGCAGATATCTTTATCTCAACAATTCTAATTCCAGGAGCGAAACCACCAAAATTGGTGAAAGAGTACATGGTCAAGTCAATGAAACCTGGTTCGGTCATTGTTGATATTGCTATAGACCAAGGAGGTACAGTGGAAACAATAGATCATGCAACGAATCATGCAGATCCTGTTTTCATTAAACATGGTATTATTCACTATGCAGTACCAAATATGCCTGGTGCAACACCACGTACAGCGACCATTGCCTTGGCTCAAGGTAACCTTTCTTTCCTCAAAGAAATCTCTGTTAAAGGTCTGGATGAAGCATTGAAATCAAAAGAACTCCTTTCAGGCCTGAGTGTCTATAAGGGGAAAGTAGTTTCCAAGCCTCTTGCTGATTCAATAGATGTTACTTATACAGAATTTTAGAAAGGGTTTGAGGAAAGAGAAGATGACAAATTTAGCAAGTCTGCCTGTTACGATTAAAGATATAAAAAAGGCTCAAAATATTGTAAAACAGTATGCGCGTGAAACACCATTGATTCAGTCGATGTTCTTAACTGCTAAAACAGGTGGAGAGGTTTATTTGAAGCTCGAAAACATGCAGTTAACAGGCTCATTCAAATTCCGTGGCGCTTTTAATAAAATTGCGCAGTTGTCTGAGGAAGAAAAAGCGCGTGGTGTTATTGCTTGTTCAGCTGGTAATCATGCACAGGGTGTTGCTTTGACATCAAAACTTTTAGGAATTAAGAGCATCATTGTCATGCCAAAGGGCGCGCCACAGGCAAAAGTAGATGCCACACGTGGATATGGGGCAGAGGTGATGCTTGAAGGTGAGCAATTTGATGACTCCAAGGCTTTCTGTGAAGCCTATGCTAAGGAAAACAACATTACTTACATCCCACCTTATGATGATACAGAAGTAATGGCTGGTCAAGGAACAATAGGTCTGGAAATTTTGGATCACCTTTGGAACGTGGATACAGTTTTGGTTCCTGTAGGTGGCGGCGGCTTGATATCAGGTGTTGCTGTTGCCTTAAAATCTTTCAATCCAAATATTAAAGTTATTGGTGTACAAGCTGAAAATTGTCATGGAATGACAGCATCGTTTAGGGCACGTAAAAAAGTTTATCACGATGAAGCACCAACGATTGCAGACGGCTGTCACGTTGCTTATCCAGGCGAATTGACATTTGAGGTTGTTAACCAAATTGTTGACAATATGGTTCTGGTTTCAGAAGCAGAAATTGAGTTGGCGATTAAAGACCTTATTCAACGTACGAAAATCGTTGTAGAAGGTGCTGGCGCTCTTACAACTGCAGCGATTCTTGCGGGGAAAGTGGATGAATATGTGAAAGACAAAAAGGTTGTTTCCATTGTATCTGGTGGTAACGTTGACTTGGCACGTATAGAAGATATCGTTGATCACTTTCTGATTGCGAATGATGAAGAACAGTAAATCTTAACATCTTAATTATCCATAGGTAAAAAAGCTCTGTAATTCAGGGCTTTTTACGCATATTTCAGTCTTTTTTTAATTGTGCGATAAATTACTTGAAATCACAAAGTTAACAAGATTGTATAATTTAAATTAAAATATGAGCAAACAGTCCAAAAAATCTTGCAAGAGTTTTTGAAAAGTGTTAAACTAATTGTAAACGGTTACAGGAAATGTAGCCGAAAAGTGAAAGAAGGTTGTAAAAATGACTTCAAAAGTTTTAACGGAGTTCCTCGAAAATGGGCTTGGAAACCTAAAAGAAAAAGGTTTGCTCAACACAATTGACGTGCTAGATAGCGCCAATGGCCCAGAAATTACAGTTGCAGGCAAGAAGATGATTAACCTTGCCTCAAACAATTATTTGGGGTTTGCTACACGGCCTGAACTTATTCAGGCAACAAAAGATGCAACAGACAAGTATGGAGCTGGTGCAGGAGCTGTACGTACAATTAATGGAACGCTTGATATTCATATTGAGCTTGAGAAGACCATTGCCGAGTTCAAAGGTACTGAAGCTGCGATAGCTTTTCAGTCTGGCTTCAATTGTAACATGGGAGCTATCAGTGCAGTTATGAAAAAAGGAGATGCCATCCTTTCAGACGAGCTTAACCATGCTTCAATTATTGATGGCTGTCGTCTCTCAGGGGCTAAGATTATTCGTGTTAAACACCAAGACATGGCTGATCTTGAAGCGAAAGCAAAAGAGGCAACAGAATCAGGCGAATATAATAAAGTAATGTACATCACAGACGGTGTATTCTCAATGGATGGTGATATTGCTAAACTTCCAGAAATTGTAGAAATTGCTGAAAAATATAATCTAATCACTTATGTTGACGATGCACATGGCTCAGGCGTTATGGGTGGTGGTGCTGGTACTGTAAAACATTTTGGATTGCAGGATAAAATTGACTTCCAAATCGGTACTCTCTCAAAAGCAATCGGCGTAGTTGGGGGATATGTTGCAGGATCAAAACTTTTGGTTGACTGGTTGAAGTCACAAGGGCGTCCTTTCCTCTTCTCAACTTCATTGACACCTGGTGCAGCCGCAGCTGCAAAAGAAGCCTTTGTATTGATGCATGATCATCCAGAATATGTAGAGACACTTTGGGACAATGCGAAATATTTCAAAGAAGAATTACAAAAAGCTGGTTTTGATACAGGTGTATCAGAAACACCAATCACACCTGTAATCTTGGGAGATGAAGCAAAAACACAAGAGTTTTCTAAGAAACTGATTGAAAATGGTGTTTATGTGAAACCTATCGTTTTCCCAACTGTACCACTCGGAACAGGTCGTGTTCGTGCAATGCCAACAGCAGCACATACTAAAGAGATGTTAGACCAAGCAGTTGCTGTCTTTGCCAAAGTAGGGAAAGAGATTGGTTTAATCTAAGCTCTGTCCTAGCAAAATTATTCCTATCGTAACTAAACATATATCAAATATATTGGAGAAAATAAAATGAAAAAAGTACTCATCACAGGCGCACTTGGACAAATTGGTTCAGAATTGACGGAACGTCTTCGCAATGATCTTGGAGTTGATAATGTTATCGCAACTGACATCCGCGAAGTTGAAGGAAATCCAGTTGTGACAGATGGACATTTTGAAATCTTGGATGTCATGGACCATGAAAAGATGCTGAAGATTGCCAAAGATAATGGTGTAGACACAATTATTCATTTGGCTTCACTTCTCTCTGCAGTAGCAGAAGCGAAGCCACAATTTGCTTGGAAGCTCAATATGGGTGGATTGGTTAATGCTTTGGAAACAGCGCGTGAGCTTGGTCTACAATACTTCTCACCATCATCTATTGCTGCATTTGGCCCAAGTACTCCGATGGACAACACACCGCAAGTGACAATTCAACGTCCAAATACTATGTATGGTGTGACGAAAGTTTCTATGGAGCTGCTTTGTGACTATTACTATACGAAGTTTGGTGTAGATACACGTGGTGTACGTTTCCCAGGATTGATTTCATACAAGACCTTGCCTGGTGGTGGTACAACAGACTATGCTGTTGATATCTACTATGAAGCAATCAAAAATGGTCACTATTCAAGCTTTATCGCTGAAGGAACTAAGATGGACATGATGTACATGCCTGATGCTATTGATGCCATTGTTGACTTGATGAACGCACCAGCAGACAAATTAGTCAACCGTAATGCCTTCAATATTACAGCTATGAGTTTTGCACCAGAAGAAATTGCTGCTTCGATTAAAAAGTTCATGCCTGACTTTACAATGGATTACGATGTAGATCCTGTACGACAAGCTATTGCAGACAGCTGGCCAAACTCTATCGATGCGACATGCGCGAAAGAAGAATGGGGCTTCAATCCTAAATACGACTTGGATGCGATGACTAAGGATATGCTTGAAAAACTTACTGAAAAATTAAAAGGTTGAGAAAACTAAGTTCACTCTATCACAAGTTTAAAAAATATGATAAAATTAGAGAGTAATCGGTTTCGAGATTACTCTCTAATGCTAATTTTAGTAATCAACGTTAAGACAATATTAATCTTGTCAAAATTTATCTTTTAAAGAGGAGCTCTTATGGAACAAAAAAATGAAATGAAGCGTACGCTTGGTTTCTTTCCTGCCCTTACGACGGTAATGGGCACGGTTATTGGTGCAGGTGTATTCTTTAAAGCAGGTCGAGTTGCGGAACTGACGGGCCAGGCTGGATTACACATATTGGTTTGGGTACTTGGTGGTATTATTTCGATTTGTGGTGGGTTAACTGCTGCAGAGCTTGCAGCAGCTATTCCAGAAACAGGTGGGATGATACGTTATATCCAACGTGGTTTTGGTAAACGCTGGTCCTTTCTCTTAGGCTGGGCACAATCAATCATATACTTCCCCGCAAATATTGCAGCGCTTGCTGTCGTGTTTGGAACACAATTTTTGAATTTGTTTGGAATGAATGTGAGTGCGGCCAATACAGCTATTGTTGGTGTTATTGCAGCTGTTTCAGTTACCTTGATTAACTTTATCAGTTCAAAAGCTGGTGGTGCTTTACAATCAGTAACAACCGTAATTAAGCTTATCCCAATCGCCTTGATTGTTATCGTTGGCTTACTTCGTCCCGGTGGGGTTGAGTTTCAGCTTCTGCCGATCCAGGCAGGGCAAAACTTGTCGTTGGCTTCAGCTATTGGTTCAGGTTTGCTGGCTACAATGTTTGCCTATGATGGCTGGATTTATGCAGGAAATATCGCTGGAGAAATGAAAAATCCAGCGAAACATTTGCCACGTGCGATTATCCTCGGGATTGTTGCTATCATGTTTGTCTATATCTTTGTTAACGCGGCCTACATCCGTACTTTAGGTATCCCAACATTGATGGAAAATGATCCTAATCTTCCTGCTATGGTAGCCGATAAGATATTTGGGGGTATGGGAGGTAAACTTGTTACCATTGGTATCCTGATATCTGTTTATGGAACAATCAACGGCTATTCTATGACAGGTATGCGTGCTTCTTATGCTTTGGCGACAGAAAAGTCTTTCCCATTTTGGAAAACTTTCCAAAAACTTTCAGCAAGTGGTGTTCCAGTAAATTCAGGTATACTTCAAGTTGCTATTGCTGCAATCATGTTGGTTGTGACTATGTTCTCAAGCGATGCCTTTGATTTCCTTACAAATATGTTGATATTTGTAATTTGGATTTTCTATACTATGGTCTTTATTACGGTATTTATCTTGCGTAAGAAAGAGCCAGAACTGGCACGACCATACAAGGTGCCACTCTATCCGATTATCCCAATTATCGCAATCGGCGGTGGTGTCTTCATCTTGTTCATGACTTTGATCAGCTCAGACTATATGAGTAATCAAATTCCAGCCTTAGTTGGTGTCATCTTTACATTAATTGGTCTTCCTATTTATAGCCATTTAGATAAGAAATACCATTGATAAAATGGGAAAAACGCTCAAAGTTTGCACAGGAGTGCTATAACTGAGCGTTTTTTGTGTGGGATTAGTAAAGTCATTGGCTAAGGCGGAAGCAAAATGATTGAGCATAATTTGAGACTTGACAAGGCCTCTAGCAAGTCAAGCTCTCCTATCTGCCAATCATACTAGACTAAAGCTCCTCTTTTTTGGGTTTCGTACTATAAATAATTGATACGGCTAAACTTGAGCGAGTATGCTGAAACTGCTGTTCTAAAACGTAGTAACCGTCATCCGCCAGTTCTTTTAGAAAAGCATTTACTTTTTTATCGAATACAGATGAGCTGTTTTCAGAAACGATATTTTCCATTATTGTTTTGCATTTCATAACGAACCTCCTACTTGTTTTTTATCCCTAGTACATCTCTATGTTTCACGCTTTTAATAAGCATGGCACATAGAGTTTTTCTAAAAGCGAGATGCCACAGTTGAGAGTTTTAAGGAGAAGGGATATGCCTATAACCGTTTATCGTGAGTCATACACGTTTCTTATCCAAAGCTTATTTACGGAAAAAGGGCTGCTGGTTTATTCCTTACTTCTAAGGCACCCTCCTCCTATTCCTATACAAGCTCTTTTATCCCATCAGTGGTTGTACGTTTGCAGCCCCTTTATATTAATAATTATATAATATTTTTACAGATAAATGAATACGAAAACTTCATTTTTGGATAGAGAGCTTATCCAAGACAAAACAGGGGGAACGGTCATTTTCGGTAGAACAGATACGGCTGTAATAGCTTTGATGAAACATGTTAGTTTCCTTGGAGCAATTGGGGATTACAATCTTTATCTAGCACAAAAGCTGAGAACTGGGTGCTCCTTAATTCATTTTCTATCTATGAAGTAGTTGACCTTATTGAGGCGGTATGTTACACTTTGCATATGAAAAAACTACTGGTACTGATTGACTTTCAAAATGACTTTATAGATGGCTCTTTGGGAACAGCTGAAGCACAAACTATTGTTCCGAGAGTGGTTGAGAAGCTTAATACTTATAAAGAGAGTGAACGCTTGGCGACACAAGACACACACTTTGAAGACTACTTAACAACGCAAGAAGGAAAGAATCTGCCCGTGCTTCATTGTCAAAAAGGAACAAAGGGTTGGGAAATTCGAAAAGAAGCTCAGGTAGGCTTTAAACGGGTCTTTGAAAAAAATATTTTCGGTTCAATACAGCTTGCAGAATACATTAGGGATGAGAGGGTTGAACAGGTAGAACTCATTGGTATCTGTACGGATATCTGTGTGATTTCAAATGCAATGCTGATTAAATCTTTTGCACCTGAAGTGAAAATTATTGTAGATGCCTCTTGTTGTGCTGGGGTCACGCCTGAAAGTCACGGTGCAGCGCTGGAAACAATGAAATCTTGCCAAATTCATATTATCAATGAATAAAGAAGAGCACATGGATCAGCTCTTTTTATTTTTCCTTGTAACACTATATATAGTGTGCTTTCTTTTATTTTCATGAAAATAGATACTATATATAGTGGAAAAAGCAAAAGTTATTTGATAGAATAGAAGGCAAGGAATTAAAAAAATAGGAGAGCAAATCAATGAAGGTGGTTGAAGAAAGCCTGGTAGAGGTTCAAGAAATTAGCGTTATAAAACGTGATGGACGTTCTGTAAAGTTCGACAGTAGCAAAATTTTTGATGCTTTAAAAAAGGCTGGTGATGAGGTGATACCACCAGTTTCGGAGACACGTATCGCTGAAATCTGTGATCGTGTGGTTCACGAAATTTTTACACGTTTCACGGACAATGTAAAGATTTATGAAATTCAGAGTATCGTTGAGCATACCTTGATGGAACTCGGGGAAACAAAGTGGGCAGAGGTTTATACGACATATCGTACACAGCGCGATCTTGAAAGAAGTAAAGCCACAGATATTAACTTTACTATCGAAAAGCTTATTAACAAAGACCACACAGTTGTTAACGAGAACGCCAACAAGGACAGTGATGTTTTTAATACACAACGTGACCTGACAGCAGGAGCAGTTTCTAAAGCAATTGGCTTGAAGATGCTTCCTCCTCATGTGGCTAATGCCCATCAAAAAGGAGAAATTCACTACCATGATTTGGATTACTCTCCTTTTACAACCATGTCAAATTGCTGTTTGATTAACTTTAAAAATATGTTTGAAAATGGCTTTAAACTAGGGAATGCACAGGTGGATTCACCTAAATCTATTCAAACAGCGACAGCTCAAGCTTCACAAATTATCGCAAACGTAGCGAGTTCGCAATATGGTGGTTGTTCATTTGACCGTGCTGATGAAATTTTGGCACCTTATGCAAAATTGAACTATGCGAAGCATTTAAAAGATGCGGAAGAGTGGATTGAGCAGCCTGAAAAACGTGAAGCATATGCTAAAGCAAAGACCAAAAAAGACATCTATGATGCTATGCAGTCTTTGGAATATGAAATCAACACGCTTTTCACTTCGAATGGGCAAACGCCGTTTGTCACAGTTGGATTTGGTTTGGGAGAAGACTGGTATGCACGTGAAATTCAAAAAGCAATTTTGAAAGTACGTATCGGTGGTTTAGGTAAGGAACACCGTACAGCAATCTTCCCTAAGTTAATCTTTACACTCAAACGTGGGCTCAACCTTGAGGTGGGAACCCCGAACTATGATATTAAGAACTTAGCGCTGGAATGCGCGACAAAGCGGATGTATCCAGATATCTTATCTTATGATAAGATTGTTGAACTGACAGGCTCATTTAAAGCCAGCATGGGTTGCCGTAGTTTCCTTCATGGCTGGAAAGATGAAAATGGCAGGGATGTTACAGCTGGACGTAGCAATCTCGGTGTTGTTACGGTTAATCTCCCGCGTATTGCTCTGGAGGCAGCAGGCGATAAAGAAAAGTTCTGGGAAATCTTTGATGAACGCATTGCGATTGCTAAAGATGCTTTGGTCTTCCGTGTCAACCGGGCAAAGGAAGCTCAACCCAAAAATGCGCCTATCCTCTTTATGAATGGAGCTTTGGGGCGCTTGAATGCGGAAGACTCAGTAGACGAACTTTATAAAAATGATCGGGCAACTGTTTCTCTTGGCTATATCGGGCTTTATGAAGTTGCGACAAGTTTTTATGGACCAACCTGGGAAAACAATAAGGAAGCAAAAGACTTTACTCTTGAAATAGTGAAACGCATGAATCAAGAGTGTAAAGACTGGAGTCAAGAAACGGGTTATCATTTCTCAGTGTATTCTACACCAAGTGAAAGTCTGACAGACCGTTTCTGCCGTATGGACAAAGAAAAATTTGGCTCAGTGGCTGACATTACTGACAAAGATTACTATACCAACAGTTTCCACTATGATGTACGTAAAAATCCAACACCATTTGAAAAATTGGAGTTTGAAAAAGATTACCCCGTTTATGCAAATGGCGGATTTATCCATTATGCTGAATATCCAATGATTCAACAAAATCCTCGTGCGCTTGAAGCTGTTTGGGACTTTGCTTATGACCGTATCGGCTATCTGGGAACAAATGCACCTATCGACCACTGCTATGAATGTGGTTTCGAAGGTGATTTCACAGCGACAGAGCGAGGTTTTAAATGTCCACAATGTGGAAATACAAATCCTCAAACTTGCGATGTTGTGAAACGTACCTGTGGCTATCTTGGAAATCCTCAAGCAAGACCAATGGTTCATGGGCGCCATAAAGAAATATCATCGCGAGTGAAGCACATGAATGGTTCAGTAGGTGTTCTCCGAGATGGGGAGAGTATTGATAGTGAAGAAGTGGATCATGTTAAAAGTAAATTTGTGAAATAAAGGCCAGAAAATAGACGAGATTTTAAAACATAAAAAATGTTCAACTGGGTTCCAAAGAGTCCTGCAGTTGAACGTTTTTTTATTTTGGCATTTTGTGTTAGAATCAGTCAATTTTCTACATTTTTTCCAGTTTCTTTCATATCAGAGTATAGGAAGGGAGGGGGTGTTAGGTTGTTAGGGAATTTTTAGATATGAAATTGACAGTACTTAAGTTTTGTTCTATAATCTTAGTGTAACCGCTTTTTTAATTAAATATCTGAAAAATACTCTGTCTTGTCCGCAGAGTGAAAAAAATTTAAGGAGTCATATGGACACTAAAAAAATCAGATGGTTTACCGTCGCATTTATTGCCTTCAACATGGTTTGGGGGATGGGAAATGTGGTTAATAACTTTGCCCAGCAAGGGATTACTGTTGTGACCTCATGGATTTTGATTCTGGCGCTTTATTTTGTCCCTTACGGACTTATTGTTGGTCAGCTAGGGTCAACTTTTAAAGACAGTAAAGGAGGAGTGAGTTCATGGGTTGAGCGAACTTCCACAAAACGTTTGGCTTATTATGCAGCATGGACGTATTGGGTAGTGCATATTCCTTACTTGGCACAAAAACCTCAAGCTATTTTAATTGCCTTTGGCTGGATTGGTCGAGGAGATGGTCAACTGGTAAGTTTGATGTCAGTTCCGCTTGTGGCTGTCCTTTCCCTGCTTATTTTCTTACTTTTCCTCTGGCTTGCAACCAAAGGGTTAAACACGCTTAAAGTCATTGGGGGTTTTGCCGGAACAGCAATGTTTGTCATGAGTTTACTCTTTATTGTTATGGCAGTTAGTGTCCCATTTATCTCGAAAAACTTTGCTATTGCGACACCAGATATGGGGAATATCAGTACCTATATTCCTAAGTTTGACTTTAGCTACTTTACGACAATCTCAATGCTGGTTTTTGCAGTGGGTGGTGCAGAAAAGATATCACCCTATGTTAACCAAATGAAGAGTCCAGCACGCGAGTTTCCAAAAGCGATGATTATATTGGCTGCTATGGTAGGAGTCTGTGCTATTCTTGGTTCAATAGCGATGGGGCTGCTCTTTACAAGTGGAAATCTTCCAGAGGACTTGATGGCAAATGGAGCCTATGCCGCCTTCCAGATGCTGGGAGAACACTACGGCATTGGCAATAGTTTAATGTATGTTTATGCCCTTACGCAAGGTATCGGTCAAATTGCTGCACTTGCTTTTTCAATTGATGCGCCGTTGCGTATCTTGCTTGCGGATGCGGACCCACAATTTGTTCCAGCTTGGTTGCGTAAAACAACTGCTAAAGGAACGTTGATTAATGGTTTCGTATTGACAGGGATTTTGGTGAGTATCGTTATTTTAATGCCACTGCTTGGAATTGGAAACATGAACGAACTGGTCAAATGGCTGACAAACCTAAACTCTGTCGTGATGCCGATGCGCTATATGTGGGTATTCTTCGCCTTCATCATGCTTAACCGTGCGATGAAACACTTTACTTCTGAATACAAATTTATTAAGCAAAAACGTTTGGCAATGTTGGCAGGCGTTTGGTGTTTCTTGTTTACTTTGCTAGCATGTGTCCTTGGGATGGTACCAAAAGTTGATTTCGCTGCAAATCCATCTGCATGGTGGTTTCAATTGACTTCAAATATCCTGACTCCTGTCGTTTTAATTCTTCTGGGTATGCTTCTTCCGTTTATTGCACGCCGTGAGCAAAGAAAATCAAATGATTTAGTCTAAAAAGTAGTATAATATAATGAGTAGTTTCGTGAGAATTGCTCGTTTTTTAATGTGCTGCTATCATTGTGGCTAAAGCCACTAATGATAGACGCCAATCCCGATAGGGCCTTGTCTGAGCCCCTTATTAGCTGGGAATCAAAAAAATGTCGTTTTTGATTTCTAGTGTCATATGCTGCTATTATTGCCCCTAAAGGTACTAATGACGGGCGGTAATTCCCAGGAGAATTGTCTGAGTGTTCTCCTCCTCATTGTGATTGAGGAATGAATTGATAAATTTCAGATAAAATAGAGATAGGAGTAAAGACCGATGAATAATCCAAAACCACAAGAGTGGCTTGCTTCAGATTTGGAACAAGGCTATGTTTCAGATTACAAGCCTTTCAATTTTGTAGATGGTGAAGGTGTGCGTTGCTCGCTTTACTTATCCGGCTGTAAATTCCACTGTGAAGGATGCTACAACCAAGCGACATGGAACTTCCGTTATGGGAGTCCATATACAAAAGAACTGGAAGAAAGAATCATGTCAGACCTGAGTCAGTCTTATGTTCAAGGCTTGACCTTGCTTGGTGGAGAGCCATTCCTTAATACGGGTGTGGCATTACCGCTCGTCAAGCGTATACGTGCAGAGCTTCCTGAAAAGGATATCTGGTCTTGGACAGGCTATACTTGGGAAGAACTTTTGCAGGAAGATGATACGAAACTTGAACTATTGCGAAATATAGATATACTTGTCGACGGTCGCTTTGAACTCAGCAAGAAAAACTTATTGCTCCAATTTAGAGGGTCTTCAAATCAACGGATTATTGATGTGAAAAAATCTTTGGCTAATAATCGAGTGGTTATCTGGGAGAAACTCAATGATGGAAAAGCAGCAGTGGAACAAATTCATAAGGAAAAACTGATATGAAGACTGTCTTAGTAATTTGTGAATCAGGCTATTGGCATGACATACGTGAAGGTTTAGCAGCAGTAGAAGTTGGTTTTCTAGGTTTTGATAAGAAAAAGCCTAGGCGTTCAGAGGTTGACCAATTAGTAGCACAAGCTGACTTTGTGATGATTCGGAATCTCAATGTTGCCCATGCTTCGGTACGATTTGCAAAAGAAGCAGCGAAATCTAGCGGTACACCTTTCTGGATAGGAAGTAATTTCGGTGTAGAAAAAATCATTGAAAAGCTTATCCTTGCCTTTCCAGATATAAAGGTACCTGAAAAGTCCATAAAGCCAAAAGCTCCAAAGAAGAAAAGTGCCCAAAAACTTTCCAGACGTTCTGCGCTTGAATCAGAAAAATATTATCAGCTTCCCAAGAAAGCAAAAAATCTTGCCTTAAAATCAGCCCTGAAAGGCGTTAAAATTGCTGAAGAGGATATTGATTTTGAAAAAATGTTTAAGTCCTAGTACTGGACTTTTTTCTAAAAATGAGAGATAGCGAAAACGCAAGGCATTTGGTATAATTAGTTTTATGAATAAAATCCTCGAAGTAGAAAATCTGTCCTTCAAATATGAAGAAGATCAAGAAATGCCCACTTTAGATGGGGTGTCTTTTGCTGTTCAAGCAGGAGAGTGGGTTTCGATTATTGGCCAAAATGGCTCAGGAAAATCAACCACAGCTCGCGCTATTGACGGCTTACTTGAAAATGTATCAGGAAATATAAAAATTGACGGACAAATTTTAAGTTCGGAGAACATTTGGACACTTCGTCAAAAAATAGGCATGGTTTTCCAAAACCCTGACAACCAATTTGTTGGTGCAACTGTCGAGGACGATGTTGCCTTTGGAATGGAAAACCAGGGGATTCCTCGTGAGGAGATGATTTTACGTGTGGATCAGGCTCTAAAACAAGTCAATATGTTAGAGTTCAAAGGCAAGGAACCTGCGCGTCTGTCTGGTGGACAAAAGCAGCGTGTTGCTATTGCAGGGATTATCGCATTGCGCCCAGAAATCATTATCCTTGATGAGGCAACTTCAATGCTTGATCCGATAGGACGCGCCGAAATCATGCGCGTTATCCGTGAAATTAAGGCAGAATATAATTTGACAGTACTCTCCATTACTCATGATCTGGATGAAGCAACTTTATCTGATCGTGTTTTAGTAATGCGTGCCGGTAAAATTATCAAGTCGGCCAAACCAGAAGAACTTTTTGGTTCGGGTGAAGACATGGTTAATATTGGTCTAGATATGCCTTTTACGTCAAGCTTAGCGGAAGATTTGCGGGCGGACTTTAACTTGCCAGAAAAATATTTAAATGAAGAAGAACTGGCAGACATCTTAGCAGAAAGACTGAGAAAATGATTAAATTTGATAAGGTAAATTTCACTTACCAACCCAATACTCCCTTTGCGAGCCGTGCCCTCTTTGATATTAATTTGGAGGTAGAGGAGGGGAGCTATACTGCCCTTATTGGTCATACAGGTTCAGGGAAATCAACGCTGCTCCAACATCTTAATGGCTTGCTGCAACCCACAGAAGGTAAGGTAAATATTGACGATATTGTTATTCAAGCCAGCAGTAAACAAAAAGAAATCAAGCCAGCACGCAAAAAAGTGGGGGTTGTTTTCCAGTTTCCAGAAAGTCAGCTTTTTGAAGAAACAGTTTTGAAGGATGTTGCTTTTGGACCACAAAATTTTGGTGTCTCGCAAGAAGAGGCGCTTAAAATTGCGCGTGAAAAACTCGAGCTTGTTGGTTTAGCAGAAAAAAACTTTGAAAAATCGCCTTTTGAATTATCAGGTGGGCAAATGCGTCGCGTTGCCATTGCTGGGATTTTAGCAATGGAGCCCAAAGTGCTCGTTCTTGATGAACCAACAGCTGGATTGGATCCCAAAGCACGTATTGAGATGATGGCGCTCTTTAGTCACTTACACCAGAAAGGTCAGACCGTCGTTTTGGTTACACATAATATGGATGATGTGGCCGAATATGCGGACAAGGTGTACCTTTTAGAAAAAGGTCGTGTTATATCATCGGGCACACCTCAGGACGTTTTTCAAAATGTTGATTTCTTAACGCAACATGAGCTTGGCGTACCTAAAACAACGGAATTTGCTGTAAAATTGGAGCAGCGAGGCATTGCTTTTGACCGTTTGCCGATTAAACGGCAAGAGTTGATTCAAGTGCTGAAGGAGGCGAAAAAGTAGAATGCAAAATATGCTTATGGGACGCTATATCCCAGGAAATTCGCTGATTCATCGCTTGGATCCTCGCAGTAAACTTTTAGTCATGTTTATTTTTGTTATTGTGATTTTCTTTGCGCATGACTGGTTAGGTTATTTACTTCTAATTCTTTATACCTTCGCCGGCGTCCTTTTATCAGGAATTTCTATTTCTTATTTCCTTAAAGGCTTAAGGCCGATGATTGGTTTGATTTTATTTACAGTCATTTTTCAGATGCTTTTTACACCTGGGGAACATATTGTTTTTCAGTTTTGGATATTGAAAATATCAACAGAGAGCTTGATTAATGCACTTTATATTTTCTTCCGATTTGTGTTGATTATCTTTATGTCCACGGTTTTAACGTTGACAACACCACCGCTAACATTGGCGGACGGTATCGAAACTGGTTTAGCGCCCTTGAAGAAAATTAAAGTCCCTGTCCATGAATTAGGACTAATGCTTTCGATTTCTCTGCGCTTCATTCCAACATTGATGGACGACACAACCATGATTATGAATGCCCAAAAGGCAAGAGGAATGGATTTTGGCGAAGGAAATCTCTTGCAAAAAGTACGCTCTATTATCCCGATATTGATTCCGCTCTTCGTTTCGAGCTTCCGTCGTGCGGAAGATTTGGCGGTTGCTATGGAATCGCGAGGCTATCAAGGAGGCGATGGACGAAGTAAGTATCGTCAACTCAAGTGGTCGAAAAATGATTTTGTTTTATTACTGAGTATTTTCATATTGGCTGCCCTTCTCCTTATATGGAATGCTTTTAATTAAAACTGCTGCATAAATTTTGCCTAAAAGCCTGAATAATTTAGGTTTTTTTGTTTATTTATGAGTTTGTCCTTGCATTAATAAGGGTGATTTGCTATAATAGTCAGGTAGTCAAAAAGCGCACCCGTGGCTCAACTGGATAGAGTACCTGACTACGAATCAGGCGGTTGCAGGTTCGAATCCTGCCGGGTGCATAATAATTAAGTCGGGCTTGCCCGTTTTATTATTGTGAAAATCTTTATACCACCGGGAAGTAGCTCAGCTTGGTAGAGTACTTGGTTTGGGACCAAGGTGTCGCAGGTTCGAATCCTGTCTTCCCGATTACCGACTAACCCTAACTCATCTTTCGTAGATGAGTTTTTTTGTTGGAAATGAAAACTAACCTTGTATTGCGGTCAATGTCATTAAGTTAAGCAATAGATTCTTCGGAGTCTATTTTTATTTTGCTTTGAATTTATTAGTAATCCTATCATTCCAATATTAGGAAATGTTATATATGTCAAATCAAATAGAAGATAGCGTGCAAAAAAGTAATTTTTTGATTCTTTGTTACATCTCGCACTTTTTTACGAATAATAGTGTGGGTATAAATAAAAACTATTGGAAAAGAGGAAATGTATGAAGAAGAAGAAACGAAGGTTGTCTATTAGACTGATGAGTATTACTTTGTTAGCCTTAGGAGGATTGGGAGTTGGTCAAGCTAAAACTTTTGAGGAGGATCTGAAAGTAAAAATAGCAGAATATATCGAAAAATAGTGGAAGACAAACTTTTAGAGTAAAAGAATTAAAATGAAATGGGGCTTTTTTGAAAAAAAGAATTTTAAAATTTAATCTTCTTATCCTTCTACTTAGCATTTTATTTGGCATGTTTATTTTTCAGGTAGAGCAATATTCAAGAAATAAGGTGCTTGATTTTTTTAGGTATACGGATAGTTATTCACCTGTAAAAAAACCTAAAAAAATACTGAATAAAGAAGATAATGACAGAACAATTGATATTATAGAAAAAATTTCAAAACAGGAGGGATTATTTACGCTCTACAAAGTTGTAGACCAAGGGTACTTTATCAAAGAAGGGATTAATTTTAAGTTCCTAGAAAAAGCAGAGATAACCTTGTATGCACCTCATACGAGTCAAAAAACCAAGTACACCCCTCCATTGAGTAAGTCAGTCTTATCTATTGATAGTATAGAGAATTTAAAAAATAAAAATGAATTTGAGTGGCAAGTTTTTATAAAAACAGAGGATAAAAACAAATATAAAGATACGGTAGAACAGATTAAAAATGCTTATAACAAAGCTTTTGATGAGAACTATACTTATCAAGATTTTGCAGATTTTGAAAAAAGTGAAAGTTATGAATTATCATCGGGTAGGGACATTTACAATATTTCAAGCTATTTAAAGATTGGCATAACCTTTTTTATAGTGATGTTGAGTTTTTGGATTTTCTCGGTTCATAAAAAAATTCATATTTTACGACAAAATGGCTATTCTATCGTAGCGAGCATCAATAACTTTATCGGCAAGGGGTATGCAATTTGTATTTTTGCATCCATTGCTTTATTTATCTATTTATTAGGAACCATTTCACGCATCTATTGTGTCAATTTTATGATCAATATTGGTCTCCTCCTATCCTTGAGTTATGTTTGGTTGATGCTGCTGGTTTATGTCGTGGAGAAGTTAGGTCGGAGAAAAAAAGAGAGTAAAAATAAAGCGGAAAAGTTATCTATTCATTTATTGCCGACAGCAATAAAACTTATTTTTCTGCTGATGTTAGTCGTAATTCACCTAGATTTAGCAAGGATTATGTATGAAGCATCCAATATCACCTTTAATAGTGAAGTGCCTAAAAAAATAAGTGAAGATAACTATCATGTTTTTTACCCCGTTGTTGTGGGAAAAAATCAACTTGAATTTGACCATGACAAGGATTCTAGAGCAGAAGAAGAGGAAGAAATTTATCGCTACTTAAACCAAAACGGAAGCTTGCTCGTAAATATAGAGCATTATAATATAAAAGAGAACGAAGTGTTTGGGAGAACGATACAACTCAACCCTAATTATTTAAAAAAATTCGAGATTTTAGATGAAAATAATCAGAGAATCCTTATAGAAGAAAGTGAAGAAAAAAGAATATTACTCATTCCCGAAAGATTCAAGGGAAGTGATGACTTAAAGAAGATAGAAGAATACTATTTTAAAGACTTACTCCAATTTGAGGATAAATTAACGGAGATTATCTATATCAAAGATAAACAACCTGTCTACAGTTTTGTTCCCAATAAGCCATGGATTGATGACTATCCTATTTTAGATATTTTAACACTCAAAAATAGCGACAGTTGGGACAGGAATATTTTTAATGGTGATAGGTATCCGCCAATCAAAATAAAAACAGCTGGGCAGTCAAGTGAAAAGCTTAGCGGGCTTTTAGAGAAAAACAAGTTAACGGATAATTTACCTTCTTTTGTCCCCTATGAAAAGTCAGAGATTACGCTAATAAAAAGACTGTCCGGTTCGCTCAGCTATTTATTAATCAGCTCCTTATTGACTGTATTTGTCTTTTCTATTGTTTGCTTACTTACGACGGCCTATTTTTTCCAGTATCATAGTAAAAAATTTTATTTGCTAAGGCTAAACGGTTATTCATTTTTTGAAACTTATGCCTCAGTCTTTTTATTGTTGCTATTCGAACTAATGATGGGTTTAACTATAGCTGCATTCTTGTCTGAGATTAGCAAAGAATTTGTTATTAATATCTTTCTGGCCATGGTACTCAATGTCATTATAGTCAGTATGACTTTGTTTAGAGTTGAAAAAAGAAAGTTTAATTAAATTTTTAAAGGGGAAAGTGATGAATAAAAACGAAATAGTCTCTCTACGTAATATCAAAAAAAAAATACAGGATAAATCCATCTTTTCAATCAATACGTTTACTGTAAGTAAGGGTGATTTTGTTACCATCAAAGGTGTGAGTGGCTCTGGCAAGACGACGCTGTTAAACATACTAGGGATGAACGACACGGTAAGTTCAGGAGAATATTTATTTGAAGGTGTTGAAACAGCAAAGTTGAAAGCAAAAGAAAAACTGAAAATAAAAAGAAATAAAATATCATTTTTATTTCAAGATTTCGGTCTAGTTGAAGAAGAAACAATTAATTTTAATTTAGAAATAGGCCTAAAATATAGCAAATTAAGCAGGAAAGAGAAAGTAATACAAAAAAAGGAGGCACTGAATGCGGTCAATTTAAATAAAAAACTATCGACAACGATTAGCAGTTTATCTGGAGGAGAAAAACAGCGCGTAGCACTCGCGCGAATTATTTTAAAACCATCCATACTTATTTTAGCAGATGAACCTACAGGCTCTTTAGACTCACTCAACAGAGATATCGTCACTGATATTTTATTTCAACAATCAATAAATGGGAAAGCAGTAATCATTGTCACTCATGATGAGGAACTGGCAAAGAAAGGAAATAAAACCATAGAACTTTAATTTTGCACTGCCCTTTTTTAAAAATCAGTCTTACAGAAGATCATGAACAATCTAAGGCTTTAAAATTCTCGGAGACACAGCAACATTGTATATAAAAATATTTTGGAGGTAAATATGAAAAAAACGTTATATTTAGCAACTTTAGTACTTTCTTTTGGACTGTTAGGAAGTTTACTAGGGGGTTCAGTTGCTTTTGCGGACAAACTAGAGCCGTATGGGGATATCACACACACATCAGATTCTGAGGGATATATCCATTTTGACTCTAAGGGTAATATTGTAGAAAGTAATTTAGGATCTAACACCAATAAGAAAGCAAGACCAGCTATTAATCATGCTTCAGGGAGATGGGTATATTTTTCTGACCTTTATGATTTGGGAAGAAGGAAAAGAGGACATTCTAACCATTACAGCTCTAAATATCAAAGACATGGTGCGAAAGCTAAAGTAGGTACGGACACCAGAATAGCAAATGCTGTATTTAAAAAATGGGCATTTGCAACTGCTCACGGAAGATCTTCTGATACTTTTTCTTGTTGGTATAATCCGACAAACTGGTATTAATTTTTAGGGAGATTGTTCATGGTCTTCTGTAAGGTTGGTTTTAAAGATGGGGCTTTGGGATGGAGGAGACGCTGCTGTGAAAGTTAAGCGTATCAGCGATGATTCCCACGGGGGCATTTGGCGATGTAAGACACATATTATGACGACTATCGGCAGTTTTTGCCTGTCAAACATTGTATTTACGAGGTGTCAGCTGGGTGTATTCGTCCTGATGGCGTTACTGATGTGGAGGATGATTTCCGCCAAGTTTTTGAGAAAGCCTCTTTTGGTTCTCCTGAGTCATCCCAATTTATCCGTACTCAAGATTATGTTCAAGTCGGGCTGAACGGTTTGGACACGGACAGCTACGTGGTGTCTAATGCTCTCATAATCAAAGTACTGTCTCCTGAAAAAAATTATTGTGGCTGATGCATGTTGCGCGGGAAACCCTTCAGAAAAGCACCAAACGGCCCAAGAGATTATGCGTTCCTACCAAATTGAAGTCCTCAATACCTCAAAGTGTCACTCAGAGTTTTCCATAAGTACACAACATATTGTGCTTCTGTCAACTCTGCGGTGGTAATCGCTAAAAAAGAGTGACAGCAGTGTGTAAAAAATTGCCTAAAGGCAACTTTTTAGTTGTGTGCTGAGCCCTTTTCGTGGCTGAGTTTGTCATTGTCATTTAGATTCCATAAATCAGAAATATTAAATTTAGATAACAAATGTCAGAAAATTCATGAATTATTTGGAGAATGCAAAAACATAAAGTATAATGGTGCGTAACACTAAAAATTTTAGTGAATACATAAGAAAGAAGAGATGGATATGGAAAAAGACTTGAAAAGTGATATCGGTTTTTTTGGTGCCTTGTCTATTGTTGTAGGAACGGTTATCGGTGCTGGAGTTTTCTTCAGAATTGCCACAATGGCTGCAGCCACACAGTCAGCCTCGCTCACTTTACTGGCCTGGATTGTAGGGGGAGGGCTAACTATTTGTGCAGGATTGAGTGTCGCTGAACTCGCGGCAGCCATTCCTGAGACAGGAGGTGCCGTAAAATACTTGGAACGAAGTTATGGAAAGATGGTTGGTTTTCTATTTGGCTGGGTTCAGGTTTTGATTTATAACCCTGGAAATATAGCTGCCTTGGGTATTATCTTTGCTACTCAGGTTATAAATTTATTGGGCTTTCCTCAAAGCTTATTGCTACCTATTGCTATTGTCGCAGTTTTATCAATTATGGTGGTTAATTTACTTGGCTCCCGTTTTACTTCTCGTTTTCAACAAATCACTTCGATTTTGAAGCTGATTCCGATATTTTTAATTATTATGTTTGGTCTAACCACTCGCTCACAAGTAGACGTTCAATTATTTCCTGTTCAAGCTGGAGAAAATGTCGGTCTTCTTACAGGCTTAGGTGGAGCTTTAGTCGCGAGTTTGTTCGCATTTGACGGTTGGATGAATGTAGGAAATATTGCTGGTGAAATGAAAAATCCAAAGAAACATTTGTCAAAAGTAATCACCATTGGTTTGCTCATTATTTCCTTTATTTATATTGCTATTAGCCTGAGCTTCTTGAAAGTTTTACCTTTGGATCAAATCGCGGGTAATGTGAACACAGCGTCAGATGCCGCTCAGCAACTTTTTGGTGTAAATGGCGGAAAACTTGTGACTATTGGCATCTTGATTTCCGTCTATGGCACACTCAATGGATATACAATGACGGCTATCCGTGTTCCCTATGCTTTATCTTTAGAGAAATCTCTTCCATTTTCAAAATATTTGAGCAAACTCAATAAGAACTCTATTCCTTTCGTCTCGGCTGCCTTGGTGGCTGGATTAGCATGTGTTTTTATGGCAGCAGGTTCTTTTGAAATATTGACTAACTTAGTCATCTTCGTGATATGGTTCTTTTCATTTCTTCTGATCCTGGCAGTTTTTATTCTAAGAAAAAAGGAGCCGGACTTGCATCGACCATACAAGGTAGTACTATATCCAGTATTGCCTGTTGTAGGAATGCTGGGTGCTTTATTTATTATGTGGACGATGATTACACAACAACCTGTTCTTGCTATGATTGGTATTGCCATTACACTTGCAGGGATTCCGGTATTTTATTATCAAACAAAAATAAGACAAGTAGAAAGAGAAACACCTGTCCCAGTAAAAATAAAATCTAAATAGTGGAAATGAGCCAGAGTAACAGGGGTTAAATTCTATCATAAGTTGACAGAGGACAGGAATTTTGCTAGAATGGTGAGGTTGAATATAGCAGTCAGCTAGAAAACTCGTCAACATTTTACTTGTTACGAAGTAACCGAAGCTGTAAGGCGAAAGTAAAATGCACGAATTCGAGGCTGTCAATATTCTTCAAAAAATATTTGAAGGAGACATATACATGTCACGTTATACTGGTCCATCATGGAAACAATCTCGCCGTCTTGGCATCTCACTTACAGGTTCTGGTAGAGAGCTTGCACGTCGTAACTACGTACCTGGTCAACACGGTCCTAACAACCGCTCAAAACTTTCTGAATACGGTTTGCAATTGGCTGAAAAACAAAAACTCCGTTTCACTTACGGTGTTTCTGAGCGCCAATTCCGTAACTTGTTCGTAGCGGCTACACGTATCAAAGAGGGAACTCTTGGTTTCAACTTTATGATTTTACTTGAACAACGTTTGGATAACGTTGTATTCCGTCTTGGCCTTGCGACTACTCGTCGTCAAGCACGTCAATTCGTAAACCACGGTCACATCCTCGTTGACGGAAAACGCGTTGATGTCCCATCATACCGTGTGGCACCTGGTCAAGTTATTTCAGTTCGTGAAAAATCTATGAAAGTTCCAGCAATCCTTGAAGCTGTTGAAGCAACTAAAGGTCGTCCGAACTTCGTATCATTCGACGCTGAAAAACTTGAAGGCACACTCGTGCGTCTTCCAGAACGTGATGAAATCAATACAGAAATTAACGAAGCGCTTATCGTCGAATTCTACAACAAAATGTTGTAAGCTTGTTTCTGAGTACATTAGCTTGTATCAGAGTGTCTATATTAAGGCAAGCTTTACTTTTATGAACATATACGCCTGTATTTGATTAAAAGGTTCAGAAAAAATAGCATAAATTTTTACTAAATAAAGAGCTGTATATCGAAGATATACGGTTTTTTGTTTTAGGAAAAATAGAGCTTTATCACTACTTTTTAGCTAAATTCAAGGAGGAGTAATGTTTCTATGCTTTAATTTACTGTGATAACTGCGCGTTAGAAGCTTTATTTATTACTGTTTTTCTATTTTGTATAGTAGCTAGGTTTGTTTATATTAGAAAAATATTTTCAGATTTCACAGTAAATCACTGACTATTTTTATTAAATATAGTAAAATGTATGTATAATTACAACAAAAATAAACAAATTTATAAATTTGCAGGAGGAACTATGCAGACTAAAACTATTGTTAGTTACATCAGTGCTTCATCATTTGATTACAAGATGAATGAATTTTTACGAGAGTTAGAGCAACAAAGTAAAGAAGTTATAGAAATACAATGCCGACACAACTGTTTTATGTATATGGCTACGATAATATATAAGTGATTTTACTTTCTAATTTTCAAATATCCGTTATTGTTTCTGCTGTAGAATGTGCTGTATCTGACTTATTTCATCTAAAATAAAAGAAATGTTCTCAAAAACTGAGATTCAAATTCTAAGGATTGAATAGTGATGCTATTCAATGTTATGTGCCTCATACAATCACAGAGACATACTGGCGAGATTTAATTTCTTATACAGTATCAAAATTTTTTTGATACTGTCTTTTGAAGAAAAGTTCAGGAGAGTTTTCCTATCTGCTATTTTTATCTGATATACGTTTGTCATTCTACTCAAGGCATAGGAGAAGGTCTTGGATTCCTTAAAAAATGGAACGGTAAACCTAGTGATTTACGGGAAATATTCAAAAATATGAGTTAACTGATGATGAACGTGCAGTCATATAATCCCCTTGTGCCTAGATACAGATGTACGACAATTTGTATGTGCTGACCGATGCAGACTTGGCAAGAGGTATAGGAATTTCTCGCCAAAAACTAAAAAATATTTTAAAAGGCTTAAAAGATAAAAAGCATGTCATTCAGGTGAAGCAAAAACCTTCTATTCATAAAATAGCGAATGATTTCTGGAGCCAGCTAGAAAAATGAAGAACCTTATTTGAAGAAGATGCTTAATGTTCGTCACATGAAAAAGCATGCTTGAGGTTTAACAATGTGTCTGAGCTATTTTCTTAGGCGAAGTACCAATGGTGAAAAGAGCCACTGAAAAATATATAAAAATAATGTAAAATATAAATTGTGAATACATAAACACAAGTCTCTAGGAAGAAAGTAGGAAGAAAAATGAAAATTGCAATTGCAGGTGCTGGCGCTATGGGAAGTCGTTTTGGCTATATGCTCTCTCAGTCTGGTCAAGATGTCATATTGATTGATCAATGGAAAGAGCATGTAGAGGCTGTTCAAGAAAACGGACTTCATATTAATTTGGATGGGGAAAAGCGTGTTGCAGAATTACCCATGTACTTGCCTGCTGAGTTAGTGGATAAAAATTTAGAAGTTGACCTGATTATTTTATTTACAAAAGCGATGCAGTTAGACTCAATGCTACAAGCCATTCAATCCGTAATCCATGAAAATACAAAAGTTCTTTGTCTATTAAACGGCATTGGTCATGAAGATATTGTCGAAAAATATGTTGCCAAAGAAAATATTTTGCTTGGCAATACCATGTGGACTGCAGGTATGGAAGGACCGGGGAGAATAAAATTATTTGGTCAAGGAAGTGTAGACTTGCAAAACATTCATCCCGATGGGCAAAAGGGTGCAGAGGAAGTTGTCGCGGTCTTGAATCAAGCAGGCCTAAATGCCATTTATTCTGAAAATGTTCTTTACTCGATTTATAAAAAAGCTTGTGTTAATGGAACGTTGAATGGTCTTTGTACCCTTTTAGATGTGAACATTGCGGGATTTGGTAGTACAGCACATGCAGATACGATTATCCGAACAATTGTTGACGAATTTATCAGCATTGCGGCACGGGAAGGTGTAACGCTGGATGCAGAGGTAGTTATCGCACAAATCCAAGCTACATTTGATCCTGACGGGATTGGTTTACACTACCCCTCTATGTATCAAGATTTGATGATTAACCATCGTTTAACAGAGATTGATTATATCAATGGAGCTATTGTGAAGAAAGGTCAAAAATATGGTATTGCAACGCCTTACTGTGCTTTTCTAACACAGCTTGTACACTGTAAAGAGGAAATTTTAAATGTCAAATGAATGAAAGGAAAAAACAATGAGTAGCAAACAACAAACGGAGAAACCGATACTTGATTTTGTAAATAAAGTTCTAAATGGCACCGCCATTGGTATTATCGTTGGGTTAATTCCCAATGCAGTATTGTCAGCTTTATTAAAAGTTTTAGGTAAAGCACCGCTTTTAGTGACTTTGGGTCAAGTTGTCCTTATTTTTCAAATGGCAACACCTTTACTTATCGGCGCCTTGATTGCCTTACAGTTTGGCTTTAACCCGATGCAGATGGCTGTCGTGGCCGGCGCAGCTTTTGTTGGATCAGGTGTTGTACGATTTAATCCAGAATTGGAGTCTTATGTTGGTTCAGGAACCGGTGATATTGTAAATACCATGTTAACTGCAGCGCTTGCAGTCATCATGGTCAAATTATTAAGTCATCGCTTTGGCTCAGTAGGAATCGTGCTTAATCCAATCATTATCGGTGCAGGCGGTGGTTTCCTTGGTTTGTTGCTCCTGCCTTATGTGGTGCGCATCACAACAGCCATTGGGGCGGGGATTAATTCTTTTACGACATTACAACCTGTCTTGATGAGTATATTGATTGCTTGTTCCTTTGCACTTCTTATCATCTCTCCTTTATCGACAGTAGCCATTGGGATGGCTATACAGCTTAGTGGTGTTTCAGCTGGAGCAGCAGCAATGGGCGTGGCTGCAACAACTTTGGTACTGGTGGTTAATTCTTGGCGCGTGAACAAGTCGGGTGTTACTGTTGCTATAGCTTTAGGTGCCATGAAGATGATGATGCCTAACTTGTTTAGACATCCGATAATTATGCTTCCTTGTCTATTTACAGCTATTATCTCCGCTATTCCTGTAGCTTTGCTGAGTATATCGGGTGTGCCTAGCTCAGCTGGATTCGGCTTAGTTGGTTTGGTTGGCCCCCTTGCTTCCTTAGAAGCAGGATTGTCTCTGCCCCTTGCTTTCTTGACGTGGTTCGTCGTTCCGATTGCAGCTGCGCTTCTTGCACAATTTATCTTTGAAAAATTAATGAAACTCTACGATAGAAAAGAAGTTTTTGGTTTTACTCAGTAGTTGTTTTTGGAAATTATTGTTTATCAACAAAATAAGCCTTCATGCTTTTTAATATGACTTGAAGTCAGGGCATCTTACAGCAAAGAAAGATATCCTTTACTTGCTGTAAGAGAACCACAAAGAAGTGCAAGAGTGCGGGAAGCGTTGAAGCTTTTTAGGAACTCCATCTCCATTTGAAGATAGACACCTGTTCTTCCAAAGAGAGAGCTTCACTCAGTTTTGTCGCTGTGTTGATTTTATCTTTTCAAAATAGTCTGCGACAGTCTGATAGCTGTGAAGTGTTTAAAAAGCTAAGTTTGTTGCCCCTTTGGTCTTAAGCGCTTTTGTGTATCTTTGATTTTTGTGCATGAAAAAAGCTCCTTGTGAAATGGATAGAAATATTTTGTTTCTTGTCCATTTTAACAGGAGCTTTTTATTTTTCGCTAGACTATAACTATCATCATGTGTGACATTCTGTCTGGGGAAATGATGATTTTTTTCTTTACAGCTCTATCTGCACCACTAAAAGCACTTTAAAAGATTATTGGGATAAGAGTAATAAAAATGACCATAATGACAACGATATCAAAGAGTCGTCCGATACTTCTGTCACTAAGTTTTCCACTCAGTAGTGCCCCAAGATTTCCTCCAATAAATGCGGCTGGAATAATAACCAATAATATATTTAAGTCAAATTCAAAGATATTAGAAAGCATCAGTGTCGTAACCAAATTTGAAACTTGGGAAAACAAAATGGAAACGATAGAGTAGGTCGTTGCTTCCTTGATTTTTAAAGGAAAAATCAGTAGAAGAAGAGCGACATTGAAAGGTCCCCCGCCAATTCCTAGAAATACGGAGGCGGTCCCGAGTGAAAGACCGCATAAGAAATAAAGAATGGTCAATTGTTTATTTAAGTGGAGGTTTAATCGTCCTAAGAGTAAAACGCCAGATAATAAAATAATGAGTAAGATAGCTTGCAATTGCCCCGTTTTTTCATTTCCGATGATGTTAAAAGAAAATTGTAAAACCTGCTGCCCAAGCATGCCACCTAAGACAGAACCGATAGACAGAAAAATAACATTCCGGCCATTGATTTTGATGCCGTTTTTAATTTGGCGCGCTGTTGAGGAAAGGGCCATGACAAGTACAGCCACGCTAGAATAAAATACGATTTCAGGCAGGGAGTGAAAACCAAGCAGGGACAATAAGGGTTTGATGATTAAACCGCCGCCCATGCCGCTGATTGCTCCAATCACATTCGCTATGATAATGATAAAGGGGTAAAGAAGAAATTGTAAGATATCCATAAGGACAGTATAGCATAAAATTCTATAAACGAAAATAAATTTCGGTACGTATATATATATTAAAATAATTGACAAAAAATTTCGTTTACGATACAATAGGGGATGTTAAAAAATAAAAACGCTTTCACAAAGAGGCGAAGGAGGAATTATGGATACACTTTCCATTGGAATCATCATTGTTCTCCTGGTTTATACAGCTATTGGCGTACTAGACCAGATTTCTATTCAAATCGGTCCCTACACTCCACTTTTTGCAGCCGCATTTACAGGGTTTGTCATGGGAGATCTTACAACGGGGCTTTTAGTCGGAGCAACACTACAGTTGATGACACTTGGAGTCGCAACCTATGGCGGAGCTACAGTCCCTGACTTTTTAAGTGGTGCCATTATGGGTACGGCCTATGCCATTCTTTCGGGCAAAGGTGTAGAATATGGTATTGGTATAGCCATTCCGATTGGACTTTTGCTCACTCAAATGGATATTTTGGGACGGATGTTTAACTTATTCTGGCAAAAGCGCGCGGCTAAATTCGCTGAAGCGGGTAACGCTCGAGGCGTGGAAATGAGTAATGTTTTCGGAATTTTTTCGTGGACATTATCACGAATGGTTCCGGTTTTCATTGGGCTTTACTTTGGAGAACATGTTGTTAATCTTATCAACGAAGCCATACCTGTTTGGGTGATGAATGGGCTTAAAGCAGCGGGAGCCATTCTTCCTGCGATGGGGATTGCCATTTTACTTCGTTACCTTCCAATTAAAAAATATTGGGCCTATTTCATCATCGGTTTTGCTTTAATGGCTTACTTCTCAGAAATGTTCTCGGTACTTGGTGTGGCTCTTATCGGACTCGCACTTGCTGGTATCGCAGTAATCAACCAACAAAATAAAGGAAAAGATACAACTGCAGCGCCACAGCCCGTAGCTGTCGCAGCTGTTGGCTCAGATTTATCTGATAATCTCTACGCAGATGAGGAGGTCAACTTCAATGACTGAACAACAAAATAAACCAGAAATCACAAAAAAAGATCTGAAAAAAGTTTACGTCCGTAACCTCTTTGGTTTCCAATGGGGATGGAACTATGAAAGTATGCAAGGTCTAGGCTATGCCTACACTATTATGCCAGCTTTACGTCGCCTTTATGGTAACAACAAAGAAAAAATGGCTAAAGCCTTGAAAACACATATTGGCTTCTTTAATACAACACCAGCCATGAGTCATCTGATTATTGGTGCCAACATAGCTATGGAAGAAGAACTCAATGAAACAGATGAAGAAGCAGTTATCGGTCTTAAGACTGGTTTAATGGGGCCATTTGCTGGTGTCGGGGATACGCTTTTTATTGCTATTTACCGTGCTGTTGTCTTCTCAATGGCGGCTTACTTGGCCCAAGCAGGACAAGTTGTCAGCTTAATTATTCCTTTGATTATCGGTCTGGCTGTACTTGCTGTTCGATGGAAATTTCTTCAGATTGGTTATGCACAAGGTAAAAAAATTGCTGTTGGTTTTGCATCACAAATGAAGGTCTTGACTGATGCCGCAGCTATTCTTGGTTTGACTGTAGTAGGTGGCTTGATTCCTTCTGTTATTACCTATAAACTTGAACTGTCCTATAAAATGGGTGAAGTTACTATGGATGTTCAAGAAATGTTGGATAAAATCCTCCCTGGACTCGTTCCTCTTGCGATTGTCGGACTTAGCTATTGGCTTTTAGGTAAAAAGAAAATGAACTCCACACGCTTGATTTTTGTCTTGATTGCATTGGGGATGATTTTAGGCAACCTGCAACCTATGTTAAGTGCGGTTGGCAAACTCTTTAACTAACAGAGTTTTAATTGAAAGAAGAATGAGGAAATAGTAAAATGATTATACATGCAAGGGTAGATGAGCGTTTGATTCATGGGCAAGTTGCTGCCGTATGGTCAAATGTAGTGAATGCCGAGCGACTTTATGTAGTAAATGATGGCGCATGGAATGATGAAATGGTTCTTGGTGCATTGCAGTTGGCAAAGCCAGCGGGGAAAAAATTAACCGTGTCCAGTGTTCGCCGTGCAATTGTGAATTTTAAGGAAAATCGCTTTGGTGATGAACGTGTTTTTGTTTTAACAAAAACAATTGGCGACATGAAAGCTCTCGTTGATGCTGGCGTATTAGATGAATTTAATGTTGGAAATATCTCTAAACAGGGTGAAGACTCCGTTCAGATAAAGAAATCTGTCTTTTTATCTCCCCAAGATATCGAACAGCTCAAGGAACTAACAGAAAAAGGAACAAAAATCACTGCTCGTATGGTACCAGGTGAAAGCGATGCCTCAATTATGAGTATGATTGATGATAAATAAAAAAGGAAGTGCTTATGAATATCAGAATGGAAATCAAGCAAAATTACGAATCGCTCAACCAAAGTCAAAAAAGGGTGGCCGATACTTTTTTGCGACATCCTGATGTTCTGACCATGAGTATTGCTGAAATCGCTGCACAGTCAGGGACTTCAGCTTCTGCAATTACGCGTTTTGTACGCAAATTTGGCTATGAGGGCTTGGATGCTTTCCGCATTGCTTTGGCAAAAAGTTCTGCTGCTACGACTCCAAATGATTTGCTAGAAATCGATCCCATTGTCCAAAAGAACGATGATTTGCCCGTTATCATTGAAAAAGTTGCTGCTATGCTTTCTACAACTGTTTCAGATACCGCAAATTTCTTAGATGAACAAGTTTTGCAAGAGGTTATTACCGCTTTAAAAAAAGCAAGAAGAATTTATCTTATAGGCGTGGGAGCTTCTAGTGTTGTTGCCTATGATTTAGCCCATAAACTTAATCGTGCTGGCTTCCTCGCACTGCATAGCTGGGATGGACATATGGTTATGGAAAATTTAGCTTATCTGAATGAGCAAGATGTTGTTCTTAGTTTTTCTTATTCAGGCGAGACAAAAGAAGTTCTAGCCGCCTTAGCTATTGCACGTGAACGTGGGGCTCAATCTTATATTGTGACAAAAAATCAGTCGGATGACTTAAGCAAACAAGTGAACGGTATTATCGCAATACCTACAACAGAGCACTTGCTCCGGGTTGGCGCAATTGCTTCTTTTGAGTCATCCTTTCAAGTTGCCACAGTATTGTATTTAGGTGTTATCGAAGAGATGATTGGTACAGAATTGACAGAACGAATGAAGAAAACGGCTGAAAATATAAAAAAAATTAAATGAAGTGAGAAAAAATTGAATAAAATTGAGAGTTTATCAACAGAAGGACGTAACCCGAATTCGATGAATTTGGATCAGGTGTCGACTTTGGAAATGGTTGAAATCATTAATAATGAAGATGCGAAGGTTGCTGCAGGAATCACAGTTGCTTTGCCTAAAATTGCTAAGGCTATTGACCTCGCTGCGGAGCGTTTTGCTGCGGGTGGACGAATCATTTATATAGGTGCAGGGACGAGTGGTCGTTTAGGACTTTTGGATGGTGTTGAATTAACACCTACTTATAGTGTCCCGGCTGAACGAGCTTTCGGAATTATCGCAGGAGGTGCTGAGGCAGTTTATAAGGCCATTGAGGGTGCCGAAGATTCTCGTGAACTGGGCTTAGCTGACATAAAAGCAGTCGAGTTAACGCCTCAAGATATATTGATAGGGTTATCTGCAAGTGGCCGAACTCCCTATGTTTTAGCAGCATTGGAATACGCTAAAAAAGTAGGCGCACTGACTATTTCAGTATCTGCAAACCCAAACAGTGAAATGGCTGCCGTAGCTGATGTAGGGATAGATGTTGCTGTTGGTCCTGAGGTTATTACAGGCTCAACCCGTATGAAATCAGGGACTGCACAGAAGATGGTGCTCAATATGATTTCTTCAGGAATCATGGTTAAAACAGGTAAGGTTTACCAGAATCTGATGATTAATGTTCAAGCGACAAACGAGAAGTTAGTGAATCGTGGGATTCGTATCGTTTCTCAGGCAACAGGCGTGAGTTTTGAAGAGGCAGAGAAAGTCTTTTACGAGGCTGGTGAACGTGTTAACGTCGCAATTTTGATGCTGGAGTTAAATATTTCAAGCACTGAAGCTAAAAAATTACTAGAGGAAAAAGATGGAAATATCGCCAATGTTATCCGAGAAAGCAAGTGATATTTTCAAAATGTTAGAAGCCGCAGTAGTTCGGGAAGATACGCCGGGCTTTGCGGCTTTTTATATGGAAAATCAAGACAGTCAAACTGTATATGGTGGGACAATAGATGATGTTGAGAAAGTCATCTCATCTTCCCTTTATGACTTAGCTAGCCTGACTAAAGTGGTCGGGACAACAACGCGCATCCTTCAGCTCATAGACCATGAAGAGATTTCACTTTCAGATTCGATTGACGTGTTTTTTCCTGTACTTGCAGAGTTGCAAATAACAATCGAAGACCTTCTCTTACACCGTGCGGGATTTCCTGCTGACTTCACAGATAAAACAGACTTTTCACAAGAATTTTTTTGGAATTTTTTGAAAAAAGTTGATCTCCCTTTGCCTAATGAAAGGCACACAAATTACTCCGACATTGGTTATTTACTCCTGGGAGAAATCATTGAAAAAATAGATGGTTGTGGACTTGAGGAGAGTTTTGACACTCATATTTTTGAACCTTTGGGTATGGCATCGACGACCTATTTTCCAGATGAAAGTGCTGCTGTACCGACAGAAGTTACGAAATCTCGAGGTAAGATTAAAGGAAATGTTCATGATGGGAAAGCCTTTCTCTGGGGAAGGGAAGCAGGACATGCAGGACTTTTCAGTACGGTTGGTGATTTAGAAGGCTTTGTTCGGGCAGTTTTTTCAGGTGATCTTTTATCAGATGAGCTGTTAACGACCTTACAGACATTTGTAGTTTCGGGGCGGACTCTAGGCTGGCTTTCTCGTGGTGCTGGGCACCTCTATCACACAGGTTTTACAGGAGGATTGATTTGTTTAGATCTCCTACAGAGGCGTGCTTTAGTCGTTCTGAGTAACCGGACTTACCCGAGTCGTGAAAATAAGGATTATACCTATGTTCGTCAAGATATAATAGAAAAATTTTTTCAAAGAAGGCACTAAGATTTTTGGTGCTTTTTTGTTAATTTTAAAAACAGCTGAAAAGTATTGGAGGGAGGGGGATTATGATTACTATTGAGGATTTCACCGTTTTTCTTAAAGACTTGCAGTGGGGGACAGCATTGACTTTATAGTTTTGAAAAAGCTGTGTGAGTGAGAACTTACGTTTTTAGACTTCTCAGCTTTTACAGTATAGGCGTGATAGGCGTGTCTTTTTATGTGCAGTCCTTAAATTGCTTTCCCTACCATTTTTTTACGGTATGAAATGAAATTGCTGAGAATATGATAAAATGGAAGCATGGAAAATACGCAAAAAATAGCTGAACTGTTAAATATCAAAAGCTCCCAAGTACAAAAAGTTCTTGAACTTACAGCAGAGGGGAACACTGTCCCCTTTATTGCGCGTTATCGAAAAGAAGTGACGGGAAGCTTGGACGAAGTTGAGATTAAAAAAATTATTGATGAAAACGACAGCTTGACAAAGTTGGCTGACCGTAAAACAGCCGTACTTTCAAAAATTGAAGAGCAGGGAAAGTTAACAGACGAACTTAAGACCCAGATTCAAGCTGCACAGAAACTTTCAGAAGTAGAAGACCTTTATCTTCCCTATAAAGAAAAGCGTCGTACCAAAGCAACCATTGCCAAAGAAAATGGTCTTTTCCCACTTGCACAACTTATCGTGAAAAACGCAGTAAATGTTGAAGAAGAAGCTGAAAGTTTTACAAACGAAAATTTTGCAACTGCAGCAAAAGCATTGCAAGGTGCTATGGATATCTTGGCGGAAGCAATATCTGAGGATGCCAAACTGCGGAGTTGGCTTTTAAATGAAGTCAAACAAAACAGTCTGCTTGAAAGTAGCCTCAAAGATCAAAGTCTAGATGAGAAAAAGGTCTTCCAAATTTACTATGAATTTTCGGAAAAAATAGCAGATCTTCCTAATCACCGAGTACTTGCTCTTAACCGTGGTGAAAAACTAGGTGTTCTTTCTGTGAAGTTTGAACATAATGAAGATAAAATCTTACGTTTTTTTGAGAACCGCTTTGCTGCCCGTAGTAACAAATATATGAGCTTGGCTATCAAGGAAGCAGTAAAGAAAAAATTGCTTCCTGCCATGGAACGAGCAGTTCGGGCTGAGTTAACAGAAAAAGCAGAAGATGCGGCTATCGAAGTTTTTGGTGAAAATTTAAAGAATTTACTTCTGGTCGCGCCACTAAAAGGGCGTACAGTTATGGGCTTTGATCCCGCCTACCGTACAGGAGCAAAGTTGGCCATCGTTGATGCTACAGGTAAGCTTCTTACAACAAAGGTTATTTACCCTGTAAAACCAGCAAATACAAGCCAAATCGCTCAGGCTAAAAATGACTTAGTGGAACTTATATCAACTTACAAAGTGGATATGATTGCTATTGGTAACGGTACGGCCAGTCGGGAGTCAGAAGCTTTTGTGGCGGAAGTGCTTAAGGAAAATAACTTATCAGATGTCTTTTATGTCATTGTCAGCGAATCTGGCGCTTCGGTTTATTCTGCTTCAGAGCTGGCACGGGAAGAGTTTCCTGATCTCACTGTTGAGAAACGTTCAGCTGTTTCTATTGCACGCCGTTTGCAGGACCCACTAGCCGAGCTGGTTAAAATTGAGCCGAAAGCTATTGGTGTGGGGCAATATCAACATGATGTGTCGGAAAAGAAACTGACCGAAAACCTGGATTTTGTGGTCGAAACAGTTGTTAACCAAGTGGGGGTAAATGTAAACACAGCCAGTCCAGCTCTTCTTTCTCATGTGGCTGGATTTAACAAAACTTTGGCGAATAATGTCGTAAAATTCCGTGAGGAAAATGGTGCGTTAACAAGCCGGAGTCAGTTGAAACAAGTGCCACGCTTAGGAGCCAAAGCTTTTGAGCAAGCTGCTGGTTTTCTCCGAATACCTGATGCCCAGAATTTTTTGGACAATACCGGAGTTCATCCAGAGTCCTATAAAGTTGTTAAGGAGTTGCTTCAGTATCTTGGCTTGTCCGAGGGTGATGCGCATTTGGCAGATGTGTTGAAAACAGTTGATGTCAAAGAAATGTCAGAGCATCTGGGCGTGGGACAAGAAACCTTGACTGATATTATTTCTGACTTAATAAAACCGGGACGTGACTTACGCGATAGTTTTGATGCACCCCTTTTACGTCAGGATGTCCTTTCTGCTGAAGATTTGCGCGTGGGGCAAAAACTTGAAGGAGCAGTTCGTAACGTTGTTGATTTTGGAGCCTTTGTGGATATTGGCATTAAAAATGATGGCTTGATTCACGTCTCCGATCTGAGCAAAAACTTTGTCAAAAATCCTCATGAAGTCGTTGCTGTCGGACAGATTGTGACAGTTTGGGTCAAGTCCATTGATCAAGAACGCGGAAAAATCAATCTGACTTTGGTAGAGCCACGTGAACAATAAAGAGTTGACTAACCATGTACGCCAACTTTCCTTGGCAAAGTTTGGTCGTCCTTTTAGACATACAGCTCAGTGGAATAACCGTTTACGTAGTACGGGAGGGCGCTTTTTCCCCAAGGATATGCATTTAGATTTTAACCCTAAGATGGCGGAACTACCAGAGTTTGACCGTATCATTCTGCATGAACTGGTACACTATCATCTTTATACTCAAAAAAGAGGTTACAGGCACAAGGACAAGGACTTCAAAACGCTGCTTGCGCAAGTTGGTGGTCTGCGCTATGCTCCACCTATGAAGGAGGTAAGATATACTTATATCTGTCAAAGCTGCCAGCAGGTCTATCAGCGGCAGCGTAAAATTGATATTAAGAAGTACGCCTGCGGCAAGTGTCGTGGTAAACTAAGAGAAAGTAAGAAAAAAGATACGAATGAAGAAGCTCCGGCCTAGACTGGAGCTTCTTTTTTATCCACTTTTCAGGCACGTACTACGGAAGCCAGAAGTTACCTCACCTGAAAGTCCCCTCCGCTTTTCTCATCAAACACTCATTTCATTTGACCTTTTTTTTTTTTTTTATACTATAGACTCAGAAAGTAAACGTAACATTAGAAATGCAAATGTAATGAAAAATCTAAACCACAGGTTACGTCAAGGAGGAGTTTATGACACCAGAAAAGAAAAACCAGCGGCGGCTGCGCAACCTCGTGCTTCTGTCGCTCTTGTTACTCGCAGTAGGCGGCACCTTCGCCTTCCAAGCCTTCAACCAGCGGGCCATCAATGACCGGCTGAATGAAGTAGAGATCAATGTCGGTGGCCGTGTCCACGACTACTACAACCGAGACACCGAAAACAAGGACGTCTTCGTGGAGAACTACGGGGAGCGGCCAATCATGGCACGGATACGCCTGTCTGAGTTCCTCGAAACCCGACAGCGTGATGAAACGGACTTCACGCCTCTGGTCGCAGGGACCAGCCGTGACGATGTAGAAAACTGGACCACATGGATTCCAAGCGCAGGCAATATCAATGACCGTGCAAACAATAATCCGTCCAATGCCTTCGACCAGTATGCCAGCCTCATCTTTGGTTGGGAACGTTCCGGTCAAGATGC